>MEKT01000038.1:8313-8824 GCA_001767435.1 Acidobacteria bacterium RIFCSPLOWO2_02_FULL_65_29 | reverse complement strand
TGACGCATTTCGCCGACGCCGACGGCGCGAGCGGCGTGAAGGCGCAGCTCGACTGGTTCGCCGAGCTGACCAAGGACTACCAGGCGCCGCGCTCGCTGGCGAATTCCGCGGCGCTGATCCGCTTTCCGCAGGAGACCCGGGCCGACTGGGTACGCCCCGGCATCATGCTTTACGGTTGCTCCCCGTTCGGACAGGGAGCAGAGGCGCGCAGCGCGGAGTCGCTCGGCCTCAAGCCCGCGATGACGCTGGCTTCGGAGATCATCGCCACCCAGCACCTGCAGCCCGGAGAGAAGGTCGGCTACGGTTTTTCCTACGAGGCGGCGGGCGAGATGACCATCGGCATCGTCGCCTGCGGCTACGCCGACGGCTACCCGCGCAACGCCCCGGTTGGCACGCCGGTCCTGGTCAACGGAACACGCTCGCGCATCGTTGGGCGCGTATCGATGGACATGATCAGCGTCGACATCAGCGACATCCCGGAGGCCTATATCGGCTCCCCGGTGACCCTGTG
>MEKT01000038.1:7142-8226 GCA_001767435.1 Acidobacteria bacterium RIFCSPLOWO2_02_FULL_65_29 | reverse complement strand
GGTCGGCGAGATTCCTTGAAAAGAAAAACGGCGTATGTCTGCTCGGAATGCGGCGCGAGCGCGCTGCAATGGTTCGGCAGCTGCCCGTCGTGCAGCGCGGCGGGGACGCTCAGTGAGACCCTGAGCGAGAAGCGCAAGCCGGGACTCGCCGGTAATGCGGTGGCGCTTTCCGCCATCGAGGCAAAGGACCTGGAGCGCATCCCGACCGGGATCGAGGAGCTGGACCGTCCGCTCGGCGGCGGCCTGGCGCCGGGCCAGGTGGTGTTGCTGGGCGGCGATCCCGGGATAGGGAAGTCAACGTTAATGCTTCAAGCGCTTTCTAATGAAAAATTCCTGGAGAAAACCCTGTATGTAACGGGCGAAGAATCCGCCGAGCAGACCGCGCTGCGGGCGCGGCGCCTCGCGCTGGACGCGTCGCGGGTGCAATTGCTCGCCGAGACGCAGCTCGAGCGCATCCTCGCCACGCTCGATGCCGCCCGGCCGCGCGTCGTGGTCATCGATTCCGTCCAGACGCTGTGGTCCGAGGCGCTGCAGTCCGCGCCGGGTTCGGTGGCGCAGGTGCGCGAGGGCGCGGCGCAGCTTACGCGCCACGCCAAGCGGTCCGGCACCGCGCTGTTCCTCATCGGGCACGTCACCAAGGAAGGCGCGATCGCGGGGCCGCGGGTGCTGGAGCACATCGTGGACACGGTGCTTTATTTCGAAGGCGACCCGCACTCCAGTTTCCGCCTGATCCGCGCGACCAAGAACCGCTATGGCGCGGTGAACGAGCTCGGCGTTTTCGCCATGACCGAGAAGGGGCTGAAGGGCGTCAGCAATCCGTCGCGCCTGTTTCTGATCAATCATGAGAAGCCGGTTTCGGGCTCGTGCGTGCTCGCCACGCTCGAGGGCACGCGGCCGCTGCTGGTCGAGATCCAGGCGCTGGTGGACGCGGCCCACGCGCCGAACCCGCGCCGGCTCTCGGTGGGCCTGGAGCAGAACCGCCTGGCGATGCTGCTCGCGGTCCTGCACCGACACGCCGGCATCGCCACCTGGGAGCAGGACGTGTTCGTCAACGCGGTCGGCGGCGTGCGGATTGCGGAGCCCG
>MEKT01000038.1:0-7056 GCA_001767435.1 Acidobacteria bacterium RIFCSPLOWO2_02_FULL_65_29 | reverse complement strand
GGCCTGGCCGGAGAGGTACGTCCCGCGCCGCGCGGCCAGGACCGGCTGAAGGAAGCCGCCAAGCTCGGATTCGAAAAGGCGATCGTGCCGAAAGCCAACCTGCCCAAAGGGGCGATCGCGGGACTCGAGGTTCTTGCGGTCGAGCGCGTCGACCAGGCAGTGCAGCTGCTGAGGAATCTCTAGCTAGCGTGACGGATAGCGGATAGCACGTCGGCTAGCGCGCGGTCCTGTGGTCGCCCTTTTCCGGCGACCTTGTGCTAGCCTTCCGTCAAAGGAGGAGGGGACATGTCGCCAGTTCTGAAATCGATTCTTTATGCCGCGCTGGTTTCGCTGGCCGCGCCGGCGAGCGCCGCTGAGTTCGTCGCCAAGCTCGCATCGCAGGATCCGCCGACCACCGCAAAGCACCGCGGCCTGCTGAAGGCGGCCGCGCTCGTCAAGGAGCGCACCAAGGGCGCGGTCGAGATCCAGGTGTTTCCGTCGTCGCAGCTCGGCGGGGGGCGCGAGATGGGCGAAGGCGTGCAGCTCGGCACGCTCGAAATGATGATCACGCCGGCGTCGTTCCTCGGCGGCTTCAATCCGGCGGTATCGATCTTCGACGTGCCCTATGTTTTCCCGACCGACCGCGAGCAGTCGCGCAAGCTGCGCGAAGGCAGGCTCGGCCAGGCAGTGCTCGAGTCGTTCCGCAAGCGCGGCTTCGAGCCCATCGCGCTGTGGTCGGGCGGGCGCAAGCAGCTCACCTCCAACAAGCCGCTCAACAACATCTCTGCCATCGCGGGCCAGCGCTTCCGCGTAATGGACTCCAAGATCCTCATCGGCCAGTTCAGCGCATTGGGCGCCTCGGCCATCGTCCTGCCCTTCGGCGAGCTCTATACCGCGCTGCAGACCGGCGTGATCGACGCCCAGGAGAACCCGCTCGACATCATCCAGAAGATGAAATTCTTCGAGGTGCAGAAGAACCTGCTGGTGACCGACCACGGCGCCATCATCGAGTGCATCCTGGCCAGCCCGCGCTTCATGCAGCGCCTGCCGGCCGCGCACCGCGACGCAGTCCGGGCCGCGTTCCGCGAGGTGGCGCCGGAGGTCGACCGCGGCAAGGAGGCCGATGCGCAGGAGTCGCTCGCCTTCTTCAAGACCGCGGGGCTCAACGTGCGTATCGCCGGCGAGGCCGAGCGCGCCAAGCTGCGCGCCATCGTCTACCCGTCGGGGCGCGATGCCTACCTCGCGCAGGCCGGCGCCGAGGGCAAGGCGCTGATCGCGCTGTACGAGAAGGAGCTCAAGGCCCTCGCCAAGAAGTGAAGGGCTGGCTGAGCCGCGTCGCCGACGTCCTGGGCGCCGCCGAGCGCTACGGCGCCGCGGCGGCGCTCATCGTCATGACCGGCCTGTACGGCTTCAACGTGCTGGTGCGCACGCTGACGCCGTCGTATGCCAGCGCGCTCGCCTGGATCGACGAAGCCGCGGGCTATATGCTGGTATGGGTGGTGTTCCTCGCCGCCGGGATCACGCTGGAGGTCGGCCGGCAGGTCTCGGTGGATCTCATCCGCGGCCGCTTGCGGGCGCTCCATGAACGCATCCTGTTCGCGCTCATCGACGTAGTCGGGTTCGTTTCCTGCCTCGGCGGCGCCGTAATCGCGGTCCAGCTTACCCGCTTCGTGATGAGCACCGGGCAGATGAACCCGACGCTCGGCATCCCGGCCTATGTGCTGTACGTGGCGCCGGCTTTCGGTTTCGCCTCGATGGCTTTCCGCTTCCTGCTGCGCCTGGTGTCGGTGCGCGACGCGCGCCGGCAGCCGCCCGCGGCGGCCTGGCTCGACGGCAGCACGGCATGATCTGGGTCATCATTGCCGTGGCGGCACTGATGCTGGTGCTGGGATTCGAGCTGTTCCTGGTGCTGGGAGTGCCCGTCTACCTCGTGAAGGCGGCGTTCTACGGCTCGGTGCCGGACGAGATCCTGGTGCAGAAGATGGTCGGGGGCATCAACCAAAGCATCCTGCTCGCCATTCCGTTCTTCATCTTCGCCGGCGAGCTGATGGCCAGCGGCCGTATAGCCCGGCTGCTGAGCCGCGCCGCAGAGGCGGGTTTCCGCGGCGCGCGCGGCGGCGCCGGACATGCCGCGGTCGTGTCCTCGATGGCGTTCGGCTCGGTCTCCGGCTCGGCCCCGGCGACGGTGGCGGCCCTCGGACGGCTGATGTATCCGCGCCTGCGCGCCGCCGGCTTCAGCGAAAACTTCAGCCTCGGCCTGGTGATCTCGGTCGCCGAGACGGCGCTGCTCATACCGCCCAGCATTTCGCTGATCATCTACGGCTGGCTGACCGAAACGTCGATCAGCCGCCTGTTCGCCGCGGGTCTGGCCGTAGGCGTCGTGCTTGGCCTCGCGTTCCACACGCTGGTGGCCTACGAGGTATGGCGCCGGGGCGTGGGCAGCCCTGCGCAGCAGCGCGACGCCGCAAGCGAGGCCCTGCGCGGCACCGCCTGGGCGCTCGGCATGCCCGCCATCATCCTGGGAGGTATCTACTCCGGCGTATTCACCCCCACGGAGGCCGCGGCGGTGAGCGTGCTGTACGCGCTGTTCGTGGAGGCCGCGGTCTTCCGCACGCTGACGTTCGGCGGCTTGATCCGCGTTGCGCAGCGCAGCGCGGTGCTGACCACCGTGATCTTCATGCTGATCGCCGCGGCCAGTGCGCTCTCGTACTTCATCACCATCGCGCACGTCCCGCAGGCGGTGCTCGCCTTCATGCAGGCGATCGACGCCGGGCCGCTCACGTTCCTGCTCATCGTGAACATCGTGTTCCTCATCGCCGGCATGTTCATCGATCCCGGCGCGGCGATGCTGGTCATGGTGCCGGCGCTGTTCCCGGTGGCGAAGTCCTTCGGCATCGACCCGGTTCATTTCGGGCTGGTGATCGGCGTGAACGCCTGCATCGCGATGATCACGCCGCCGTTCGGCCTGGACATCTTCGTCGCCGCCTCGACCCTCAACAAGAAGGTGGTCGACATCACGCGCGGCGTCTGGCCGTTCATCGTGGTGAACCTCGTCGTGCTGGCGATCGTCACCTACGTGCCCGACGTCGCCACCTTCCTGCCGAACCTGCTGATGGGCCAATAGTAATAAAATTCACTCATGAGCTGTACGACCCCGGCAAGTAGCGAAAGGGAGGCGGTATGGCTGTCGTTGGCCTGGATCACTACGCGCTGCTCAGCTCGGATCCCGAACGCACCACCCGGTTCTATTCGGAGATCGTCGGCCTCAAGGTCGGGCCGCGTCCGAAGCTGAGCTTCCCCGGCGTCTGGTTGTACGCCGGCGACCACCCGATCGTCCACGTGATCTTCGACAAGGCGATCCCGACCCGGGAGACCGGCGCAGTCGACCACCTGGCATTCATCGCCAAGGGGAGCGTCGAGGAAACGCTCGCGACGCTCAGGAGGAACAACATCGAGTTCACCAGCCGGGTGATCGAGCGTACCGGCGTGACGCAGGTATTCTTCCGCGACCCCGACAACGTCGGCGTGGAGCTGAACTTCGCCCCGTCTTGAGAACCGGTCCCCCCGTCCCCGAGTCGCTGCGCCAGCAGATGGTCGAGTTGGGCCGCAATTGGGGGCAGAATATCCCGGGCCATGTGCGCGCGATGATGGACAGCTTCTCCGCGCTCCTTGCCGATTCGCCGAAGGATGGCGTCGAAGTGATCCGCGACATCGCCTACGCAAGCCACCCGCGCCAGCAGCTCGACGTCTTTCGCTCCGGCGGCGCCGGTTCGCTGCCGGTGGTGATCTTCGTCCACGGCGGCGCCTTTGTCGACGGCGACCGCAACCGCACCGCCGAGGTCTACAGCAACGTGCTTTACTACTTTGCGCGCAACGGCGTAGTCGGGGTGAATATCGAGTACCGGCTCGCGCCCGGGCACCGCTACCCGAGCGGCTCCCAGGACGTCGCACTCGCGGTGCGATGGCTGCGGGAAAACATCGCGCAGCACGGCGGCGACCCGGAGCGCATTTTCCTCGTCGGGCATTCGGCCGGCGCGGCGCACGCCGGCTCGTACGCGTACGACCGCCGGCTGCAGCCGGCCTCCGGCCCGGGCGTCGCCGGCCTGGTGGTGCTGAGCGGTCGCGTGCGCGCCGAGATGCTTCCGGAGAATCCCAACGCGCGCAAGGTCGAGGCCTACTATGGCGCCGATCCCGCCGTGCTCGAGGACTGCTCGGCGGTCACGCACGTCTCGGCGGACAGCGTTCCCACCATGATCGCGGTAGCCGAGTACGAAAATCCGCTGCTCGACGTGCACTGCGCCGAGCTTTTCCATCGCCTCGCCGCGGCCAAGCGCCGCGCACCGCGCATGGTCTGGCTCGCCGGCCACAACCACACCTCGATCATCGCGCACTTCAACACCGCGGAAGAGCGCCTCGGCCGCGAGATCCTCGATTTCATCCGGCTCGGCCGCTAGCTGGATGCGGCTTTACGACGTTCGCATTTCCTGCAGCAAGAGCCGGCGCCGCTTTTTGGACGAGCAGGTTGATGGGGGCGTTGAAAGGAGTGGTGCCCGCCACCGCTGCAAATCGACCGGTGAAACGAGCGGCACCGACTTGCCGCGCGCCGCGAACGCCTTGCCTGCGCAAAACGCGCTGAGCAGCCTGCGCGATCCCACCCGGGCTTGCATCGCGCGTCCTCTGCTGTTTAGCGAAGGGAAATGGACGCGATCAGGCAGCGGCCGCCTTGCGCTTCAACGCGGCCTCGCGAATATCGGTCAACCTGACACGCGTGGTGATTGATTCCCGGTCCATCTTAAGGTCGATCACGGCGAGCTTTCCCGACCGCGCGGCGTTATCAAATGCAGGAAGAAAATCCTCGGTCCGCTCCACTCGGGCTCCGAAGCCGCCATGCGCCTCGGCCACCCTGACATAGTCGGGATTCACCAGGTCGGTTCCGGACACGCGGCCCGGATAGCTGATCTCCTGCCAGGCGCGAATCGAACCGAGCATGCCGTTGTTGAAGATCACGATGATCGGCGCAGCGCCACAAGCCGCCGCCGTGGCGATCTCGTTTCCGGTCATGCCGAAGCCGCCATCCCCGACCAGGCCTACAACCATCCGCTTCGGGTTGGTAATCTTTGCCATCACTGCAGAGGGTACGCTGTATCCCATCGCGCCCGATACCGGGGCGAGGAACCGGCGGTTGCCGTTGAGGCGCAGGAATCGCTGGACCCAGCCGGTATAGTGGCCGGCATCGGACGTGATGATGGCGTCATTCGACAAGCGCTTGTCCAGCGCGACCATGCACAGACCAAGGTCGACCGCGCCTTTCGGGGATTTCGACGGATCGAGGTTCAGCTCGTATTGCCTGCGTGCGTCGGCGATTTGCGCCGCACGCCGGGCACCATCCACGGGCTTCTGCGCGTTTGCCGCATTCACGAACAGTTCCATGTCCGCCTGGATTGCCAGGGTGGGATGGAATACCCGACCGAAGTCGCGGGCACCCTGCAGGACGTGGATCAGCTTCTGCTTTGGAACCGGAGCATCGAACAGGGTGTAGCCCTGGGTGGCATGTTCCCCGAGCCGGGTTCCAACCGCGAGAACGACATCGGATTCCTTGATCCGCTTAACGAGTTCCGGCGCGGCTGCGGGGCCGACCTCGCCGGCGAAATTCTGGTGGTCGTGATCGAACGCGTCGAGCCGGCGGAATGAACAGCAGACCGGCAGGCCGTTCGCTTCGGCAAATTGCCGGAGCCCTTTCTTCGCGGTCGCTGTCCAACCGCTTCCGCCGACATAAAGAATCGGCCTTTCGGCCTTCTCGAGGATCGCTCGCAGCTCTTGCATCTGGGTCGGATCGGGTGCCTGCCGGTTCACCTGCAAAACCGGAAGATCCCCCACGTTCGAGCGCTCGGCTAGCATGTCCTCTGGCATGGCGAGAATCACGGGACCCGGACGCCCCTCCTGCGCAATGCGAAAAGCCTGACCCATGTAATAGGGGAGATCTTCGGTACGCTCGACCTGCACGACCCACTTAGCCATCGGCTCGAACATCCGGCTGAAGTCGATCTCCTGAAAAGACCCGCGTCCCCAGAAATTCCGCCGGATCTGTCCGGCCACCACCACCATTGGCGTAGCGTCTTGGTAGGCCGTGTGGATAGCGATACTGGCGTTGCAGGCGCCGGGGCTTCGGGCCACGAGGCAGACACCGGCCTTGCCGGTCAGCTTCCCATAGGATTCCGCCATATAGGCGGCTCCGCCTTCCTGCCGCGCGCTGATGAGCTGGATCTCGTTCGAAACGTCGATAAGGGCGTCGAGGATGTCGAGATAACTTTCGCCGGGCACGCAGAAAACATGCTTGACACCATGGTTGCGAAAAGCATCGACGACAATTCTGCCGCCGGTTCGACTTTGACGATTTGCCATAGCCACTCTCACCCTTTGTTTTTTCCGTGTGTGAAGTCGCGCTTTGCGGAATCCGATCTCTTTCTTGGGCCGAATCGGCTTGTGCGCCTGCATGCCGAAAGCATCTTTGAAGTATAATCCGATCCATCATTTATCGTAGTTCATGCGCGCGATGGCGAGCGTGGTGTCGAACATGAAACCGATCGACGCCACCAGGTTGTAGCGCTGCATGTCCTGCCCGACGCTGGGCGGCGCGCTCGGGTGCACGAACCCCAACGCGCACAAAGTCGAATACGGATAAGAAAATCAATCCGGGACCGCCCGCGCAACGTTTCATGAAACCTCTGCTTTCGCGCTACATTGCCCTTTCGCAGCGTCGCGGGCATCGACCTCGCGCGGTGCGATCTCCGGCGTTTCGGTATCCAGGCATCAGGCGGCTGACTCTGGAGTCGACCGCCGCCACCATCCGGCCCATGCGCCGAATCCGCGCCGGCTCTCGGTGGGCCTGGAGCAGAACCGCCTGGCGATGCTGCTCGCGGTGCTGCACCGTCACGCCGGCATCGCCACCTGGGAGCAGGACGTTTTCGTCAACGCGGTCGGCAAGATCGCCGACCCGACGCTGAAAGCCGCCCTGATGGAGGCTCACGCCGAGCGCTGGGGAATCTTCGTCGGGGTCTGGCCGGTGACCTTGCTGGT
>MEKT01000037.1 GCA_001767435.1 Acidobacteria bacterium RIFCSPLOWO2_02_FULL_65_29 | reverse complement strand
AACTTTCCGCCGACAGAGTTCCTGGATCTGTCGTTCTTCGACGTGTGCGCGTTCAACGTGTATCTGCACCGCGAGTCGGAGCTGCGCGCCTATCTGGCGCGGCTGCAACACATCGCCGGCCACAGGCCGCTCGTCCTCGCAGAAGCCGGAGCCGACAGCATTCGCGAAGGCGCTGACGGCCAGGCCGCTCTCACCGCGATGCAGATTCGCGCCGCATTCGCGGAAGGCGCCGCCGGCGCCGTGGCCTTCGCGTGGACAGACGAGTGGTGGCGCGGCGGCGATCCGGTCGAAGACTGGGCCTTCGGCCTGGTCGACGCGGCGCGGCGCCCGAAACCCGCGGCGGCCGCCGCGCGGTCGGCCTTCGCCGACGCGCCGTTTCCGCCGGGTGCGCGTCGCGAGTGGCCCAAGGTTTCGGTTGTCGTCTGCGCGTACGACGCAGCCGACACGCTCGAGGATTGCCTGGCATCGCTCGAGCGGCTCACGTATCCCGACTACGAGGTAATCGTCGTCAACGATGGCTCGCGCGATCGCACGAGCGCGATTGCGCACGCGCACGCGCGGGTGCGCGTCATCGACGTTCAGAACGGCGGCTTGAGCGCCGCGCGTAACGTCGGTCTGAAGGACGCGCGTGGCACCATCGTGGCCTATACCGACGCCGACACACGTGTCGATCCCGACTGGCTGACCTACCTCGTGCAGCCGTTCCTCGCCTCGGACGTCGTCGGATCGGGAGGGCCGAACGTGGTCCCGGCCGACGATCCGCCGATGGCACAATCGATTGCGCGGGCGCCGGGCAGCCCGACGCACGTGCTGCTCGACGACCGGATCGCCGAGCACGTGCCGGGCTGCAACATGGCATTTCGCAAGGATGCGCTCGTCGAGATTGGCGGTTTCAACCCCATCTACCTGCGCGCGGGCGATGACGTGGATGTGTGCTGGCGGCTGCAGGCGCGCGGCTGGAAGATCGGGTTTGCTGCGGCCGCGCTCGTGTGGCACCACCACCGCTCGTCGGTGAAGGCCTACTGGCATCAGCAAGTCGGCTACGGTGAAGGCGAACGCTGGCTGATGGCGCACCACCCGGAGAAATTTCTGGACGGTCGCATGTTGTGGCACGGACGCATCTACAGTCCGCTGCCGTTCGTTCGGTCGCTCTGGGGCGCGAAAATCAACGCGGGTGTCTGGGGCACGGCAGCGTTCCCGTCTGTGTACCGCACCGACGTTCATCCCTTCGCGTTTCTACCGCACTCGGTGAAATGGCAGGCGATCTCGTTCGTGCTGACCCTGGTGGGACTCGCGGTGGCGGCCACCTCGGGGCACGAGTGGGCCGCGGCGCTTCTACTCGGATCGGGCGGTGTCGGGCTCTCCGCCACGATCGCGAAAAACGTGGCGTACGCGCTCCGATCTGACGTCGATTCGCTGGCCGGCAACCGTCTCTGGTATCGCACGGTCGTCGCGTACCTGCATTTCATCCAGCCCTTCGCGCGGCTCACGGGGCAAATTCGTGGCGTCCTCTCGCCGCCCGAAGTGGCGCTGCCGGTGGCCGCCCGACGAACCACCCGCGGACCGCGGCCCTCGCTCGGCGAGGCGTGGCGCGCGCTGCTGCTCCTGTCGGGCAGCGTCGCTGAGGATCGGTTCTGGAGCGACACGTGGACGTCGACCGAGCACGTGCTCGCACAGCTGACGCTCTGGTTGCGGCGATCGCGCGCGGTCAGCGTCGTCGAGATCGACGACGGGTGGTCCGCAGACCGGGACGTGAGCGTGCTCGTCGGGCGCTGGGCGTGGCTCGACTTGCGGGCGCTCGTCGAAGACCACGGCGCCGGCAGGGGGCTGCTTCGTGTGAGCACCCATCTCCGGCCGACGAGCCTCGGCATCGTCAGCGCGGTCGCGCTCGCCGCGGCGCTCTTCGCGGCGGCCGGCGCGGGCGTCGCGCTGCGCTGGCCGCTGGCCGGAGCAGCTGCCGCGCTCCTCGCAGTGGCGCTCACCGCAATCACCGCATGGCGCACCGCCCAGGCGACAGCCCTCCTGCATCGCGCAGTCGACGCCGTCGCGGCAGGCCTCGGCATGATCGCGATGAAGCCGGGGCCGGCCAGGCCCCCGCTCGTGGCACCCTCGATGCTCAGGGCCTACGGGCTCAGAAGCGCGGTCGTCTTCCTGGTGATGATTCTCGCGCTTGGCACCGGCACGTTCATGCTGCGCGAGGCCGCCACGGCCGAGGTCATCGGCGCGCAGAAGGGATTTGCCGGCGACTACGGTCCCGCGCCGGTCGCATGGCTCGACACGCCAGGCGGGATCGACGTGGCATCGAACGGCGATGTGTACTTCGCGGACTCGAACAATCACGTGATTCGCCGGATCGACAGGCGAGACAACACCATCGCCACGGTGGCCGGCAACAACGCGATCGGCGCGGGCTTCTCAGGCGATTTCGGCGCCGCCACCGAGGCGCAGCTCGACACGCCGGACGGCGTGGCCGTGGCGCCCGATGGTGATCTCATCGTGGCCGACTCGCACAACAACCGCATCCGACGCGTGGATTGGCCGACCGGTGTGATCACGACGATTGCCGGCTCGGGCGACAGCGACTACGACGGCGACGACAAGCCCGCGCTCGAGGCGGCGCTCAACACGCCGAGCGCCGTGGCGGCCGCGCCGAACGGCGACATCTACATTGCCGATACGCTGAACTATCGCGTGCGGATGATCGACCACGCCACCGGGTTCATCCACACGATTGCGGGCGACGGCCGGCCGGCCGACGATGAACCGGTCGGCGACGGCGGACCGGCGACCGACGCGCATCTCAATATGCCGAGCGACGTCGAGATTGCACCAAACGGAGATATCTACATCGCCGACATGCATCACCAGCGCGTGCGGAAGGTCGACGCAGGGACCAGACGAATCACGACCGTCGCCGGCAGCGGCCGCTGGGGACGCACGGGGGACGGGGGGCGCGGTACCGACGCGTCGCTCGCGGGACCTGCCGGCATCGCCGTCGTGCCCGACACTGCAGGACGACTCACGCTGTACATCGCCGACTACTACAACGGCCGCGTGCGTGCGGTCGGGCCCGACGGCATCATCCGGGACATCGGCAGCGAAGGGCGCTTGACGTTTGGCGCCCCGACCCGAGTCGCCTACGCTCCGCTCCGCGCATCGCTCTGGATTGCGGATTCGAGCCTCGATCGCCTCGTGGCCCTGCCCGTCCGGACCGAGACGACCTCGCCCCAGGTGCGCAGACCGGCGCCGTCGCCGCCGGCCAAGGTACGCAATTGAACTCAACACCTCAGGCAGAGGCGGAGCAGCCGCTGGCCCGGTGGATCCTCTCGTACTTGCGCCCGTACCGGGGGCGTGTGGCGCTGCTTGCGGCGCTCCTGGCCGCCGAGATCGCCCTCGGGGCGCTTCAGCCGTGGCCGCTCAAGATCGTCATCGACAACGTCCTCGACAACCAGGCTCACCCGTTTCCAGAGCCCGCGCGCACGTGGCTGAACGTCATGACCGGCGGCCGCCTGCTCGGGATGCTGGCCATCGTCGTGATGGGCGGCGTGCTGCTACAGGTGGTGAACCAGTTCGTGTCGGCCTACGCCGGGCACGTGCAGGTCGACGCCGGGCAGAGGATGGTCTACGATCTGCGCGCCAGGCTCTTCGAGCACCTGCAGGCGCTTGGACTGCACCATCACATCACGACCAGCACGGGCGACGCGGTGTACCGCATCGACGTTGACGCCTACGCGATTGAAAACCTCGTCATGAGCGGTGTGTTTCCACTCGCGACGTCGTTCACGACGCTCGCCGTGATGTTCGCCATCCTGTTGACGCGTGACGTGACCGTCGCGCTGCTGTCGCTCGCGACCATCCCCTTCCTGTATCTGTGTCTGCGCTACTACGTGCGGACCCTCGCGAGTCGGACCGAGCACGTCAAGGAGATCGAGTCGAAGCTCCTGCAGCGGGTGTACGAGGTGTTCTCCGCCTTTCGGCTTGTCAAGAGCTTCGCGCGGGAGCCGTACGAGCTCGACCGCTATCGGAGGTTCGGCCAGGAGGTCATGGGCGCACGGATTGCGATCACGTGGCAGGAGTCGCTGTTCGGGGCGGTCGTCGGCACCATCGCCGTGGCCGGCACGGCACTCGTGCTGATTGTCGGCGGCAGCCACGTCCTCAGCGGCCGGATGAGCGTCGGTGACCTGACGGTCGTGCTCGCGTATCTGGGCGCCGTCTACGGACCGCTGTCGGCGATCGCGCACACGACGGGCCAGTTGCAGGGCGCGCTGGCGGGCGCGCGCCGGGTGCGTGCGATGTTCGCGCTCGTACCCGAGACGGACGAGAGGCCTGACGCGATCGATCCGATCGCCATCAGAGGAGACATTCAGTTCGACGAAGTCGGCTTCGACTATCCCGATGGCACCAGGGTGCTCCACGGGATCAACTTTTCGGCCAAGCCCGGAGAGATGGTGGCGCTCGTCGGCCTGACCGGCGCGGGCAAGACGACCCTCGTCAGCCTGATTCCGCGCTTCTACCACGCGACCGAAGGGCGAGTCCTCGTCGACGGCGTCGACGTGCGGAACTATCGCGTCAGGCCGCTTCGTGAAAAGATCGCCCTCGTGCTGCAGGATCCGGTGCTGTTCTCTGGAACGATTGCCGACAACCTGCGGTACGGACGGCTCGACGCGACCAAGGCCGAGATCGAAACCGCCGCACGGGCGGCGCACGCCCACGAGTTCATCTCGCATCTGCCGCGCCAGTACGACACGGCGATCACGGAAGCCGGCGGCGGACTCTCGGGCGGCGAGCGCCAGCGCCTGAGTGTGGCGCGCGCCATTCTGAAAGACGCACCTATCCTGATCCTGGACGAGCCGACCTCGTCGCTCGACTCGATCTCCGAGGAAATCGTCTTCGCGGCCCTGCGCCGCCTGCGCGCCGGGCGTACGACGATCGTGATCGCGCACCGCCTGTCGACCGTCCGGGACGCCGATCGCATTCTGGTGCTGGACGGCGGCCGCATCGCCGCGCAGGGGCGCCACGAAGAGCTGCTCGAATCGAACCAGCTGTACCGCCGGATGTGCGCGCGCCTTTCGGTCGGCAAGTCGCTCGACGAGCCCCAGACCGTAGACGAGTTGATTCAGAGCGCACGGAACTGACCGTCTCTATGAAGATATTGTTCGCGGGCATTATTGCCCGCTATCCATTCGGCGGCGTGACGTGGTGCTCCCTGATGTATCTGCTCGGCCTTCGGGCGCTCGGGCACGACGTCTTCTACATCGAAGACACAGGCGAGTGCGTCTACGATCCGATCCAGAACACCCGCTCCCTCGATCCGCGTTACGGCACGTCGTACATTCATGGAGCGCTCGAGCCGTTCGGCCTCGGCGAGTGCTGGGCGTTCGTCAACTACGACGGCAGCTACCATGGCCGGAGCGCCGCTGATGTGCGCCGCTTCTGCGCGGACGCCGATCTGTTTCTGAACCTGTCGGGCGGGTCGTGGTTCTGGCGTGACGAATACGCGCGCATCCCGCGGACGGCTTTCATCGATTCCGATCCTGCGTTCACGCAGCTCGCGATCGCCAAGGCGGAGCCCTGGTACGTGGACTTTTTCAAGCGATTTGATTGCCTGTTCACCTTTGGATCGAACATCGGCACGGCGCGGTCGCCCGTCCCGGTCGGCGATTTCGTGTGGCGGAAGACGTGGCAGCCCGTGACGCTCGACCAGTGGCAAGCGCGCGAGCCTGCCGGCGATCGATTCACCACGGTGATGACGTGGCAGATCGAGAGCTTCACGGACGTGGGCGGCAACAAGGACCAGGAATTCGTCCAATACATCGACCTCCCGGCGCGGACCAGACAGCCCTTCGAGCTCGCCGTGAACGGACCACGAGCGCTCCTGCACGCACACGGCTGGTCCACGGCCGACGCCATGCAGGTGTCGCGCACGCCTTCGGCGTATCGCGACTTCATCCAGCGTTCGAAGGCGGAGTTCGGCGTCGCCAAGCACACCTACGTGTCGACGCGATCGGGCTGGTTCAGCGACCGGACCGAGTGTTACCTGGCGTCGGGCAGGCCCGCCCTGGTGCAGGACACGGGGTGGACCGCGCACTTACCGTCAGGAGAGGGCCTGCTGGCCTTTTCGTCGCCAGACGAAGCGCTTGCCGGGATCGACGCGATCAACAGCGACTACCCGCGGCACGCGCGGCGCGCGCTCGAAGTTGCCCGCGAGCACTTCGATTCGAAACGGATCCTGACGCGCCTGGTCGAGGACGCGTGCGCCCGTTGAAAATCGCCCACGTCGGCCCGGTCGCCACCGCGATCCCGCCGCCCAAATCGGGATCGGTCGAGGAGATGACGTCGCTTCTGACCGAAGGGCTCGTGGCCCGTGGGCACGACGTCACGCTCTTCGCGACCGGCGATTCCCGAACGGACGCCAGGCTCCACGCCATGTTTCCGCGCGGCTACTGGGAGGACGAGCACATGTGGCCGTGGGAGCTCTACGAGATGCTGAACCTCGCCGCAGCGGTCGAGCAGGCGCGGGCCTTCGATCTGATTCATTACGAGGCCGCCTACTTCCCCATCTCGCTTGCCTTCATTCGTCTCTGCCCCGTGCCGCTCCTCCAAACACTCCACCATTCGCCGAGCGCGGCGGAAGTGGCGCTGTGGTCGCGATACCCGGAGGCGGGGTTCGTCGCGATCTCCAACGAGCAGGCCCGATTGTTGTCGGGCGTCACCGTCGTCGGCACCGTGCTTCACGGCGTCGACACCGATCGCTTCACGCTGCGAGAGATGCCAGAGGACTACCTGCTCTTTCTCGGACGCTTCACCGAAGGCAAGGGCGTGTTGCAAGCGATCGAAGTGGCCAAACGGGTCGGCATGCGCCTCGTGCTGGCCGCTGCCGACGAAGCGTACTACCGCGAGAAGGTCGCGCCGCTCGTGGACGGCACGAGCATCGTGTACCACGGCGAGGCCGATTTCGCCGCCAAAGTGAAGCTCTACGGCGGCGCGCGCGCCCTGCTGTATCCGATTCAGGCAGGCGAGCCCTTCGGGCTCGTTCTGCCGGAGGCGATGGCCTGCGGTACGCCGGTGGCCGCCCTCGACAGGGGCGCGGTGCGCGAAATCGTCGATGAAGGCGTGACGGGCATCGTGTTCACGGACACCGAGCAGATGATCGGAGGACTCGACCGCGTGTTCGCGCTGGATCGGCGGCGCGTGCACGCGCACGCCGTGGCCAGGTTCGGCGTGGCTCGCATGGTCGACGAATACGAGGCCGTCTATCGGCGGGCCTTGAAGCCGCCAGGGCCTTCGTATTTTCGTGGCCCCGACAAGACGCCCCGGAGGGAGCCATGACGTGGGCCGGTTGAACGGGCGGACCATCCTCGCGATCTTCGCTCATCCAGACGACGAATCGCTGGCCTGCGGCGGTACGCTCGCACGACTCGCCGACGAAGGCGCGCGGATCGTTCTGCTCTGCGCCTCGCGAGGCGAACGCGGCTCTCCGAGCGGACCGGTTCCAGACCATGAGCTCGGCAATGACCGCGCTCGCGAGCTGCCTGACGCCGCTGCGGTCCTGGGCATCCGCGACGTCCTGCTCCTCGACCATCCGGACGGCAACCTGCGGTGGGCAGGCGTGGCCGAGCTGCACGCCCAGATCGTGCTGGCGATCCGACACTATGCACCGTCCGCGTTGATCACGTTCGACGAGGACGGGCTCTACTGGCATCCCGACCACATCGGCGTGCACGAGCGAGCGACCACGGCCGTGCGCAGCCTCGGGGCGGACGCGCCGCCGCTCTACTACGTGACGATGCCGAGCGGCGTGATGCGGGCGATTGTCGATGCGGCGACTGCGCGCGGCTGGACGCCGCCGGCCGCGGGCTTCTGGAGCCTCCCGCCCAACGCCTTTGGCGACGGACAGAGACTGCCCACCCTCGTCGTGCACGTGGAAGACTGTGTGCCGCGGAAGCTCGAAGCGATCAGTTGTCATCGCAGCCAGATGGGCGCCGCGAATCCCTTCACGAGCATCGACCACCAGGAGGCGCGGCGCTGGCTGGGCGTCGAGCACTTTCGCCGCGCGCCCGAGGGCGTCTCGAACGAGCGTGTGCTCGAGGAGCTGACCTGACATGCAGTGCGCGATGCTGGACATTCTGCGATGCCCCTACTGCGGCGGCCGCCTCGAGCTCGTCACGTCGATGTGTCATCGCACCGACGACAGGGGGATTCAGGAGGGCCTCCTGGGCTGCCACTGCTGCATCTTCCCCGTGGTCGACGGCATTCCGGTGCTCCATCTGCAGCCGGCGGCCATCGCCGCGCGCGCGCACCTCGAAGCCGGACGGCCGGCCCTGGCGCTTCGCGCGATGATCGGGCTCGACGACGAGGCTGCCGCGGCCAGATTCGAGGCCGTCGCCTCCTGTGCCACGGCCACGTATCGAGACCTCGCCGAGTCGCTCGGCGAGGGGTTCGAAGGCGGCTACTTTCTCTACCGCTTCTCGGACCCGACCTACGTCGTGGCAGATGCCGTGGTGCGCGCGGTCGCGCGAACGGTACTGGACGGGCGCCGCGCGCTCGACGTCTGCGGCGGATCGGGCCACCTCACCCGATCGCTCCTCGATTTGTCGTCCGGACCTCCCGTCCTGGCCGACCTCTATTTCGTGAAGGTCTGGCTGGCGCGCCGGTTCACGGCGCCGGGGTGCGAACCGGTCTGCTGCGACGCCAATGCGCCGCTGCCGTTCGTGCGCGGGGCCTTCGGGTTTGCGATGTGCGCCGACGCGTTTCAGTACATCTGGACCAAGCGCCAGTTCGTCGGCGAACTGATTCGCGCCATCGACGGCGATCGGGGAAACGGCGCGGTGGCCATCAACCATACGCGGAACGCCCAGGCGTGGAGCCCCTCGCAGGGGCAGCCGTTGCCGCCCTCTGGGTATCGCGACTTGTTCGAGACGCTTCAACCGCGTCTGTTTGGTGCCGCGGGCCTCTTCTCGGACGTGGTCTCGCGCGGCGTCGTCGATCTCGCCAGACGCGACCCGGAACAGGCACTCGACGCCGACCCGGGCTTGACGATCATCGCCACCCGGCATCCCGGCGTGTTCGAACCCCATACGGTGGATCACCCCCGCGCGCTGCGCGGCACGTACCGCATCAACCCGTTGTACGAAACGACGCGCGCGGGCGGCCGGCTGCAGCTGCGCCTCCGATTCCCGTCGGAGGATTACGAGGCCGAGTACGGCGGGTGCCGCCACTACCTGCCCGAGGAGACCACCGTGGACGCCTCCCTGTTGCAGGCCCTCGAGGCCGGCGGGCGGCCGCCGGCCCTCGACGAGCTCATTCGCCGGCGCGTCATCGTGGACCTGCCGGTGTACTACTATTAAATCGCTTTGCACTTCCTCGTAGCGAAGTCGACAGTTGACAGTTCACAGTCGACAGGTCGTCGACGTCGATGAAAGCCACCCTAGCGCCATGAGCAACGTCCGGCAGCGCGCGCGCGCGCGCTTCGGCGATCCCGGGCGCCGCCGGGGCTTGCTCGTGGCCTTCGAGGGTCCAGACGGCTCTGGCAAGACGACGCAGCGGAAGCTGTTCAAGAAGTGGCTGGAAACCGAAGGCTACGACGTCGTGACCACGAAATGGAACTCGTCGACGCTCATCAAACCAATCATCAAGGCGAGGAAATCCGCGAGGTCCCTCGGGCCCGAGGAATTCTCCCTGCTGCACGCGGCCGACTTCCGCCACCGTGTCGAGCGCGTGATGCTTCCCGCCCTCTGGGAGGGCAAGCTCGTCATCGCCGACCGCTTTCTGTTCACGGGCCTGGCGCGCGACGTGGCGCGCGGACTCGATCTGGACTGGGTGCTGCGGCTCTATCAGCCGCTCCTCTGGCCCGACATCGTCTTCTACTTTGCGGTGACGGCGGACACGTCCAGACAGCGCGTGACGACGACGCGCACGCCAGGGTTCTACGAGGCCGGCCAGGACGTGACCGAGAAGATCGATCCGGTCGAGAGCTACAAGCAGTTCATCCAACGCATCATTCGGGAGTACGAGTCGCTCGCAATCATTTTCAATTTCATGACGGTGGACGCCGAGCAGTCGATTGGCGACCAGCATTTGGAGATTCGGCGAATCTTTCGTGAGAGCGAGCGGCGCGCGTGGTCCGAGTGGAACCTCGACGCAGTCGCCGACTGGCTCGTGTCGATCGGGGCCCACCGATGACGTCGACGTCGACGTCCCCCGGCCGCCTGATCGCCATCGACGGGGTCAGCGGCCCGGCGCTGCAGGCTGCCGCGCGTGAATGGCGGATGGGCGGCCACCGAGTCGCAAGCATCAGCACATGGGACGCGTCGGGCATTTTCGGTGATCTCGGCGACCGCGACGAGGAGGGCGCGCCGTCGGCGCGCGTGCTGCTGCTGCTCTATGCGACGGACCTCGCGTTTCGCCTGCGGTGGGACATCCGGCCCGCGCTGGCTGAAGGCCGCGCGGTGATCGCGGCGCCATACGTCGACACGGCCATCGCATTCGGGCGCGCCGCGGGTCTGCGCGCCAGCTGGCTGACCCACCTGTTCGGCTTTGCGCCCGCGGCTGCGGAATCATGCCGGATTCAACCGCCGGCGCACGCGGCGGGTCATGTGGGATTCGTCGAGTTTGGATGCGATCGCGTGGCCTACGGCCGGGCGGGCCTCGACCGGCAGCGCTTGTTGGAACGCGCGACGGCCTTCCTGAAAAAGCGTCACGACGCCCACCGCCGAGCTCGCTGAGCGCTACGGCCGTGCTCTGGCGACCGCGGCCTTCACGAAATCGCCGCGCTGGCGGGCAAACACCCGCATCGCCTCGACCGCTGCCTCGAACTCATCGTTCGTGTACGCCTTCTCGGGGTCCGCCAGCACGGCGTCCCTGACTTGCGAGTACTCGCGCTCGGTCTCGCGCTCGAGCCATCCCCTCGTGTCGGTGGGCGTCATCTCCGGTGCGACGACCAGCGGCTCCGACGCCGAGCGTGCCAGCTCGAGCAGCGTGTCGAGAAACAGGTTCTTCAATTCGGGATCGGCCAGCACGCGCGTCATCAGCCGATTGCGGTTCGCCTCCGCCACGTCGTCGATGTTGCGGAAGATCTCGTAGGTCGGGCCGTCCTTGAACGCCTCGCTCTTGTCCCACGGAAGGATTGTGAAGAGGTTCCGGTCGGTTGGGCGATAGAGGTAGAAGTTGTTCATCCCCCAGTCGCCCAGGAAGCCGTCGCTGTCGGCCAGAAACACCTCGACGGCCACGTGCTTGACGAACTTGGAGAGATCGAGGAACTGCGCCATCTGCTGGCGGAACAACGCTCCCGACGTCTCCGCGATGGTCCGAATCATGTCCACGAGGGGCGCCGGCTGCGGATCGGTTTCGTTCGTTTCCGGCTTGAACGGCAAGGGCACGTACAACGCGGAATCCGGACCCTTGTATTCGAGGTAGTAGGGCTGGTCGGTGGGAGGGTAATCGTACTTGTAGAGCGTCCCGCTGTCTTCGCCCAGGTTCTTCTCGAGGAACAACTTGTCCACGGCCTCGACGATCGTGTACAGCCCCGAGTACGCGTTGTTGATGTAGAGCCTCGCGTGCGCTTCGCGCGACGCCAGCATGCCCTGCCGCTTGAAGAACAACATGGCGACGCGCTCGTGCATGTTCGTCTGGTCCTGCGTGTTGTTGCGCAGCACGAACGACTTCAGGCCGAGGAATTTCTGGCTGCTCGTATAGCGATCGAAGTCCACGCGCAGGCCGGGCTTCACGCCGCTCCGGCTCCCGTTGCCGCGCGAGCGGATACCGACGTTCCTGACCGTCTGCGTGCCCCACTTGAGGTCGCACGGGTAGTAGTCGTTGGCCAGGTAGTTGGACTTGAGCGTCACCCAGTCTCTCGAGTTGATGGCCAGCCGGATCTCGTGGACGACGGTATCGTCGAAGAAGGCGTCCGACGGATCGGGCGCGGGCGGCGGCGTTGTCTGCGCGACGGCCTGGCGTGCGCCGAACAGGGCGGCCAGTGCGATCGCACAGAAAAAGACGAAAGGCCCGGAGCGATGCGTCGACATGACGACCTCCTCCCTACAAGGCGAGCTGGAGACGGACAATCTGGCTCCAGAACGCGACGCCATTCGGCGCTGGACTACGTTCCGGATCATCGATGTGTTCCCTGATCGCGTTGGCCTGCATCTTGACCCAGCGGTTCACATACCAGTTGACACCCAGCGTGACCATTTCGTCGGTCACTGGAAAAATCGTGACGGCGCGCGGGTTCCTGAACGGTGTGTCCTCGCCGGGAACTCCCGCGAAGCGAATCCGCTCGAGACGACCCACCACTTCCAGGGCACCGAGCCAATGGCGCGGTTCGACCGGCCGATTTTTTCTCTCCCCCGTGACGACCATCGCACCGGACACGTACCACGCGCGGGCCCGCGCCTGCGGCAGATCGTCTGATCCGAAACCCTGCTCGAGGCGCTCGTCGCTCATCCAGATGTACTCGGCACGGCTCGAGAACGGTCCTGCGATCAAGTCTACATCGGCCTCGAAGCGCGTCCGATGCCCTTTGGCGAAAACAGGCTCGTAGAACGTGAACTGCGACATCACCGTTCGGCCGCGCAGCCCGTTCGGAAGGATCGAGGCGTCCGAGACGGCGCTTCGCATGAACGCCGTGCTGATCTCGAGGATGCCAGGACCGCCGGATTGGTTCCATGGCTGCGCGGTCACGCGCGCGGCCACGGTCTCGTCGCCGCCCTGGATCTTGCGAGATCTCGAGTTGTCGCCATCGTGCTTGAAGCCGCCCACCCAGTAGTTGATGCCCTCGTCGAAGAGTTGCCCATGCACGGCCAAGCCGATGTCTCGGGACGGCGTCAGGTACCGCGACCCCAGCGTTCGATACACAAAGTCGAGGTTCGAGACGCCGGTGAGTGTTTCGCCGCCGAAAGGAATCTTGAACTGGCCGGCCCGCAGCTGGAGCGAATCCGCGAAGTTCACATCAGCGTAGACGTCCTTCCACAGCGTCTGTCTCGTCTGCAGCTCCTCCTCCGCGTCCTCGACCTCGCGCTCGTACAACTCGCGCTCGATGCTGAACTGGAGGCGGTTGAATATCTCGCCATCGACGCCAACGCGCAATCGATGGAGTTCCCAGGTTTCGAAATCGATCGGAACGTCGCCGGGCTTGCGCGCATCCTCCTGGAGCCTGAACTTGAAATCGAGGCGAAGCGCGCGGCCAAACCTTAGCGACGGACTGTCTGCCCACACGAAGCGCACGCCCTCAGCCCCCTGCTGCCCTCCTTGCTGGCCGCCGCCTTGGTTGCTGAGCAACGGGACGAGCTCCGGCGTGGGGATTGTCGTCAGGGTCCTTGACGTCTGTCCCGCGCCCGTAACGGGCACGCCGAGAATCAGAGCGGCCACCGCCACCGGCGTCCACTTCAACACGCTGTGCCTCCCGCGGCGCTCGCCGCGACACTCCCTTCCCTCGCCGCGGCCGCCGAGACGAAGCGCACGAGCTCCGCGACCTCGGCCACCGCGGCTGGCTCCTCGACGATGACCGCCACTTCGCGACGGAAGTCCAGGCTGAGCGCCGCCAGCGCCAGACCGCCGACGACCGCCGTGCGGCCGTCGACAATCATGATCTTGCCGTGAGACGCGAGGCCCGCGTACCGCTTGGCGCCGAAGATCTCCACAGTGACTCCGGCCGCGCGGCGCGCGTTGAGGAGCGCCACCATGGCCGGGTCGGTCAGCTTCGCATCAATCAACCGAATGCTCGAGCGCGCCTGTTCGAGGAGCGCCGTCATCTGCCGACGAGCGCGTTCGGGCCCGATGATGAGCCTCGGCGACACGGTCTCCGGCACCGGCCGTCCTTCACAATCGGCCGCCATCACATCGCGAAGCCCCGCCACGACATCCGGGTCGTGAGTGATGAGGATGGCATCGCACGTCTTGTTGAAGCACTTGCGCGTGAAATTGAGCGAGGAGACGAGCGCGGGGCCCTCATCGGCCACGAGGTACTTCGCGTGATACTTGACCACTGAGTCGGTGTAGGGATGAATGGCGGCGCCGGTGGCCTCGAGCGCGCTCCACAGTTTCCTCAGCTTCTTCTTGCCGCCCTTGGCACGCGACGTCACCAGCACCTCGACCGCGACGCCGCGGGCGACCGCGCGCCGGAGCTCGGCGAAGATCTCCTTGTCGTTGCAGCGGAAGAGCGACAGTCCGATGCGCGTGCGCGCGTGTCGGATGACGTCGAGCACGGCCTCCCGGCGGTCGCCGGGAGACGTGATGACGCGATCGGGAGGCCGATGACGCGGGGAATCCGTCATGCGCGTTTGGCGTGCGACCAGGACACCGAATCGACACCCGCCCCCTCGGCCATCAACTGGCTGCTGAGGTCGTCGAGGGAGGCCTGTTCGTCGAGCCACGTCAGGTATTTCACCGTCACGTCGTCGGCCTGCGAAATCTCACGCGGCTCGAACAGCACTTCGTTGTGGACGAACACGGCCTCGACGTGGCTCGTCGGGAACTGCCGGCCGCGGGAGACGATCTCGACCGACATCATCCGCGTGGTCACCCCCGAGAACCGCTCGAGCGTCAGCAGCGCGACGCACAGGAATGCGGTGCCCAGCCCCGCCACCGCGAACGCGCCGAGGCCCGCGGACATGCCGAGTGCCATCAGCAAGAAAAGGATCGTCACGTCCTTCGGGTCGTCGACCGGCGTGCGGAATCGGATGATGCTGGCGGCGCCGGCGATGCCGAAGGCGCGCGCGACCGAGTTGCCGATGATGATCATGATCATCGCGCCCGACACGCAGAGCAGCGTCTGCGCCTGTTCCATCGACCGCGCGAGCGGCCGCTCACGCGGCGACGGACGATGGATCGCGGTGACGAGCAGCCCGATGGCCGCAGCCGCGACGAGCTTCAGGAGCTCCACGAAGGGCTGCAAGGGGTGGGTCGGCGCGGCCTCGGCCGCGCCCGCGGCGCCCGGCAGGATTGCGCCCACACCCTCGGTGACCGCGGCGCCGCCCAGCTCGGCGGGCCATCGTAGGCCGGCCGCCACCAAGACGCCCGAGACGCCGGCCACCGACAGCCAGACCCGGATCGTGCGCCACGGCAGCGACGCGAACCGCGCGGCGTCGACCGTGTCGTACAACTCGAGCACCCGGCCGAGATGCGACAACTCGATGACTTGCTTGACGGCGGGCTTCATGCCCGCGATGCGCAGGCTGCCGGCCACGTGCTGGGCGTGGGTGTGGCCGCGGACCAGCGCGCGCACCCCGGCGCTGTCGATAGACGGCACGCCGCCCATGTTGACAACCAGATCCCGATAGCCGCTGCGAAACAGCTGCTGCAAGTGCTTTTCGAAGGCCTCGGCCGCGCCGCCGCCCACAATGGGCTCCTGCGGCGAGAGCACCAGACGATGGCCGACGCGTTCTTTCTGACCTGGCATAACGGGTAGTCGGAAGCTGGCGACGGGACCCTCGGCGACGATGAGGCAATATACACCGGAACCCAGTTGCTCCGGGGGGTCGCGGCGCCGCGCCCGCCCCTATCGGGACCGCGCGTTCGAAGACCGCCAAGAGCCGGAATTACGTGATATAACGTAACCGTTACGCATGGAGACGTAATGGACAACCCCTTCGTGTACGGCGAGGTCGTGCCGGCGGCGGCCTTCGTGAACCGCGTGACCGAGCTCGACCGCCTCGTCGGCGACCTGGCCGCGGGCCAGAAGGTGTTCCTCATCTCGCCCCGCCGGTACGGCAAGTCGTCGCTCATCCGGCAGGCCCTCGCGGCGATGAACCGGAGGGGGGCACTGACGGTCGATGTCACCGTCAGCAGCTTCAGTTCCTACGTGGCCTTCCTCGAAGGCTACGCGCGGGCGCTGCTGGCGGCCGAAACCAAGTGGGATCGCGCGCGCCACTGGCTGCTCGAGTCCATACGAACCGTACGTCCGGAGATTCGCTACGAGCCGTCGTTCCCTCGGAGCACCCCCTCCTCCCGGCCCATTGCCGCGCCAGGCCTGACCGTGGCCTTCCCGACCGTCCGCGCCGAGCGCGACGTGTCGCGGCTCGCGCAGGAAGTGTTCGAGCTGCCCGCCAGGCTGGCTGAGGCGCGGCGGCGGAAGGTCGTCGTCGCCCTCGACGAGTTCCAGGCCATCGGCGGGTTCGATGGCGGCTCGGTCGAACACGCGCTGAGGGCGGCCGTTCAACACCAGCGCGACGTGGGCTACGTCTTTGCCGGGTCGGAACCGAGCCTGATGGAGCGCATGCTGGGCCCGAGGCGGCCGTTCTACAAGGCCGGCCCGGTCATGCGGCTCGACAAGATTCCCGCCGAGGAGTTTGCCGAAGCCATCGACGCGCGGTTCACGCGATCGGGCATCCGTCCCGAAGCCGGATTGGCGGCGGCGATCGTCGACCTCGGCGGCAACCTGCCGTACGACGTGCAGCGGCTCGCCCATGAAACGTGGGACGAGGTCCGCGCCGCCGGCCGCCGCCGCGCCACGCTCGACGATCTGCACCTCGCGTTGCGACGACTGCTCGCCGAACAGCACATGATGTTCGAGGCGCTCTGGCAGCGTCTCACCCTGGCGCAGCGCGCGGCGCTGCGCGCCGTCGTGCTCGAGGAGGGCCGCGAGCTGCTGTCGGCCGACGCGCGCACGCGCCAGCGTCTCGGCGGGCCCTCGACGGTGCAGGCGGCGCTGGCCGCGCTGACTCGAGAAGACGTCATCAGCCGGGAAGGCGATCGCTACCTGGTGGTCGATTCGCTGCTGAGGGAGTGGGTGGCGAGGCGAACCTACTGAGGATTTGAGGATTTGAGGATTTGAGGATTTGAGGATTTGAGAATCTGAGGATTTGGTGTCACGAGTTGTCATTGCCGGGGGGTCGGGGTTTCTCGGACGCTCCCTCATCGACGCGCTCGACGCCGATGTGGTCGTACTGTCCAGGCAGTCAGCCGCCGTGGCGGGCCGCGCGCGTGTCGTGCAGTGGACGCCCGACGGCACGGCCGGCGCGTGGGCGTCGGCGCTCGGCGGTGCCGACGCGGTCATCAATCTGGCCGGCGAGTCGATTGCCGCACGGCGTTGGACCATGGAGCAGAAAAAGCGCATCCTCGATAGCCGTCTGCAGGCGACTCGCAGCCTCGTCGCGGCGATCGGTCTGGCCCCTTCGCCGCCGGCGGTGTTCATCAGCGGCTCGGCGGTCGGCTATTACGGCCCGCTCGGCGACGAGGCGGTCACGGAAGACCACGTGCCGGGCCAGGACTTTCTCGCGAACGTCTGTGTGCAATGGGAGGCCGAAGCCATGCGCGCCGCCGGGTCCCGCACGCGCGTCGTGTGCGTCCGCACGGGACTTGTGCTCGAGCGCGGCGGCGGCGCGCTGCCAAAGATGCTGCCGCCGTTCTGGGCCGGCGCCGGCGGGCCGGTTGGATCGGGCCGCCAGTACTGGCCGTGGATTCACCTGCGCGACTGGATCGGACTGGTCTGCTTTGCGATTCGAACGCCCACCTTGTCCGGCCCGCTCAACGCGTCGGCGCCCAACCCGGTGACCAATCGCGACTTCGCGCGCGCCCTGGGCCGGGCACTCCACCGGCCGGCGTTCATGCCGGCGCCCGCGTTTGCGTTGAAGCTATTGCTGGGCGAAATGGCCGGAGCGCTCCTGCTTTCGGGTCAGCGGGTGGTTCCCGCGAGGGCGGAACGGCTGGGCTTCACCTTTGCCTTCAAAGACGTCGACTCGGCTTTGCGTTCCATCTTCGCCCAATGACGCGTTATAGTGACGGCCTACTGGACGTGCGTCGTTCTTCGTGCGGGGTTTGTCGTGCTGGGTTCGACGTTCGTTGTTCGCCGGACCCGAGGAGGATCTGTCCGATGAGTCTGATGCTGCGCTCGAACGCTCTCTGTGACCTCGCTCTCATCCTGTCGCTGGCGGTCCCAGCCGCGCCGGCCCTGGCTGGCCAGGCCGCTCAGGGCACACTCCGATCGCCCGACGTCATCTTCGTCCCGACGCCGCCGGAGGTCGTCGCCGCGATGTTGAAGGTCGCCAAGGTCGGCAAGGGCGACATCGTGTTCGATCTCGGTTCGGGCGATGGCCGCATCCCGATCGCCGCGGTCAAGGATTTCGGCGCCGCGCGGGCCACCGGCATCGACATCGACCCGCAGCGCATCAAGGAAGCCAATGCCAACCTGCAGAAGTCCGGCGTCGGCGATCGCGTCCGGTTCCTGAACCAGGATCTCTTCGAGACCAACATCAGCGAAGCGACGGTCGTCACGCTGTACTTGCTGCCGAGCCTCAACCTGAAGCTGATGCCGAAGCTGATGAAAGAGCTCAAGCCAGGCACGCGCATCGTGTCGCACGCGTTCGACATGGGCGACTGGGTGCCCGAGCAGACGCTCGAAGTCGAAGGGCGACGAGTGTTCTACTGGACGATCCCGAAGAGATAACTACCGTGCGGCGTGCTTTGTTCGACGTGCGACGTTCTCTCGTTCGCCGGACGTCGCACGCAGCACGCCACACCATCGCACGTCACACGCAGAACGCCGAACGCTTCAGATGAAACTGATCCCCGAAGCTCGGAAGTTGCCGCCGAGTATTGAGGTGGAGTCGGCGCCAAGCCAGTTGTCGATGACCTGTGCGTACACCGACCGGAAATCGGTCTCGTAGCGCACGTCGGCGCCGCTGTTCTCGAGCGTGGGATTCGCGGGATCCGGGTTGAGAGAGGCCGCCGATCCATAAAGGCCGCCGTTCACGCGGCCGCCCATTGCCATCATCAGCGCGCCGGCGCCATGGTCGGTCCCGGTGCTTCCGTTCTCGGTGATTCGACGTCCGAATTCGGACCAGCCGAGGACGAGCGTATCCTCCAGCAGCGCCTGGTTCCTCAAATCGTTGTAGAACGCGAGCAGCGCATCGTTGAGCGTGCCCATCAGGTTGTAATACGCGCCGTTGGTGGCGTTCGTGTTCTGTTGCGAATGCGTATCGAACCCGCCGGTGGTCACGTAGAAGACTCTCGTGCCGATGCCACGCACCATGGCGCCCGCGACCGCGCGAAGCGCCTGCCCCAGCCCGGAGTTTGGATACGCCGTCGTCCCGGTATAGGTGCCGACCGTGGCAACCCGATCGAGCGTCGCGAGCGCGGCCTGCGCACTGCTGTACACGAACGCGAGCTCGGGGCGGTCGACCGCTACGTGCGAGTTGATGCGAACGGCGGCGTTTCGCTCGGCCGCCGCCTCGACGCCCCCGTTCGGGCTCGCAAAGGCGTACTGCGCCGCGTTCGGGATGGCCGGCACAGACACCCGGCTGGCCTGCAGCACGCGCGGCAGCTCGCGCGTCGTGTTCCAACCGACGAGCGCGTCGAGGGGCGACGGCAGCGAATCGAGATAACGGCCCACCCAGCCGTAGCCCGCCGAGCTCTCTGGATTCGCCGTGGCCCAGATATCGGTGCCCTGAAAATGTGAGCGGCTCTGGTTCGCGTAGCCCGTCCGCTGAACGAGCGCGAGTCGGCCGGCGTCGAAGATCTGCCTGAGCCCGGTGAGCCTGGGATGAAGCCCGAGCGCCACGTTCGACCTGTCGCGGCCCACCTGGAGCACGTTGGCGGCCGGCACGGCGAGCGTCGGCCGGCGGCTGTAATAGAACGCGTCGTTGTAGGGAATGAGCGTGCTCAGCGCGTCGTTGCCGC
Organism: Acidobacteria bacterium RIFCSPLOWO2_02_FULL_65_29; assembly: GCA_001767435.1. Lineage (GTDB taxonomy): Bacteria > Acidobacteriota > Vicinamibacteria > Vicinamibacterales > CAVVIG01 > 2-02-FULL-65-29. The sequence continues at coordinate 78,476 of MEKT01000037.1, read as the reverse complement.
CCCCGAGGAACAGCACGACGAGGTTTCTGGCGCGCGCGCCTTGCGCCCGCGCAAGATCGGAGAGGAATTCCGGAGCGGCAAACGTCACCGAGAACGCCGCAACGCCGCCCCTGACGAATTGTCGTCTTGTGATGTTCATACGAACTGGTACTCCGCGGTGGCACCCACGAGGTGCACGAGACCGGGAACCTTCGCTTGCAGCTGGGCCGCATTGCCGGTCCACGCAGTGGTCGCGTGCAGGTAGTTCGACAGCTCGGCGACCACGTTGGCGTCGAGCGGCGCGGTGCGCATCGAGTCGAGCACGAACGACAGCACTTCGTCGGGGCTCTTGGCATACGGCGCGGCCGCGGTCGCCAGATTGAACCGCTGGTTCCCCGCCAGCGCGGACGCGAAATTCATCCGCGACAGCATCGCCCCAGTCGAGAACCACGACTGGCCGTAGTCCCAACCCGCCACGTCGGGCGGGTCGTAGAGAATCTGGCCCATGTTCGACAGCGGCGCGAGCGCGTCGTTGACCGAGTACCCCCTCCAGCCGACATCCTTGACCGCGCGAACGACGAACTCGACCGGCCAGGCGTAGCGGGCGAAGTAGCTCGACGAGTCCCAGAACTCGGGAGACAACAGCACCTCGCGCATCACGCTCTTCATGTCGTACCGGCTTTGCAGGTACACGTTCGCGATTCGGCTGACGAAGCTCTCACTGACGTCGCCAAACTCGGAGACGAAGAAGCGGTACAGCTTTTTCGCGAGATAGCGCGCGGTGCTCGGATGCGCGGCCAGCCCCTCGATGAAATCGAGCCCGTCCTGCATACCGTCGGCCGTAGAGCGCGCCGGAATGGTCGTGCCCCCGTCGGGATAAATCGCAAAGCTGAATGTCTTGGCCGTGGTCTCGTGCTGGTTGGCGTTGTAGAAGAACGCATAACGCCGAGAGCCGTCGGTCGCCGCGCCGGGACGCGTCAGATTCCACCCGGTGAACACCCGCGCGGCGGCATACACGTCGGCTTCCGTGTAGTTGCCGACGCCCATCGTGAAGAGCTCCATGATCTCGCGGCCGAAGTTCTCCTGCGGTCTGGCCCTCGTGTTGGTTCGTCCGTCGAGCCAGACGAGCATCGCCGTGTCTTTCGCGATATTGACGAGGATGTCCTTGAAGTTGCCGAGCGCGTTGTCGCGCAGCATTTCGAGCTGGCCGCGAACGCCGCCCGGGTCTTCCGACGCCTTCGCCGCCATGTAACGCGCGCCTTCAGTGGCGCCAAGCGTCCCGGCCACCTTCGTGTAGGCGGTCGCGAAATGGTTGTGCCAGAAGAGCGTCATCTTCTCTTGGAGCGGGCGGTCCGAATGCACCATCCGGAACAGCCATCGCTGCCGCGCGTCGACAATGCTGGATTGGGGAGCGAGCGGCCCGCCGCGGGTCGTCACACCAGCGTAGCCCGCCTGAAAAATCTTCGAGTCGACCTCGTCTGGAATCCTCTCGTAGTTGATCAGTCGATCGATGGCGCCGTTGAACGAGAGCGTGCGAAACGTGTCCATCTCGTCGGGCCGCGCGCCGAAGCCCGCCCGGCGAAGGAGATGCTCGAATTGCGGATCGTAGACTGTCGCCATCGTTCGCACCCTGAAGCCCCTGGCGCTAACGCCCGGCCCCTTTGGCGTAGGTATCCAGCGCGTCGCGCGAGGCTCCCAGCCCCCTGAGCCGCTCCCAGATCATCCGCCCCGCCAAATGCGGCGCCGCCGACAGCAGCCGCCGACGCAGTACAGGATAGCTCACCCGGCCGATGACAAAATCCGAAATCAGCTCCGTGATCGCCGGAGCACGAGTCGCGCCGTCAATCAGTCGCCCAATTCTGCGCCGATCTCCAAAGAGATACTGCTGAATGAGCACCGAATCCTTCAGCTCACGACCAATTTCGTGATCGCAGGCCCGACGATAGCGCGCCGCAAGGCTCCGTTCCGACAAAGGCGTGGTCTCGACCAGCGACCGGGCTGCCAGATCGCCCGAGACCATCGCGTAATAGATGCCCTCGGCCGTGACGGCGTTGACGAAGCCCCCAGCATCGCCGGCCAGCAACACGCGGCCCCGGCCCGGGCGCCCGATCGGCCCACCGACGGGAATCTGAAACGGCGTGAAATTGGCGCGCACCGATTCGCCCTCGACCACGCCGCGACTCCGCACGTGCTCCACGAACCCTCGCTGGAGGTCGTAAGGCGACTCATCGATCCTGTCGCGAAAGTGTTGGAGCACGTAGCCGACGCCGATGTTGACATGATCCCGTTTTGGGAAGATGTACGCATATCCTTCAGCTGCCCGACCCTTGTCTCCATGCGCGCACGAGTGGCCGTCTCGTTCAAAACCGTACGCGACCCAGAGCGCCGATGGATCGACGTCCCGGAGCCTGTCGCGGGGCGTCTCCTCCATCATGTCCAGCGCCACCGCGCGCGCCGGCCAGCCAGGGTTCACACCTAACCGCCGCCCGACGACGCTGTAGACGCCGTCGGCGGCAATCACGAACGGCGACTCGAAGCGCCGGCCATCTCGCGTCACCAGCACGACGCGGGCAGCGTCCATCGAAGCCTGAACGATGTCCGCGCCGGTGACCAGCTCTGCGCCCGCGTCGACGGCGAGCGAGACCAGCAGCTGGTCGAATTCGAGGCGGCGGACGAGCAACGCCGCCGGCTCCCGCGCGTCGACGACGGTCGAGTCGCCGCCCGGGCCTTCGAGGTGGAGCCGGCCGACCGTGTGGGTGGCGATCCGTCCCAGCTCGGCTTCGAGATACGGAAACCGCTTCAGCACCCGAAGGCTGATGCCGCCGCCACACGCCTTGTTTCTTGGGAAATTAGACCGGTCGAGCAGCCGGACGGTTACTCCAGCTCGAGCGAGCGCCCGCGCGGCCGTGGCACCCGCGGGTCCGGCGCCTACCACAAGGACAGATTTGTCAGCGCCTTTCAAATCTGCAGTTCCGAAGTCTGAATGAAGTCGAAATGAAGTCTGAAATCTGAACTCTTAAATCTGCAATCTCATTTGAGGCTAATCAGATTGGCCAGCAGCTGATACGCACCGGGAACGCCGGCCTGCAGCTGGCGCCACAGACCGAGGCCGACATACACCCATCGCCCCTTGCCGAAGGTCGCCTCGACAAGGGCTCCGTCTTTGACGCCCGGGTTGCCCGGAAACGGATCGGCCAGGCTCACGAGATCCCGGTACCTCGAATCTCTCTCACCGAGAAAATACAACCCGCGCTCCTGCACCCAGCCACCCCACGTGGTATCGCTCGTTTCGTTGGGAGTCGTGAAAACCGGATGCCCGCGCGCGACGATGTTCACGGGGGCGCGCTCGTCGGTGACCCGGTTGTCGCTCACGACGGCTGGGTACGGTCCGTACTGCGCGTCGTTGAACTCGAATTTGTTGTACTGCACGATGAGCGTGCCGCCGTTGCGGACGTATTCGATCAGGCGGCCGTTGTTCGCTCGCAGATCGGCGCGCCGCTCGTAGGCTCGCACGCCCGTGACGATCGTGTGGAAGCGCGACAGATCGCCCCACGCGAGATCTTCGGCGCCGATCAGGTCCACTTTGATGCCGAGCTCCGCAATCGCCTGTGGCACTTCGTCGCCGACGCCCATGACGTAACCGACCGTCAGGTTCGGCTTCGTCTTGACGTCCAGAATCTTCAGCGTTGAGTCTGCCTCGTGGTACAGGTGCCGCCGGCGGATGTGCGGGTACTCGATGACCTGGAAACCACGACGGAATTGCTGCCCGGCCGTGGTGGCCACCGCGCCAACCCGGAATTCGCCTGTCCGCACCGACGCGGCCGGGCGCACCTGGAATCTGACGGTTTGCGCTTCGTCCTCGCGTGTGAACGCCAAGGCGTGTTCCGCGGGCGTCGCCCCCCATCCTGGAGGCAACGTGAGCGTCACGCCCGCTTCAGCCGGTCCCTTCGTATCGTTGACGACGGTGACTCGGATTTCTCGGGCCGACGGCGGAGCAGGCACGGGTTCGGAGGGGGTGCCCCGACCTCGCGCCGCAGGCGTCGCGCCACCGCGGCCACGCGCGCCGCGGGCGGGCCCGGCCGGCACACCGCTGCCACGCGCCGGCGCCGCCGAAACGCTTGGCGCGCCGGGCGTAGAGACGGAAAGGATCGCCACTTCCGGTGAGGCGCGCACCGACAGCGCTGGCACCACGTGCAAGTCCGACCGTTTTTCACCGCTGAGGACGTCCGAGTACCTGTACTGGACGGGCAAGCCGCCGATCACATCTTCCCCACCCGCGAACCCGAGCGTGACCTGAACGTAGAACGGCGTCGGCCGGTTCGGGAGTCCGAACGGCGCGTCCGCGTCGAACGTATAGCGGCCAGCCTGGCCGTCGCGATGCCAGTACGGCTCCGACACGCGCTCGCCGGCGCGGACACGCAACTCAGGATCACAGCGCCCGACCTGGTCGGGCCGAAGCGTGGAAACTGGCACAGGCGAAGTCGCCGCGGCGCCACGGCCCCGCCCTCCGGTGACACCGCCACGGCCACCGACCGCGCGGCCGCCGCCGCCCGGTCCGGAGCCGCCGCCGCCCTCGACCGCGGTCAGCGTGCATGCGGCGCCGCTCTCGAACCCGTCGAACTTCACCTGCTTGACTGTCACGTCCGACCTGCCGCGATTGGCGACGTGCACGGACACCTGTACGGACTGTCCAGGCACGACCAATCCATCGTCGGCCAGCGCTTCAATACGAACGGCGTTGGCCAGGAGAATGGCTTGCTGGAACTCCCGTTCCTTCTGGCGAAGGCGGAACTCGATCTCGAAGCGGCCGCCTTCGTCGGCCACGAGGCCGCGCAGCCGGGCACGCGCCGATCGCACGGCGCGCAGACCGTTCAGAAGCGGCACGAGCGTCGCCGCGTCGCCTTCTTCGGTGAATGCTTCCTGCGCGGAAGCGACGGCCGACGAAATCGCCGACAGCGCCTCGATGAGATCCCTGGGCGGACGGGCCCCCACAAACTGCGCAAGACCGGCAAGGCTCGTATCGACGTTGTCGAAAAGCGTGCGCTCGTCCCGCTGCAGCTGTCCGGACATCGACGATTCCACGAGCCGGAACGTGCTGGCCGACGGCCCGGGCAAGGCCAACAGCTGCGGAAAACCCTGGCACTTGTGCATGCTCCGCGCTTCGGCGCCGATCTCGCTGTAGGTCCGACCGAGGAGCGGATCGTACGCCGACAGGTTGACCGTGACCGTCCGGGCCGGCGGCGACGCCAGCTCGGCACCGCCGGGCCCGCCTCCGCGTCCGCTCGCCGCATAGAACTTCTTCGGCTGCCACGGCCGCAAGCCGTCCTTCAGGTGCTCGGGGTACTTCGCGGGATCGGCCGCGGCCAGGTAGGCCTCGCGGGCGATCACCGCCGACGCCTGATGGTGCTGCCCGCCGCCGTCGCCCTCTGGCGGCAGGCTGAGCATCACATCGGGACGAATCAGGCGGATGAGGCGGACGAAGTCGCCGACAATTTCACTCCGGCCCCATTTCTCGAACGTCTCCTCGATGCTGAACGAGTAGCCGAAGTCGACGGCGCGCGCGAAGTACTGCTCCGCCCCGTCGAACCGGTGGATGGCGGCGAGTTCCTCGGTGCGCAGCACGCCAAGCGCCTCGAAAATCTCGGGGCCTATCTCGTTCTGCCCGCCGTTGCCTCGCGTGGCCGTAGCGAGGGCCGTGCGGTAGCCCTGCCCCCGGTTGAGCATCACCAGCAGCCCGTTGTTTTCATCGTCGGGATGGGCGGTGACGTCCATGAAGATGCCCGTGTTGCCGAGGTGGCGAAGGGCCAGACCGAGGGCGACATGACCCTGCTCCTCGTCGAGCGGCGCGATGCGCATCTGCGCGCGCGGCAGCAACATGGCGGCCGACGCCAGGCAGCAGCACAACGCGACACGCGAGAGCTTATAGCGCATGGCCCACGTCACACGGACTCCTGTCCGCAAGAGGCCCATTATGCCTCCGGAGCGGTCAAATCCTATAGATTTGGACGCCCTTCCTCTGTCCTCCGTGGTGGAGCGATTCGCGCCCGGTTTGTTAGCGGTTGACCATTTCCGCGTAATAGGCCTCATACATCGGAACGATCTTGGAGTCGCAGTAGCGGTCTTCGGCCGTCCGGCGAGCTGCCTCGGCCGCCCGGCGGTGCAAGGTCGCGTCGGTGAGCAGCCGGATCGTCGAGCCGGCCATGCCGTCCAGATCGTCCGGATCATGGAGGAAGCCGTTGACGCCGTCCTCGACGAGCTCGGGCAGGCCGCCGATCGCCGACGCCACGACGGGCACTTCGCACGCCATGGCCTCGAGCGCCGCCAGACCGAAGCTCTCCTTCACGGACGGCACCAGAAACACATCGGCCGCCGAGAGCAGCGGCACCACCTGATCCTGCTCTCCCAGAAACTCCACATCGTCGCCCACGCCGAGCGAGCGGGCGAGGCACATCGCGTCGTGGAAGTCCGGGCCGTCGCCAACCATGAGCAGCCGAGCCGGCGTCTGCCGGCGCACGCGCGCGAAGACCTCGACCACGGATTTCGTGCGCTTGACCGGACGGAAATTGGAGACGTGGATGAGCAGCTTCTCGCCGCGCGGCGCGAACCGTTCCTGCAGCTCGGGCACCGGATGGCGCTTGTGGGTCGCGCAGTCGACAAAATTTGGGATCACGCGAATCTCGCGCGTCACGCCCAGCTCGCGGATCGTGTCGCGCTTCAGACTCTCGGAGACGGCCGTCACCCCGTCGGATTGCTGAATGCAGAACGCCACCGTCTCGGAATACGACCGATCGGTGCCGAGAAGGGTAATGTCGGTGCCGTGCAGGGTCGTAATCACGCGTGGCACACGAGCCTGGCCCGCCGACGCGAGAATCTGACGCGCCAGATACGCCGCTGTCGCGTGGGGCACGGCGTAGTGAGCGTGCACCACGTCGAGCTTTTCTTCGCGCGAGACCTCCACGATCTTGTTGGCGAGCGACAGCAGATACTGCGGCTCGCGGAACACGGGATAGCTCGGCGTCTCGACGCGATGAAAGGCCAGCCCTGGCTGAAACACGCCCAGCCGGACCGGCATCTCGCTGCTCAGGATGTGGACGTGGTGGCCGCGCGACGCCAGCACTTTGCCCAATTCGGTCGCGATGATCCCGCTCCCGCCGACCGACGCGTAACAGACGATGCCAATGTTCATAGCCTCTAGCCTCTAGCCCTTGAGCAAGCTCGTGCGCAGGATGGGCTCCCGCACCACGAACCCCTCGGCCCATCGGACACCGGCAAGCGCGCCGAACTGCGCGTCGCGGCTTTCGATGAGCTGGCGGAAGAGGGGCGTGTTCAGCCGAGTGTCGGCCGCGCCGGGCGCCGCCGGTTCGAACTGCGTCCTGTGGCAGTCGAGCGCCGCGCGTTTCTTGTCGTAGGTCGCCGAAACGTCGATGACAAAGGTCGGCGACGCCTGATCGTTGATGAAGTAATAGCAGATCCAATCGGTTTTCCACGGCTCGCCTTCCGCACGATAGCGGCGCAGACCGGCGTTGAAGACGGCTTCGGTCAGAAGCTGGCTGGACGCCGTGTGGTCCGGATGGCGGTCGGACCAGTACGGTGCCGCCACCACGCGCGGCTGATGGCGCCGAATGAACGAGGCGGCATGCTCCAGATGGTTCGGATCCTTCCCGATGCGCCGATCGGGCCACCGCAGGTTCTCGCGCCAGGCGGCGCCGAGCACGACGCGCGCGTTCTCAGCCTCGACGAGCCGCTCGTCGGGCGTGCCGTTGCTGCCCATCTCGCCAGCCGTGAGATCGCAGAGCCCGACGATCGAACCGAGCGAGGCGTGTCGTGCAACGGTCCCGCCGAGGCCGATCTCGATGTCGTCGGGATGTGGTCCGAACACGAGCAGATCCACCGGCACCAGATAAGTGTAAGGCGGGCCGCCCTTCCTGGCCTTCCCGCCCGACTTTTTCACTGCTCGCGGGGCCCCACCCCCGCTCGACAACGCGCCCCTTTCTGCCCTAGCCGGAGCGTGGCAGCCTGTGGAACCCGAACACCTCGTCGGCCTCTTCGGCTTCGTCGAGGAAATGGCGCAGCAGCACGCGGCTGGCTAGATACGCCCCTGTCACGCTGTGGCTGGCGTCGCCAAGTGCAAAAAGGTGGCGCGGGTAATTGCGGTGCGGACCGAGATACGGCAGGCCGTCCGCTGTTCGCCCGTAACCCGCGTCCCAGCCGTACTCGGGCTGCAGGCCGGAGATGTCAGGATAAATCGTGGATAGCTCGTACATCAGCTGGCCGGTCCGCTGGACCAGGATCGTCCCGCGTTGGCGGTCTGGGCCGGTGTTACAGTCGGCGCCCGAAACAAGCAGCCGCTCGTCCTCGACCCAGCGGATGACATGTGGCGGCGCGGCGGAATCGCGGACAACGGCGCCGCGGCGGCCGAGCTGCTGGCGGATTCTTGCAGGCACTCGCTCGGTGAGCACCAGAAAGGAGCTCCGATACCAGAAATGGCGCGCAAGCGTTTTGAACAACGGCGTCGGCGTGCCCGTCGCCACGACCACCCGGTCGGCGCGAATCGTGCCGTGCGGCGTCCCGACGTCGACAAACTTACGCGCGAACGTGATGCGGCGCGCAGGTGAGCGCTCGAACAGCTTCGCGCCCCGGTCCGCCGCGGCGCCGGCCAGCCCAATCGCCGCCCGATAGGGATCGACCGTGGCGCCGTCTCGGGTCTTGATGGCGGAGATGGCCGACACCGCCGCCTCGACGGCAATCGCGCGGGCGTTGACGAGGGGCGCGTCGAGCCCGGCGTCGCGCCGGACTTTCTGCTCCTTTTTCAAGCGGAGCGCCTGCTCGGGCGTATTCGCCACGAGCAGCGCACCGCGCTGATCGAAGCGGCACGCCAGCTTCAGCCGCCTCACGAGAGCGATGAAATCGAGCGCCGCTCGACGCCACGACCGCCAGCCGTGGCGCGCCGCCCGCACGCCAAGGGCGCGTTCGACGTCCTGAAAACCGACGCCCGGATCGTCCGAAATCCATCCAGACGAGCATCCGCTGCTGCCCCGCCCGATCTGTCCCTCTTCGACGAGCGCGACTCGGATGCCGGCAGCCGCAAACGCGTAAGCCGTCATGCAGCCAGCAAGGCCGCCGCCGACGATGACGACGTCCGTCTGAAGGGATCCGCGCTGCTTGGGACAGGCGGGAACGAGAGACTCGGGACAGTTCTCGATCCACGGGGATCTGCCGTATCTGGTCATTCTCTTATTCTCGTGGGGCCCGACCATCGTTGAGTCGTGCCGGGGCCCCGACACTGTCGCGTCTTCGCGCCTCGCGACGGCTCAAGGCTGCCACTCGCTGGCACGTTCTTTCGTTTGTCCCTCGGCCTCGAGCGTAGACTCTCGGCCTCGGGCTGTCGGGCGCGGGGGCCCACCATCGTTAGACCGCCGGGCGATTGGGCATTCTACCCGCGGAGGCGTTCGCGGGCGAGAAGGGCGCGCTTTCTGGCAGGCCCCCAGCGATAGCCGCCGACACCGCCCGCGGCGGGCACGACGCGGTGGCAGGGGATGGCCAGCGCCACCGGATTTGTGGCGCAGGCGCGCGCGACGGCCCGCGCCGCGCGCGGACGGCCAATCGCGGACGCCACGTCGGCGTACGAGCGCGTCTCGCCGCGGGGGATCGCCGCGAGCGCGGTCCACACCTGCCATTGAAACGCGGTCGCCTGCACGTCGAGCGGCAAGTCGAGACGCGGGACGCGGCCGGCGAGGTGCGCCAGAATCCGCCGGGTCCAGCCGGCAAGCGATCCCAGGTCCGGTTGGATGGCGGCCGCCGGGTACTCGGCGTGAAGCGCGCGCTCGAGCCTCTGGTCCGACTCGCCCATCGCGACCGCGCACACGCCGCGCGGCGTCGCCGCCACCAGCAGCCGGCCGAGCGGTGACGTCACAATGGTGTAGCGTACGTCCATGCCGGCGCCGCCGCGTTGATAGGTCTTCGGCGGCATGCCGAGCAAGGGCGCGGCACGTTCGTAGAACCGGCTGCTCGACCCGTAGCCGGCCTCGAGCATGGCGCCGGTCACGTCGCGGCCGGCCCGCAGCCGTCGCTTCACGGTTCGCAGACGGCAGGCGTCTGCATACTCTCGCGGCGTCAGGCCGACGATCCGCTTGAAGTTGCGCTGCAGGTGATACGGACTGCCACCGATCCGCGCGGCCAGCGTCGCGAGCGTCGGATGACCGTCGACGTTCGACAGATACACGCAGGCGCGGCGAATTCTCTCGAGCCACGGATCCGCCTGCATGGCCTCGAGCGGACGGCATCGCCGGCAGGCCCGATAGCCGGCCCGCTCCGCGTCCGCGGGTGTTTCGAAGAACTCCACGCGATCCCGGTGTGGTTTGCGGCTCGGGCACGACGGCCGGCAGTAGATACCCGTTGAGCGGACGGCGTACACGAACCGGCCGTCGGCGTCTCTGTCGCGCGCGAGCACCGCGCGCCACATCGTCTGGCGGTCCGAGTCGGACGGCTCTTGCTGTATCTGAAGCATGCACACACTATCGCCGGCGGCGACCGTGCGCGGCTATCCGCGGCTTGCGGTCGAACTGTAGGCCACGAAAACACGATCCCTTCGCGCCTTCGTGGCTGAAGCAGAAACCAGGCTCTTTTTCTGCGATCTCTGCGCGCTCTGCCCTTCGACCCTTCGACTGGCTCAGGGTGGTCCCGAGCACCGTCGAGGGGCGACTAGCTCAGGGCATCCCGAGCCTGTCGAGGGATGCGGTGATCGTCCTAGGCGGCCACGAGGACGCGTCGTCACGAAAAAATATTCTTCTTCGTGTTTTCGTGCCTTCGTGGCTCAGGCTTATCGCGACGCAGTGGTCGACGCCGGCTTGAGCGACGCGATGGTCTTGCCGACGAGATCGTTGAGCCCGCTCGACCAGCGCGTGACGATCACCAGATCGTTCTGCCAGTCGATGTAGATGATGTTGTTGCCGTTGCCGACAAAGCGCACGGCGGTGACTGGGGCCGCCGCCACCTGCTTCCCGTCCGTGTTCAGATACCAGTTGGCGAACCCGTAGTTGTGGTTGGCCGGCCCCGGCGTTCGCGCCATCTGAATCCACTTCTCGGAGACGATCGGCTCGTCCTTCCACTTGCCGTTGCGCAGGAAGAGATACCCGAAGCGCGCCATGTCGTACGCGTTGATGAACATGCCCCCGCCCCAGTGGCCGCCGCCAGACACGGACTGGATCTTCTGCCCATCGATGTCCACCCACGAATTGTCGTAGCCGTACCAGCGCCACGTCGACGAGGCGCCGATCGGCTCCATCAGCTCTTCGTTCAGCACCTGCGGCAACGGACGCCGCCACACCTGCAGCGCCGCGAGCGACATCGCGTTCACTCGCACGTCGTTGTACTTGAAGTGGGTCCCGGGCTCGCGCAGCGGCCGGTTCGGCCAGTCGGCAGAGGTCTTACCCTCGGGCCGGTCCGCCCAGTCGGGTTTGCCCCACAGCGTGCCCTGCCAGTCGCTGGTCTGACGCAACAGATGCTCCCATTTGATCTTCTGGTTGTGCTCGGCTTCGAACAGATCCACGCCCGGCGGCATGTAGTCGCGGGCGTAGTCGTCGATGTCGCGAATGAGACCGCGCTGCCACGCCAACCCGATGACCGTCGTCAGAAACGTCTTCGTGACGCTGTTGGTCACGTCCACGCGAATCGGCTCGCCCCACTCCGCCACGATGTAGCCGTTGCGGACGATGAGGCCGCTTGCGGGACCCCTTGGCTTGAGCGGTCCGATCACGGTGTCGTACGGCTCGTTTCTGCCGAAGCTCGTCGCCTGCTCGAGGTTCAGATCGCGGTTCGCGGTGATTTCGCGGTCCGTGGCGGCCTTCACGGCCTCCGCCACGAGCGCTGGGTTCATGCCGACTTCTTCAGGCCGCTTGTGCTGCCAATCGAACCGATCGGGAAAGTACGGCGCAGCCTGCGGCCGCGCGCTTTGGGCAGTGGGCGTCTGAGCAGCAGGCGTCCGCTGCTCGGCCGAAACGAGGGAAGCCAGGGCCAGCGCGAAGACGACTCCCGAGGCAAGCGCGGCGATCATGCGTTTCATCTGGGGCTCCTTACTCACGTGGGGCTCCGCCCCACACCCGGCTCGGTCGCGCCCTTCGACTCCCCGCTCAGGGCGCCCCGCTCCCTCGCCCTTCGACCCTTCGACTGGCTCAGGGTCGTCCCGAGCCCAGTCGAGGGACGACAATGGCTCAGGGCGTCCCGAGCATCGTCGAGGGACGCAGGCGCGCTGTGCGCGCCTTTTCGTCATGCTGCAGTATAGCCGCACTCATGCGCGGGTTAATGATCTAAAGAATCTAGGAATCTGAGGATTTGAGGATTTGAGGATTTGAGGATTTGAGGATTTGAGGATTTGAGGATTTCAGGATTTCAGGATTTGAGGACTTGGCAGGACTAACGACTATCGACTAGCGACTATGTAGGCATACTGCATCTGGTCGACGATCCGGCCGTCCTTGATGGCGCTCCTGCGCAGCCTGGCCTCGAGAACGTAGCCGGTCTTCTCGAGAACGCGGCACGAGGCGGGGTTGTGCGCAAACGGCAGCGCGAAGATGCGCGTCAGCCCGTGCGTGTCGATCGCGTGCCGGGTCAGCGCGACCAGCGCCTCGGTGGCAATACCCCTTCCCCAGTACGGCTCGCCCAGCCAGTAGCCGATCTCGGCCGACACCCGGTCGACGTCCGACTGCAGCAGGAATCCTGCGCCACCCACGGCGAGACCCTCGACGGCAATGGCGAAGTTGGTCTCCGGTTGCATCTTGCGAGACTCGCGAATGAACGTCTGGCCGTCGCTCTTCGTGTAGGGATGAGGGAAGCGGTCGCGCAGATTGATCCAGATGTTCCGATTGTTGGCCTGGGCCACGAGCGACACCACGTCGGCCGTCTCCCAAGAGCGGACCTCGCAGGTGCGAAGCGAAAGGCGCACGGAGCGGCTCGCTACTCCACCCGCAGGCCGAAGAAGGGCCGGAGCCGCGTGCCGAGTGCGCTGCCGGCGAACGCGGCGGCGAACCAGAGCCATCCGTGCACGCTCGACGAAGCAATGCCGCCGAAGTAGGCGCCGATGTTGCAGCCGTAGGCGATGCGCGCGCCGTAGCCGAGCATGAGACCGCCGAGGAGGGCGGCGGCGAGCGACCGGGCGGGTACGCGGAAGGTTGGCGCGAAACGGCCGGCCAGACCGGACGCGGTGAGCGCGCCGAGGATAATCCCGACATTCATCACCGACGTCACATCGCTCAATACGGTCCCGCGCAACTCGGCGGCGCGCGACTGCCAGTAGGGCCACGCGGCCACGTCGACGCCCGTGGCGGCGACGATCTTCGATCCCCACAGGGCAAACGCCGACGTGACGCCCCATGGGCGGCCGGCGAGGGCGAGCGTCGCGATGTTGACCGCAGCGAGACCAATCGCGCCCGCCGCCAGGGGCCACGGGCCTCGCAGCCACGCAAAGGCCGTGCGACGTGCGACGCGCGACGTGCGACGTTCGATGACAAGAGAGACGAGCGCAATCGCCCCGAAGATCGCGAGGTTGAGGCCGAGCGCGGGGACAACGCCAAGACTCGAGACCATCGAGATCGGCGCGATGCGGGGCGCTTGGTCCCAAAGCGGCTGGTGAATCACGCCGACGACTGATCCGACAATGAACGCGGCCAGCGTGACGAGCATGCGCACGCTGCCGCCGCCGGCCGTGTACAGCGTGCCGGACGCACAGCCGCCGCCGAGCTGCATGCCAAGGCCGAAAAGAAAGGCGCCGACCACGACCGACACGCCGACCGGCGACACCGACCCTCGAACCGCGCGGCCGAAGATCTCGCCCTGGGCCAGCACCGGGAAGAACACGGCGCACGTCACGGCCAGCATCAGCATCTGCGCGCGCAGGCCGTCGCCCTGCCCTTCGGTGATCATCACGCGCCACGCCGACGTGAAGCCGAACGCCGCGTGATAGAGCACCACGCCCGCGCCGACACCGACCAGAAACAGCGCGCCCTGCCGCCACGCGAACGTCGATCCCAGGTACCACGTCCCCGCGGCGATCACCGCCAACGCCACCACGATCGGGGCCGGGTTGAACGACGGCTTCGCCATTCCAGCAGGTAGTGCCTGGTCGATCGTGGCCGTCGTCATATGCGCGGAATGCTCATTTCTTCCTTCTAACTTCTGACTTCTAACTTATTCTAACTTCTAAGTTCTCACTTCTTACTTCTTTCCAGGGCGCGACGCCAGCAGCTTCTCCATCTCGTCCATCACCCGGTTCATCTCCCGCATCGTCAGGGTGAGCGGCTCGTCGGTTGTCATGTCCACGCCCGCGTCCTTCAGGAGGTCGATCGGGTACTTGGAGCCGCCCGCGGCGAGAAAGGCCAGATAGCGTCTCCGCGCGTCCGGATCGCCGGCCTTCACCTTCTCGGCCAGCGCCGCCGACGCGGTGAACGAGGTGGCGTACTGAAACACGTAGAAGTCGCGGTAGAAGTGCGGAATGTAGCTCCACTCGTTGGCAATGTAATCGTCCACGACGCATACACCCTGGTCGTGGCCGTAGTAACGCTTCGTGATGTCCATGTACAGCTTTGACAGCGCGTCGCCTGTGAGCGGCTGGCCCTTCTGAGCCATCTCGTGCATGCGCAGCTCGAACTCGGCGAACTGCGTCTGGCGGAACACCGTGCCTTTGATGTTCTCGAGGTAGTTGCCGAGGAGCGACAGCCGGGCGTCGGGGTCCTTGATCGCCTTGAGCATGTAATCGATGAGGAGAGCCTCGTTGAACGTCGACGCCACTTCCGCGACGAAGATTGGATAGTTCGCGAGCGCGTACGGCTGGGTCCGGTTCGAGAAATAGCTTTGCATCGTGTGCCCGAGCTCGTGCGCCAGCGTGCTCACGTCGTCGTAATGCCCGTTGTAGTTGATGAGCATGTAGGGGTGCACGTCGTAGGCGCCGCCGTTCGAGTAGGCGCCCGAGCGCTTGCCGGGCGTCGGAAACAAGTCGATCCATCGCTCGTTGAACGCGCGCTGAATGACGGACTGGTATTCCGAACCGAGAGGCGCGACGGCGGCCAGCACGAGCTTCTGCGCCTCCTCCGGCGTGTAATCGAGCCGCACGGAGCCCACGAGCGGCGCGTACAGGTCGTAGTAATGCAGCTCGTCGAGACCCATCATTCGCTTGCGAAGCTTCAGATAGCGATGAAAGGTGGGCAGCTCCCGGCCAACGCCCTCGATCAAACGCGTGTAAACCGAGGCGGGGATGTTCGGGCCGTCGAGCTGTGCCTCGAGCGCTGAAGAGTACTTTCGCGCATTCGAGAAGAACAGCACCTTCTGCACTTCGCTGTTCATCGTCGTGCCGAAGGTGCGGCCGAAGCCGCCGAGCGCGGTGAAGAACGACGACATCACGTTCTGTCGATCGGTGCGGTTGGGCAGCCCGCGAAGAGGGGCGAAGGCGGCCTGATCGATTTTCACCGAGCGGCCGTCGCTCAGCTGGACCGTGGGATACGGGAAGTCGGCGTTCGACAGAATGTTGAACGTGTTCGACGGCGAGCCGGCCAGCGGCCCAGCGTCGGCCAGAATCTTCTCTTCGCCTTCGGTGAGCGTGTGCGCCGCGCGCCGCGCGATGTCCTCGAGGTAGAAACGGTAGTTCCTCAGTCGCGGCTCCGAGGACACGAACCTGGCGACCGTCCCGGCGGGAAACCGCAGCACTTCGGGCTCGACATACGACACTCGAGCCGAGAACGCCGCCGCCAGCTGCGTCATCTCCTGCCGCATGCCCTGGTGCGTCGCGTCGCGTGTGTCCTGGTCGGCGAGCATGCTCGCGTAGACGAATTGACGCGAGAGCTCCTTGTCGAACGCGTAGAGCTTGTCGAGCGCGTCAGCCAGTGTCGATGCCGACGAGGCCAGCCGACCCTTGAACTGGCCGAGCTCGGGCAGCGCGGCCTGCAGCCTGTCCTTCGAGGCTCGCCACGCGACGTCTGTCGCGTAGATGTCCGCGAGGTTCCACGTGTACTGGTCCGGGATTTTCGCGCGGTCGCGTTCCTGCGCCAGGCCGGTCAATGTGAGCGCGGCGAGGGCCAGAGCGACAACCGGCGTCCGCTTCCTCAGGGGCAGATTCATACGTGGCAGGATTGCAGAATCGCAGAATTGCAGCAAGAGAAAACACGCGCGTCACCTCGCCGCTCTGAGGCGAATGCTCCCATTGGTGGTGCTGAGGTAGAGCATCTGGCCGCCCGATCCTATCGAGCCGGTGATGCGCCGGCCGCGGTTGCGGCTGCTCTGGATCGTCAGCGGCAGGTCGGACGTGATGTCGCCGTTCATCACCTCGGCGCGAAGCTCGGCGGCGGCGTTCTTCGGCAGGTCGAGCGTGATGCTCCCGTTGACCGTGTGGAAGTCCAGGGGCCTGGCCCACTTCGCGTCGCCGATCGCCGCATCGATCGATCCGTTCACCGTTTCGGCCGACGCGGTCCCCGATGTCGACACCATGATGCGCCCGTTGACGGTGTAGACGTCGACGTCGCTCTGAAGCGAGGTGGCATCCACGCGTCCGTTGACCGTGCGGCCGACGAAACGGACGCCGGCCGGCACGCGCACGGTGAAGTCCACCTGGACGTCGTTGTTGTCGGTGTTCATCCGGCCCTCGTCGCCGGGTCGGCACTCATTCGGACCCTGGTCACGACGGCCCGGTCGGTTGCGACTCGAGTAACGCGCCGGCGTCGGATAGACCGCGCAGATCGTGACGTGGCCGTCGTGTTCGAGAACCTCCACCCGCACATCGGCGGCGTCGCTGCGCCGAGCGCGCTTGCGGGCGACGACCTCGACCTGGCTGCCAGAGGCCAGGACGGCCTCGACATCCCCGTTCACACCTTTGATTTCAATCGACTTGCCGAGGGCGATCGGCCCGCTCCAGCGGAAGTCGTCCGCCGTCTGCGCGCCCGCACGAGCGGCGTCCCCGGCGATGATGATCGAAAGAAAGGCAACTGCCGTCAACACTCGTCGCATGGCTCCTCCTCAGGTCAGTAACTTTGGACGGGCTGGCTGGAGGAAGGGTTGAAAGACCCCGGAGAGTATCATCCAGCCGGTGGGCCTCAACCTCGATCCGACGTGGCTCTTTCTGTCGCTCTTTCCCGGCGGGGCCGGGTTCGTCCTGATCGTCTACGGCAAGAAGCGGGAGCGCTGGATTCATGTGCTCTTCGGCGCGCTCTTCACGGTCTATCCGTTCTTCACCGAGAGCAGCACCATGCTCGTGCTCGTTGGCGTTGCGCTCGGAGCGGCCCTGTGGTGGCTCGTCCGCGCGGGCTATTAGGCGCCGGCCCGCACGGTCACCCTCACGACCTGCGCGCCGTCGAACATGCCGGTTGCGGCGCGGTGAGGATAGAAGACGACGTCATAGGTTCCCCGAGCCAGCGGTTTCGCGATCAAGCTGTACGACGATCGCTCGAACTGCTCACCGTAGATCGCCGCCACATCCGGACGCGCATCGCCGATGTCGGCCACGCCGAGGAAGATCGGCTCGCCGCCCGCCGCTGGGTACGCCCACACGTGCACCGTGTCGATCCCCGATCCCTCGTCGGCGGCGAGATCGATCGCCCAGCCGGCGATCGCGAACGGCTGGTCCACAGCGACGCCCGCCTGCGGAGTATCGATCGTCATGCGCACCGGTGGCCCGACGATGATCCGCACAGGAGTCTGCTCACCGCCCTCGGACGCGAACATCAGGTCGAAGCGGCCGAGGAAGCCGGCCGCCGGCTGCCAGTAGAAGATCCCCTTCTCCGCATCGAGCGATGAGCCGATCGGCAGCGCGCGCCGCTCGCTGTTGACCATCTGCGCACCCGTATACGTCGCCCCGTCGGCAACCGGGAGCTGCACTTCCACGCGCTCGCTCTGGCCGATCTCGACGACGTGGACACCCGCCGCGTTCGCGGGAACGTCGGTCCATTCGCCATTCAACCGGCGCACGCGAAGGACGACGCCGTCCTGCAGGTCCGGCTGAAGACGGACCCCGCGATCGACGGTGGCGGGCACCTGATCGTCCTGATGGATATCGTGTCCGCCTGTAGGCGGACCGTCCACTGTCACGCTACCCCCGTTCAGCACCGTGAAGAACCGGCTGCCGATGCCGTCCGCCCGGCCGCAGTTGTCCACGACGAACCAGCCGATCTGGTGCGTCCCGTTGGTCAGCGTCGTCGTGTCGAGGTAGTACGCGCCGCCCGCGCCCGCGCCGTTGCTGAACCCGGGGAAGAACCCCGCGATGTCCGTGCGCAGATCCGCATAGTTCACGGGCGTCAGAGAACCCGAGTCGATGCCCATGAACACGTTCCCGTTCGTGATCGCGCACGTGCGGGTGTCCACCGCGTTCGGGCTCGGCGTCAGCGCCCAGCCGTAATTCCAGAACGCGCCCGACACCGTCTGCCCGTAGGTCGGCGTGTCCAGCGCCCCGAAGGGTTTGATCGCGCCGGCGTTGTCCGCCGTCACGGTTTTCGTCCCCAGCGTCACCGTGTTCCCTTCTTGATCGAACGCGAACGCATACAACGTGAACGGTCCATTCCCCTGATTCCACAAACCCCACGTCAGCAGCAGGTAGCCCCATCCCGCGCGGTGCGCGAGCGGCTGGGTCGAGAAGGCGGCTTCCACATCGGGCCGCGATCCGGTGACGAACAGTGGCGTCGCGATGAACACCTTCCCATGCCCGGGATGCCCCGGCGCGTTGAACGGCACCGTCGTTTCCCCGGCCGCCAGATCGCGCCAGATCTCGACGCGATCCACTGCGATGTCATCGAGAGCCCAGCCGGTGACGGCGATCGATCCCTGCACCGCACCGGCGGCGGGCGTGTCGAACGACCCGAACGGCGCGGCGGTCGATCCGGGCGGGCTCACCGTGAGCGTGACCGGGATCGTGACCGGCGAGTTGCTCGCCGTCGGCGCCGTGACCGTGATCGTCGCGCTCATCGAGGTGCTGGCGCCGATCACGTTGTTGGCGTTGACAATCGCTACCGTGAACTGGCCGCTCGTGGCGCCGGACGCGTTCGTGATCTGCACCCATGGCTGATCGGCGCTCGCCGTCCACGCGCTCGCCGCGCCGGCAAACGTCACCGTCACGTCCTGTGGAGGAGTGACATGGGTCAGCGTGGCAGACGCCGCGGTTTTCGTGGCCCCGAAGCTCAACGCCGTGGGACCCAAGTTGGCGGGGCCGGCTCTTCCGGCCTGAGTGACGGTCAGCACCTGGCCGGCGATGGTCACTGTTCCCGTGCGAATCGCAGTGTCGGGATTGGGTCCCGCAACGTAATTCGCCGTGCCGTCGCCGCTCCCCGAACCGGACGAGATCGTCAACCAGGGCGCGTTGCTCACCGTCGACCACGGACACGTCGCGGTCGCGGTGACGTTCACCGCCAACGATCCGCCGATTGCCCCAATCGACGCCGACGACGGCACGCTGTACGAACAGGTGACGGTGCTGGTGCTCAGGACCAGGTCGGCCCAATACGCCCAGTCGGTGTTGTAGTTCACGCGGGAGTCGGTAACCAACTCCATGAGAACGTTCTGTCCCTTCCAACGCGTGAGATCAAGTGCGCCCGGAATCCATTGGTTGGCCTGTGTCGTCAACTGCCAGTACGGCACGCCGTTGACTCTGATCCGGAAATCGACGCCATCGGCGCTCGTTCCGCCGTCGCCCAAACCGACGCTCAAGCCAAGGCGCAGCGGGCCGACCGGCAACTGAAGCACCCAGGACAGAATCGTCGTTCCGCCGTTCGGGGGATGGGCCCAGATCGTTTGCGATTTCGACACGCCACCCGAGGTGGCGGTTCCGATCGAGCCTGATCCAAAAATGCCGCCCGGTATGGCCCTCTCCCCATGTGACGATCCCCAAACCTCGAACGGCAGGCTGGCGAGGTTCGTTCCGGCGGACACCGCGGCGCCCACTTGAGTAAAGACGGTAAAGGCCCCCGGCACCCGTACGTTGCTGACCGTGGCTGAGAGCGGCACAGCAGATGACAGCGTCCCATCTCCGTCGAAGCCAGCGATGACGGAACCGGTTGCGAGAGCCAACGGCACGGCGATGGACTCGGTCGGTGGAACGGCGAGGGTGAGTTGGCTCCACAACGACCGGTCGCAGTGCGGGTTGCCGGCCGGCCCGGGGTTGCTGATCAGACGCAGCGCGACCGTCGTTCCGCTCCAGGCCGCGACGTTCAGGAGGATGTCCTGCCACCCGCCGCGGTTCACGTGCTGGTGCCAGAGCTCAGACCCGTTGGCCGTGATGCGGAACGTCACGCCATCCGTGCACGTACCGCCGTCGTCGACGCCAACGGAGAACTGCATCGTGGCGTTGGTCGGCACCGGCACGGAATACTCGACAAAGGACTCCCCGCCGACCTGACTCTGGAAGGGGGGCTGGAGCAGGAGCCCAGAGCGTGTCACGCCTCCCGCGGTGATCGTACCCGGCGATGCATTCGCGCCGTTGCCGAGCGGCGTGTCGACACCCTGAAACCGGACACCGCTGTGCGCCTGAATCAGGCCTCCGATGAAATCGAATAGCGGCACTGAGGCCGGCGCGACCTCGATGTGAGCGAACGACGTGCTGGTGACCGTGCCCGAACCGATCTGAACGCCGGCCGGCAGCGACGTCGCATGGGTCGTCCCGGGCCGCGGCACAGGATCGAGAAAGTACAGCCTCGTCGGGTTCAACCCGTACAGCGTCGTGTTGTCGAAGGCCGGCCAGGCGTTGAGGAACGATCCGCTCGTCACCTGGTTCACGTCGTGCGCGAGCTGAAACAGCGTCGAGCCCGCCGCCGTCAGCGTCGTCAGTCCTCCGGAGTCGGTGAGCGTCGCCGTCGACCCCGCCAGACCCTCGTAGCGCACCAACGCGCCCGTCCAGTCGGCCGTCCACGCCGGTTGAAACGCGTGAGTCTGCCAGCTTTGGATCAGGCCAATGAGGCGCGCGTTGTCCGCATTGCTCATGTCCAGATCGCTTGCCGAACCGATTGGCAACTGCGGCAGAATGGCGCGGCGCTCGTACTCGAGGAGATCACGTTTGAAGCCGGGGTCCTGTGCCAAGTGCTGACCGAGGTACCCGTAGTACCGGACCTGCGGACTGAAAAGGAACGTCGCAATCGGATGCCCTGGGTTGTTTGGAGCGTTCCAATCGATCTGGGCGAACGACTCGTAGCGATACGAGATGTCGTTTTCGCCTTCGCCCCCGAGAGCGACACTGGGAAACGCCGCGATGATGTCCTTGCGGAATTGATCCGTGCCCTGCGGATATGTGAGGCCCGCAATGGGTCCGTTCCCGTCGTTGAACGTGTACCCGGAAATATCCAGGTGCAACGCGTCCGGAGCGACCGCGGCGATGGCCGCGCCCATCCTGGAAATCCACAAAGCTCTGAATGAAGGCGCCGCCGGGTCGATGAAGGCAAAGCGCTGTGGATCCGAGAGACGGTCCCATTGCCAGCCCATCAAGTCGAGTGTTTCCGGTGTCCGTAGTTGATACGGCTGCATGGCCGCGTAATCGGCGTTCCCAGGCGACACGCCTATCAGGTCCGTGTGAAGCATGACCTTGAAGCCCAGGGCGTGAGCGCTCGAGACGAAGCTCGCAACGCCGGCGCGCGGCGTGTAGTCGGGGTAATTGATGTCGTAGGAATCCTGTCGCCAATCGACCAAGTACAGCAGCGTCTGCGACGGAACGAGCAGGGCGGCCAGCGGCGTGAGAAGGCTCGCATCCGTCCGGTAAACGCCCACGACGGCACGGATATCCGAGACCCACGGATGCGCGGCGTTCGACACGGGCGGACGATTGGCCAGCAGCCAGTCTCGATACAGCCGCGCCGATACGCGCCAGTCGCCGGCGAATGCTTTGAGCCGCCACTCCACGGCCGGAACGGTCGTGGCCGAGGGGAACGGCGCCACCGCTTCGGTGGCCACGGCGACGTCCACGGTCGAATCGCCGCGGCTCGACAGGCGCAGCCGCTTGAAAAACATCTGCGCGTCGGTGGAATACATCACAAAGCTGCCGAGCGCGGATTCGTACACCGCCATCTGCGCGTGCCAGTTGTTCGGATATTCCATGGACGTGCCGATGTCCGGATGGGCCCGGTCGAATATCCGACCGCCGTTCGCCGGGATGATCAGCCGGCCAGATGTAAAATCCAGGCCCGCGATGCTCCAGGAGGCACCGCGCAGTCCCGCCGTCGACACGCTCGCGCCACAGCGGAGGACGATTTCCTGGCTGGCCGGATCGATCTTGACGGTCAACGTGAATGTGCGGACCGAATCGCTGCTGGTGATGGTGGCGAGCGGAAGGCCCGTCCCGGGTTCCGATCCGATCGTCCAGTTCGACGACTGCAAGGCCTGTCCTGTGGACGCGATGGTGTCGACCTGCGCCAGTTCGCCGGCGCTCGGGTTCTTCAAGTAGGTTTCGTTGGTGAGGGAGTTCACGAACCCGACCAGGTCGGGTCCGTTGAACGTCGCGACGGCGTTCGCGGTGGTCACCGTCAGCGACTTGCCGCTGGCCACGACTTGTGCCGACGCCGGGTCGGCACACAGTAATGCCCCAAAGAGCAGTGTCACCGAAGCCATCGCCAGCAGAGGCATTCCCGAACGCTCACTGCCCGAACGAATCCAACTGAACGTCGCGCCGAACGTGCTCGCTCGAACGTCCGTATCGTGATACGTCACGAGACCAAGGCGTAGAAAGTCCATCGTCGACCACTCGGCTGTCATCCATCGGTCCACGATCGCGTCGGATATGGCCCGGTGAGACGCTACGATTCGCGATACACCCATGCGCCGGCGACCGCGCCGGCGACGACCTCGACCAGGCCCCACACGAGCGTAAAGGTCATCAATCCCATGGGAAACAGCCCCATCAAGCTCATGCCCAGACCCGCATAGACATAGGCCAGCAACCACACGACGACAGCGGTGATCACCGCCGTCTTGACGCCTGGCCCCAGCCGCGGGCGCATCGCCGCGTACAGCCAGATGGTGCCGATGCCGAGCAGGAACCCGAACACGATGAACCCGACGATCGGCGTCATGCCGAGCGGCGGGAGGTTGCGCTCCTTGAGTACGGCCTCCATGTCGGCCGCGACGACGAACAGGTTGAGGATGGCCTCGCTGATGTTGATCACCAGTCCGGCCAAAAGTCCGCCGGCAATGACACGGCCCACGTTGATGCTCGAATCGCCGGCGCTCCGATCCATGACCATCACGTCTTTGCCCATTCGTGCCTCCATACCGACTAACAAGGACCGGGCTGGAACTTCAGAGTTCAGAGTCTGAACTCCGAAATTCAAACACTCATTGGGAAGGGTCGGCCAGCTCGATGACGTGCCGCCCGTACGGCAGGAACGGCGCCGGTCCGATGCCGACGACCTCGAGCGACAGCGAGTCGCCGTCCACCTGCACGACGACGAAGTGATGCGGGTTGTCGTCGACGGTCGGGCCCGGCTTGACGAGATGCTCGACGCTGACCTGTTGTGCCGCGCCGGCCGACAGGTAGTCGGCAAGATCTGGCTCGCCGCGATACGTGTAGATCGGGGCCCCTCCACCGCCCGTCACGACCTCGTCGAGGCGATGGCGTCCGGTGGCGTCCGTGTACCGCTCGACCCAATGCTCGAACAGATGATCGTGTCCCGCGATCACCAGGCGCAGGTGATGCCGGCGAAACAGCGGCATGTACAGCTGACGGAGAGTCGCTGTCTGGCTTTCGACGATCGGACCGCCATGCGGGCCGGAAGACAGCACGGGGTGATGAACCACGGCAATCACGTGCCGGTAGCGCGCGCGGTCGAGTCCGTCGAGCTGCCTGTCGACCCACTCGAGCTGCGGCCGGTCGACCGCGATGTTCGAGTCCAGGCATAGCACGAACACGTTGCCGTAGCCGAAGGCGAACGTTGGGTAGCCGTCCAGGCGCCGGGGAGATCCGTCGGGCGGATAGATCTTCGACATCACCGCAAGGGTGTTGCGCAGCCCCGGCTGGCGCTGCGGGTCGTCGATCGGTCGCGCGGTCACGTCGTGATTGCCGACCGCCAGGAAGTACGGCACGCCGCCCTCGCCCAGCAGCCGCTCGACGAGCGGTGTGTAGCTCACGTTCCACTGCGCGGCGTTGGATCCGGCCGTGACACCGTCGCCCGACTGCACGATGAACCGCACCGGGAACGGGCCCGACGCGCGCGCTTTGATCGTGGCGATCATCGCGTCCACAACCTTCCCATGGTCGATCTGCAGCGCGGAGCCGTCGGCCTGGCCGCGCGTGTCGCCGTAGGCGATGAACGAGAACCGCGTCTGGGCTTCTGACTCGGCTTCAGGTGGCAACGCCACGCCGCCGGGGTCGATCGGCCGCGGCGGTTCGGGCGCTTGCTGGGCCGAAGGCGCCGCGAGCGCGAGGCCGGTCGCCACAGCGCACGCGAGCATGAGAGGACGCATCGCACGATCCTAACACTGCTGTTAACATGAGGCCGCTATGGACGCGTCACGAGTGATTTCAGATCTGCGCGAGCTGGCTGCGCTCACCTCGACCTCCGACGGCGCCCAGCGCCTCGCGTGGGGTCCCGTGTGGCGCGACGCGCGCGCCTGGTTCACACGCAAGGTCGCGCCGCTCGGGCTTCCCGTCACGACCGACTCGGCCGGTAACAACTGGGTCACCATTCGCGGCGCCTCACAAAAATCCGTCATCGTCGGCTCGCACCTCGACTCGGTGCCGAACGGCGGCTGGCTGGACGGCGCGCTCGGCGTGGCCGCTTCGATCGAGGCGCTGCGCATGCACGCGGGCGCGACGCCGCCCGTCACGCTGAAACTCGTCGACTGGGCCGACGAGGAGGGTGCGCGATTCGGACGGAGCCTGCTCGGATCGTCGGCCGCCTCCGGCAGCCTCGACCTCGACGATGTGCGCGGACTGAAGGATCGGCAGGGCACGACGCTCCCCGACGCGCTCGCAGAGAACGGTGTGTCGGTGGAACGCATGCGGGACGCGCACCAGGAGCTGCAGGCGATCGACGCGCGCGCGTACCTGGAGCTGCACATCGAGCAAGGGCCCGTTCTGGAGTCGCTGGGGAAGCCGACGGGCGTCGTGCTCGGCACCTTCGGCGTCGAGCGCCACATGCTGCGCTTCACCGGGCAGGCCGCGCACGCTGGATCGACGCCGATTCCCATGCGCCGCGACGCGTTTCTCGCCGCGGCTCAGACGTCGCTCGGATGCCGCGAGATCGCCAGGCGCCACTCGGCCCCGGGCGCCGGCGTCGTCTGCACCGTGGGCATCGTGAACGTGGAGCCGAAAATCGTGACTGCGGTGCCAGGCGTCTGCGAGATCTCGCTCGATCAGCGCGCGCTCGACGCGAGCGTGCTGGCCGCGATGCTGCTCGACGCGCGCGGCGTCGCCGCTCGATCAGCGCTCGAGAACAACGTCACGGTGGAATGGAAGCGGCTGTGGCGCATCGAACCTCGATTGTTCGATGGAAACCTGGTCCGGTTGTGCGAGGAGTCGGTTCACGAGGAAACCGGCGACGCGCCGAGACTACCCTCGGGACCCCTGCACGACGCGGCCGAGATGGTGCCGCTCATGCCGGTCGTGATGATGTTCGCGTACTCGTCGAACGGGTTGTCGCACTGCAAGGAAGAGGACACGCCCGAACCGCATCTCGAGAAAACGATCCGCGCGTACCTGCGCCTCGTAGAAAAGACAGTGGCACATGTCGCGCGGTGAAACCGTGCGGCGTTCTCCGTGCGACGTGCTGTCGTTCGGAAAACGTCGAACGTCGAACGAATAGAACGACGAACGCCGCACGAAGAACGACGAACGCCCTACTGCGTACAGTCTCCAAGCCGCTTGCCGTTCATCTTCATCGTCATTTGCATGGCCTGGCCGCCGCGCGCCATGTTCATCGTCATGGTGCCTTCGTACGTGTCGTTGCCGTACGTCACGTCGCCCGTGCCGTCGATCTCCTGCGGCGTGGTGCACTTCATCGTCCACGTGGCCTTGTTGCCGACGATCTTGTAGTCCGACACCTTGCAGTCGTTCTGGCCGCCCCCGCGCTGCGGCGGCTGCGGCGTCATCCTCTGCGGGTCGTCGGCCTGCTCCTTGGTGATGCACTGAGTGGCGGTCATCGCGGGCATGCCGCGTCCGCCCGGCATCCCGGCCATTTCCATTTGTGTGGTCACTTCCCACCTGCCGTCGCGCCGCGGGCCCTGGGCGAACACGGCCACGGAAAGGGCGAGCACACCGGCAAGCGGCACGATCTGACGCAGCATCATGATGGTCATCCTCCCTGAATAGACGATCACTGCGATCTTGGTCGAATCCTATCTTAGCAGCCCGCGGGAAAAACCCAGTAGCCCGCGGGTGTAGATCAAGCATGAGTGCTCATCGGCCCAAACAATCGTATGCTCTTGACGCCGGTTACGCTGAGTGATTCGACGCGCATCTTGAATACGCTGAGTTGACAAGGCCCATCGTGATCGAGGCTCTGCTCGCCGCAGCGCTGCGCGGCAACCCTGTACGGTGGCCCGCCAGCTGGAACGGCGACATGGAGGAGCGTTTCATCCAGGCTGCCAGGGCGCACGGCATCCAGTCATTGCTGGCTCATCTGCTTTACCACCGCGGCGAGGGCCAAGAATGGCCCGACCGCGTGCGGACGATCCTCGCGGCCGAGACGCGCGCACAGGTGTTCTCCGAGTCGCTTCGCTTTGTCGAACTGAGGCGGGTGCTACGCGCGCTGTTCGAGGGCGGAGTCCATCCGCTGCTGCTCAAGGGTACGCACCTGGCGTACACTCATTATCCCAGTCCCTGCCTGAGGCCCTGCTCGGACGTCGATCTGCTGATCAGAGAATCCGATCGCCAGCCGGCCGGTCGTCTCATGAACGATCTCGGTTACTGCCCTGGCGTACGCGTCAGCGGCGAACTCGTCACCTATCAGACTCTCTATCAGCGCGACGCTCGCCTTGGCCTCAAGTATGAGTTCGACATTCATTGGCGCCTCGCCGAGCCGCAAACGTTTGCACAGCTGGCGAGCTTTGACGACCTCGCCTGTGAGGCCGTGCAGGTCGCCTATCTCGGCGCGGGCGCGCGGGGCCTGTCGGCGGTCCACGCCCTGTTGCTCGCATGCGTTCATCGGGTTGCCCACCACAACAACACGCGCCGGCTGATCTGGCTGTACGACATCCATCTACTCGCCGCCGGCATGTCCGAACAGCAGTGGAACCGTTTCATGGAGTTGGCCGGCCAGAGGCGCGTCCGGGCGATCTGCGCGAGCGGGCTGCGGGCTGCCCAGCGCTCATGCGGCGCGCCGGTCCCTTCGTTTGTGCTCAGCGATCTCATCGCGAAGACACCATTCGGCGAGGTCGAGCGATCGGCGGCATTCTTGAAGAATGGCCGGCGCAAGGCGGATGTGTTCATCTCCGACCTGCGGGCCCTTCCCAGGTGGCCAGACAGACTTCGACTCGTTTACCAGCATCTTTTTCCTTCCGCGGAATACGTCCTGCGTTCCAACAACACCTCAATCGCCGTGCTTCTCCCACTGCTGTACGCCCGTCGAATCGTCCGCGGCGTGGGGAAGTGGCTTCGCCGTCGCTCGCCTCTCGACATCTTCTGAAGCCGGAACCGTGACCGGTGACGCGACGTGTGGGAGCCGGTCAGTCGGCGTCTCGAGACGACATTTCGTGAGGGTGAGGGCGGTGTGTCAACACCGCGACCGGCGGGTAGCCAGGGTCCCGCAACATCTCAGTATGGAAACCGGCCTCCTCGGCCTCTTTCGACACTTCGTCGGGATGGGCAAATGCGTGCATGCAGAGGACGCCAGCGAACCAGTGGTCACCGATCTGACAGTCTCGATTTCCGCGGGTCGCCCAAGCAAGTCGCTGGCGCCAGCGGTGGGCCCAAAGCTCGCGCGGGCTCGTCGGGTTCTCGCGGGCCGCAAAGTCCAAGACGCACACGCCATCAGGCGCCAGATGCGTGCGACAGGTGCGGAGAGTGGCCACCCGCAGCGGACGACTCGGGATCAGGCTGTAAACGACGCCGAAGATGCAGACGAGGTCGAACACGCGATCGACATCGACATGAAATGGCCGCGTGATGTCGTGGCAGCGGAAGTCGATGCGGACGTCGGCTCGAGCGGCGTTCAGCTTCGCGGCCTCAATCAGCGCGGGCCCGGCGTCCAGGCCCACGACGCTCCAGCCCCGCTTCACCAACGCGATCGCTTCCCGCCCCGCGCCGCAACCCAGCACGAGCGCATCGGTCGGGTGAGGAGCGAATCGTTCCAGAGCGGCCTTCTCGTGCGGATACAGGTCGGCATCGGCACTCTCCGCCATGCCGGTGACCACTTCCGGCTTGGCGTAGAACCGGTGCGCCGATCCGATCAAATCGTCCGGACGCGGGATCGCGAGGCTGAAAAACTCCAACCCCCGCGCGGCAAGTAGCAGTCGCCTTGTGGCTTCAAGGCGCCAGGGTCGCGCCCATTCGGTGGGTTCGGCAGCGGCCTGAGCTGGGCGAGGCTCGCTCGGCGATTTCAAGACGGTGACCTCTGACGTTCAGACGCTTTGCGGCGGCGCGCCAACAGCGCGCACAGGAAGCCGCGCGTGCGCCACATGAGGCGATTCCAGACCGGCGGTCGAATCACCTCGGTGACCCGACCGACGATCAGGGCTGCGGAACTGGGGAAATCCTCGGCAGCGCTCCGATCGCCTTTCGTCACCACCCACTGTCGGCCGTCTTCGTCAGGGTAGCAGCGCGTGACGCGATGACAGATGATGCGGTCCCCCAGGCGCATCGCGACGAGATCGCCCGCGGCGAGCCGGTCGAACACAGGGCGGAGCCGCACGAGATCCCCCGGTCGCAGACTGGGCACCATGCTGTCCGACGAGACTCGGAAGCGCAATCTTCGCTGGCAAACGAGAAGATCCGCCACCTCGAGATAGTCGGAGATTCGTCCCGTCCGTTCAGGAATCCCGCTTGGATGCCGCGGCCGCGTCAGGAGCCCTCTCATCCTTACGAGGGGCGATACCCGCTGTCGACAAACCTGCCGGTGCCGGCCCACGCGCGGCAATTGTCGGGTCCGAACGCACACGTCATCACGCTCGGGCTGCCGAGGTCTCGAGCGGACATCCCCATCGTGCTGCACTGGCTCAGAATGGCCTGCTCGGGCCGCAAGACGACCCGAGTGATCGTCGGTGGGTGGTACTTTTTCCGCGCGCGTTCGTGCTCCATGAGAAGACCTCCGGTTACCGCTCCCTGAGGAAACTTGCCTTGCGCTCGGCCAGCTCCCGGTAGTGCGGCATACATGGATTGTCGAATTGGCCGGTCGCGAGCCAGCTATCGCCCACGCCGCGCGAGCAATGCTCGGTGAGGGAGCACCGATTGCACTCGTAGGCCGGTCCTGGTCTGGCCGACGCAACCAGATCCACGAGCTGCTTCCAACCGTCTTTCAGGCTGCCGCGTGTGAGGTCGTATCGTGGGTGATAAACCGAGAGGCACAGATTGAGCCTGCCGTGGGGCGTCACGGCCACATTCGATTTTCCGCAACGACAGTGAAACACCCGCCCATCGAATCCACAGGAGGGTTCCTCTGCTTTCGCACGGGAAGCCCCCCGCATCTGGGAACCGCCAGACGTTAGCAGCCCGTGGTGAACGTCTGGCGTCGCACCGAGACGGGCGAGGCGCCCCGCCGGCAAGGCGCGACGACCGAGAATACCGGGAGTATTTGAGGGAGGAGCAACGCCGCCGGCGGGGATGCATCGCCCGTCGAATGCAGCCAGACTTTCACCACGGGCTGTTAGGCTCGCTGACGGGATCGGCTCGGCAGACTCGCGCCAGACTTCGAACGCTTGCGCTGGCGAGAGACGATAGGCCAGCGGCTCGATCGATCCGTCAACCCTCGGGTGCACGTCGGTCGCCATCTGGTAACGAAGATTTCGGCTCATCGCAAGCTCTTGCATCTGGCGGCGCTCGTGGACGTTCACGGTGAGCAGGACGAGCTTGAGCAACACGCGAACATGCCGCTCGACGAGCCGATCCAGACCGCTCAAAAATCGGAGGAAGGAGCCGGGGACTCTCGTGACGGTTTCATACGTCTCGGCGCTTGCGCCGTAGACCGAGACGTCGACCTGGTGGGGATCGAGCGCGGCAAGACGATCCGCGATCTTCGATGTGATCATCGTCGCATTGGTGAGAATCGTGAGGATCATCCCGAGCCGTTTTGCGTGACGCAGGATGTCGAAGGTATCGCGACGAACGAAGAGCTCGCCGCCGGTAAAGCCGACGCGGAGGCATCCCTCGTGGGCCAGCTCGTCTAGGATCCGCAGGACAGCCTCGGTCCGCAGCTCGTCTTGCGCGTCGTGCGTCGGGTTGTAGCAGTGAACACACCGCAGGTTGCAGCCATAGGTGAGCTCCACCATCGCCTGCACGAGATGCGGGGCGGCCCGGGCTTCGTCGTCCACGCCAAAGACCAGGCGCTCGAACGATATCTCGTTCATGGCGACCCCACGGCGACCGCCCACGGCGTGCTGGGCCCGACATCCACGAAGCGCCGCAGGTAGTCCGCGACGTCGCGGTCGTTCGCGAGCTGCAGCTCGCCGCTCGGAACCGCGCGTACGATGTGCTCCGCCGCTTCGAGCAGGCCCGCCATGGCCTCGACGCTCCAGATAGGGAGAAACGCTTCCGACATGATGCCCGCCACCATACGTGGCGGCGGCCACGGGAGATAGCGGTTCGTTGCGTTCTTGGTCAGCATGAAGAGCCCGACCAGAGGTACGACCAAGGCGGCAACCTCGGGGAGTTCCCCGTGCCAGGGCGTGCCAGCCACCTTGACCCCCTCCGCGGTTCGCCACACGATGATCCGCTCGTCGTTGAGCACGACCGCCCCGGCGCGATCTCGACACCTCCGAACGGTCGTCGTCTTGCCCGCGCCGGAAGGTCCGGCAAACGCAAGGCCCGCCCCATTGAAGGCCGCCGCGGAAGCATGCAGCAACACGCCCCGCGCTCGAAGCGCGAGGAAGGCCGTGAGCCACCACTGCACGAACGGATTCATCACCAGAGCCAGACACCAGCTCCCCGGCGGATACCCTGGGAGCCCAGCTCCCGACGCCGCGTAGACGTCAGCGCGGCTCAATGATCGATCCAGCAAGACTATCTGCCGTGGTGCGAATGTGACTTGCTCCAGGATTTCCAGGCGATAGCCCGATCGGCACCGGTACAGGGCCCAGTTGGTCGGTAGTTGCGCGGCGGGCGAAACCCGGCCGCAACTGGGCGCTCGATCGCGATGGACGTGGATGGTGAGGTCGGCGGGGCCCTCCGGGTTGGACACGAACGGCCCGTAGTGCCCGGCCGTCACATCCTCGGGCCAGCGGTCAGCGACAAGATCGATCGTCGCCGGTCCGAACTGGAATCGAACCGTCATTTGCACGTCTGCCCAAGCCGCGCGGCTTTGCCAAAGGCCACTTCACAGTAATGGGTCACCGGCGCCTCCATCGCACCCGCTTCGTGCACGGCCATTGCCGGGTTCTTGTGGCAGAAGACATGGGCCGTACACGCCGCGCACGGCGACGCGCCTGTGTATCGGGCATTCCGCACTTGGTTGACAAGGCGCGCGAACGCCTGCGCAAATGGCGTGGTGTTCAGGTCGATCGAAGGCCAGGTGGTATGGGTGCAGGCTCGCAGAACCCCGTAGGGATTGATCGTGCAGGTGTTGGTCCCGCACCCGCAGCGAAACAACCGATCATCGGAGGGAGGCTCTGTCAGGGTGTTGGCACCGGCCCGATCGCGCGAGCCGCACACACCTTCACAGCCATCGGCTGTCTCTCCCACCTCGAGATCGATGATCTCTCGCGGTGTCAGCCGGTAGTGGGTGGACGTCAGGTCCCCGTTCAGACGTGGATGAATCGTCGTGAAGACATGGAAGTCGAGCCCGAGGTCTTCCACCAGCGTCTTGATCCGCGAGAGCTCGTGCCGGTTTGTCGTCATCGCCTTCGTCTTGATCGTGAGCGGCAACGCTCTCGCCATCAGCCGACCAACGCCCTGCTGAAACAGATTGAAGGAACCGGAGACTTGGGTGATCCTGTCGAAGGTTCCGCTCGTGGCCGCGTGGCAGCTCACGTCAATCGTGAACGGCGGGTCCGCGGCAAGGAAGTCCGCGAGGCTCTCGGAAACCGTCGTCCCGTTCGAATAGAGGCTGATGATGAATCCCCGGCGTTTGGCTTCCTGATAGATCCGCCGGAACTGAGGATGCACGAGGGCTTCACCGCCTGTCATCGTCATCCACAGCACACCCGCATCAGCCAGCTCGTCAAAGATCCTCGAGATCTCGTGCAGATCGAGCTCACGCCCGACAGCGTCCAGGGTGTTGAAGGGGTCGGTGTAGCAGTGCACGCAATGGATATTGCACCTGTAGGTCAGCTCGAACTGGACACGAGTCGGTTGCGCGTCGGCGATGGTGCGACTGCAGACGCGGGCGCTGAACTGACCGTACTGCTCTTCAGCGAGAGGCCGGGCCATGATTCGTCGCCCGGCGGGACTCCGACACGCGCCGCACTGCGTCAATTGATTCGAGCTGCTCCAGAAAGGTGCGCACATCAGCGGCGGCCTGTTCCGGTTCAGCGGCATATGACGACTCCAGAGCCGCGACGAGGTCCTTGCCGGTCCTCTGCCCGTCCAACCGTTCCCAGAGAAAAGCTGCCACTTCGTCCAGTGTGAAAAGGGCAGCGTCTCCGCTCATCTGGCGCGTCGGCACGAGGATGACCTCGCCGGCGACGCGGCGGGTCACGATGCTTGGCTCATGCTCATAGCGCGTGCCGAGCGGATCGTGGAGGTCCGTCATGTGAGATAGTCCCTTTCGTCTCCGGTTCCACTGCCGGCGTTCTCCTCGAGCAATCCGGGCGCCGCCAGCTCTCGCCTGCCCTTGTTGAGCCTCCACGCAGGCCAAACCATGCAGGCTCGAGCCATCGCGTGGGTCGGCTCGAACCGCGTCGGTCCAGGCGCGTGAGGCCCCTTCGAGATCTTGGCGGCGAAATCGGCAAAGACCCAGCCAGTACGTGGCTGACGTCGCTCGGGAGCTCCGCGAGGCTGCCGCTTCGAAAGCCGTTTCCGCCTCCGCATATCGGCCAAATTGCCAGAGCGCGCGACCCCTTCCCAGATGCGGCACGTGCCATTCCGGATCGATCTCAATCATTCGCTGGTAGATGTCGAGCGCGGCGTCCCAGCGTCCAGCGCATTCTTCCCGCCATCCAGGGATCGCGTAGACCGAGCGATAGGAAGGATCTCGACGCACCATTTCTCGCCACCAGCGACCGGTCGAGAGCATGTCGTGAGCGGAGAGGCTTCGGCTCACGTGATCGAACGCCTCGGCAGCGCTCCCGGAAACCGGGGCGTCGCTCACGCGTTCGGACGCCTCGCCGAGCGCGCGTCGCAGCAGATCGCCAAAGTACTTGTAGCGAAGCAGCGTGAAACCGTCGTCCACGGAGTACGCGATGGTCAGCAGGTCCGTCTTCAGACGCGTCGACCTGAGGCGCCGGAAGAACGCGCTGGGCCACAGCCACGGCTCGGCCGGCTCGCGCTGGAAGTACGGGGCCGGCCCCGCCGGATTCGTGGTGAGGAGATAATCGACGTCGATATCGAGCAGCACCGGCTCGGTGATGCGAGGCAAAGTGGCGAGCGTACACGCGGTCACAGGACACCCCAGCAGACGAAAACGGATGCCGCCGTTGGACACGCGTAGGGGGCCGGCCTCTGGCGAGCCCCGGCGCAGTGTCTGCTCCAAACCATCGCGAATCACGCGACGTGCTGCGGGGCTTGCCCAGAAGGCATCGGGCATGATCCAGATGAACTCGCGAACGAGACCCTCCTTTATCGCCGGATAGATGAAATTCGCGGGGGTGACCCGTTCGCGCAACGGCCGTTCGTCGAAATGCCAGGCGCTCGTCTCGGCAAGCAGCCGCTGGATCTCCACTGAGCTGCGCGCGGCCAGAAGCTCATCGGCAACGTGATCGTTCATCCACTCGAAGTCGACGTGCCCGTCGACATGAACCAGAACTCGGTTTCGAGCGCCAGCGGCCTTCCAGATGTCATACGCCGCATCGTGGTTTTCGACCGTTCGGATATCCTGCACGGGTTCAACACCTACGCGAGCTATCCTGCTTTGAGACTCGTCCGATGTTGGCACTCAGAATCCTCGAGTTCACGACGCCGTCCGCCGCGGCCGCGTGACGTGCAGGGGCATGGTCTCCGGATGAGTCCTGGTTCGGCCTTGACAGGGCAAGGTTGGCAGGACCTCGTCGAAGCCGGCACGGAATGAGCCGGCGCGCAGGTCGTAGCCACCTCGCCTATTGTTCGAACACAGCTGAAGCTGGCCGTAGGCGTCGATGTGAAAGGTCAGCTGCCCGCCACCGCAGGTCTTGTGCGCGATCGACTCGGACCAGGCGATCTCGCCGCACTTGGCTTCCCAGAGCTCGCGGTCCTGCTGCTCGAGCGTCCGCAGTCTCGCCTCGGGAAGCTGAAACTGAAACGGAGCACTCGTGCCAGCGAGGTCGTCACGCAAGTACTGGCCGAACCGCCACGTCGCGCCGCCGAGCGAGTCGACGAACTGTTTGATCGCCAGAATCTCGTGCCAATTCGAAATCAGCCCCACCGTTTTCAAAACGACTGGAATCCGCCGCCTCATCACCAGCTCGATGCCCGCCAAGCAGCGCTCGAGCGATCCAGGAACTCGAGTCACACCGTCGAAGACCCGGGCCGACACACCGTGGACAGAAATCTCGACGCTCCTGGGCCGGGCGAGCGCCCAGCAGTCGGCAACGGCCGGCGTAATCAACGTACCGTTGGTGAAGACGGTGAGGACAAACCCGCGCTCGTGTGCGGCTCCGTAAATTGTCAGAAAATCGGGCCGCGACAACGGCTCGCCTCCGGTGAACGTCAGCTCGACGCATCCGGCTTCCTGCAGTTCATCGAGAATACGAACGATGTCCTCGGTGGCGAGCTCCTGCCTGACGTGTGCGGACGTATTGAAGCAGTCCGTGTAGCACATCACACATCTGAGGTTGCAGCGGCATGTCAGCTCCCACTGGCCGGCCCATGGAAACCGTCCCAACAGCGAGCGAGTCATCGCAGTGCGGCGCATCGTGTCCAGCGCGTCGCCCGGAACGGATCGGACGCTCATCCTGTGCCCACCTCGGGATCTCGTCCCGCGTCACTGCGCGCGTCTTGTCACTCGTCCGTGTCGCCGAAACACAACGATGACCACGGGTGTCGAGAAATCACCAGGGCGCTGAATATAGAGCCGGCGGCGCGCCGTGTCAACGAGCGTTCCTGTCGCGAGCCATGACACGGGCGGGCGAGACGTCTGCCATTAGCAGCCTGTGGCGAAAGTCTGGCGTCGCACCGAGACGGGCGAGGCGCCTCGCCGGCAAGGCGCGACGACCGAGCATACCGGGAGTATGTGAGCGAGGAGCAACGCAGCCGGCGAGGATGCATCGCCCGTCGAATGCAGCCAGACTTTCACCACGGGCTGCTAGGCCCCGATACGCGGTGGGAGGCGATCTTCTAGACCGCTTCAGCGTAGTGGTTCTCGTACTGCCGGCCGTAGTAGCGTGAATAGTAGTACTTGTTCCGAGCGAAGTCGACCTTGTTGAGCACGACGCCAAGCAGCTTTGGCCGGCTCGACAGAATGGTTTCGATTGCGTGCTCAGCCACCTGCCGTCGCGTCATTTCGGCACCGACCACGAACGTGACGCCGGTAACCAAGGGTGTAAGGACGACGGCGTCACTCACCCCGAGCACCGGAGGGGTATCGATGATGATCCAGTCGAATGGCCCCTGCGCCAGACTGCTCAGGAGCATCTTCATCCGCTCCGAAGCCAGCAGCTCCGACGGCTCGGACGGTGTGGGACCGGCGGTGATCGCAAATAGGTTCAGATCGACAGTGCGCTGGATGACGTCGCGTAGACGAGCCCGCCCGCCCAGGACGTGCGACAGCCCCCGTTCGTTTGTCAGACGGAGCGACAGGTGTAGACCGGGCCGGCGTAGATCGGCGTCGATCAAGAGGACTCGCATTCCGCCGTAGGCCAACGCCAACGCGATATTGCACGCGGTCGTCGTCTTGCCTTCGAGCGGCTGCGCGCTCGTCACGGCCATGGTCTTCGGCCCGTCGCCCGGATACAGCGCGATGATCGCTGTGCGCAGGTTTCGGAACGCTTCGCCGAAGTGCTTCGGTGTGTCCCACGAGGCCATCAGCGGATGCTTGTCGCCGCGGACCGACGGCACGAGACCGAGGAAGGTCATTTTCAGAAACCGCGTGACGTCCTCGGGCGTCTTGACGGTGTCGTTCATGTAATCGAGGCCATAGGCGACGGCGATGGCGGCGAACAACCCCACCACGACAGACAGGCCCCAGGTGCGCCGGCCCGACGGGGTCACAGGACTTCCCGGCACTTCACCCCGCTCGACAAGCCGAACGTTGTTCGCCCGGCTGTTGCTCGACACGCGCAACTCGTTGGTGCGCTGCAGGAGCGACTCGTAGACCGTGCGATGGCTTTTCGCCTCGCGTTCCAACACGTTGTAGCCGACGCTCTTACGGCTCAGATCCTGCGCGTCTCGCTTGGCTTCCTCCAGATGGGCGGCGAGTGTCCGCTCCTCGATCAGCGCACGTTCGTATTCGTTCCTGACCGACTCGAGCGCCTTCGCGGTCCCCACGTCGAGCTGACGCTGCCCGTCGGCAAGCTGGGCGTTGACTTTCACCATCTCGGGGTGCTTGTCGCCATAGCGCTCGGTGAGATTGGCTTTCTGGCGCTGTAAATCACCGAGTTGATTCCTGAGCGCCTGAATCTGCAAATTCTGTGTGATGACCGGAATGGCGTCTACCGACCTTGTGTCGCGGATGGCCTTGAGTTGGTTGTTGACCGATTCCTTCTCGATCCGAACCGTGCGAGCCCTAATGCTCGCTTCGTTGAGTGCGTTGAGACGCGACACGACGATGTTGTTCTTGTCGTCGAGCGACATCGCGTTTTCCATCTCGCGATATTCCGCGAGATCGCGCTCGCTCTGCTCGACCTTCGTCTGCTGGGCCGCCACTTCGTTCTCGAGCCACTCGAGCATGTTCTGCGTGCTCTGCTGCTTCAGTTCGAGATTCTGCGCGACGTACTCCTCGGCGAGCGTGGTGGCCGCCAGAGCCGTCACCGCGGGGTCCGCCGCCGTGAAGAACACGTCCACCAGCTTGCTGTCAGGGACCGGTGTGACGACGACCCGGGAGAGGAAGTTGCCCACGAGCGCCGCTTCAGCGGGGGTCTCGTCGGGTGTGGGCGCTTCCTCTTCGACAGCCGCGGACAACAAGGTCAGGCCCCGCAGCGCCCGCGCGGCCGCCGCTCGTACCGCCGTCACGAGTGTGACGGGAGGCGTCGCGGTGCCATTGAACTCGGGATGTGTTCCGAGCTGCAGGCGCCTCACGACCCGCCGCGCGAGCTCGCGGCTTCGCAAGATACGGTGCTGCGTGTTGTAGTAGGGGACAGGATCCTCGTAGTACTGGCCGGTCGCAATGCCCGGCATCGCCGTCGAGCGCTCGTCTTCGATCAGGAGCTGCGCTTTAGCCTGGTACAACCGGACGCCCGAGTAGCCCTGGATCATCAGGGCGATCGTGGTCAAGATGAAGACCGAGAAGGCCATGCGCCGGTACCGATAGATGACCGCCAGGAGATCGAGAATGTGTACGTCCTTGTGGACGGCGTGCGTCGAAAGCGGTCCGCGGGCCTGGCCCGCGCGGCCCACCAGGTCGGGAGTGGAATCACGACAGAGGCTGCTCATCGTCGTGAGCGGAGGCGGTGCAGACTAGAACTCAACCCGCAGCAAGTTATCGGCCGAATCTGGCTCGTGGGACAGGCCTAGGTCGCCTGACCCTCACGTCCACCACCGGAATCGGAGCATCAGCGTCGGTCTAAGACGCCGGCGCCGGTACGTGGGCGGCGGAAATCGCCCTGGACCCGGCCGGCCTTCGTGGAACAGAGCTTCGAGGCCCTCGACTGATATCTGCTCCTGCTTCGCTTGCGTACCGGGCCGAGAGGCAACCGGCGCAGTTTGTGCGTACGGCGATTCAGTGGCGCCTCGTGGCGTCGTTCCTGAACTTCCCCCAAAACGTTCGCACGTCCAGGCCAGCATCCTCGCGCGGATTCGTTCGTCCGGGACGCTCACGAAGGCGTCGATGATCGCCAGCATCGCTTTCAGCTCCGCTCGCACCGACTCGGCGTCCGAACCGCTTGCCTTGCCGGTGGAAGCTCGATCGCCATCGCGGACGCGAATGTGAGGTACGAGAGCGCTCATCGGCACGGCATGAACAGTCGGATGACTCAAGGCGGTCAACTCATCAAGCGTTGTGCCAACACGACCTGGTGACTTGATGTGCATTCTGCGACATTTGATTGCGCATGGCCTCCCGTTTGCCCTCGTTCGGCCCGAGCTGCCCTGCTGTTAGCAAATAGCACAGTGATGAACAAGACTGTAAGCGAGCCCTTGGGCTTTTCCGTTCAAGGAGTGTGCGACCGCTGTTCTCGTTCTACGCCGCAGCCGCGCGAGTCGGGGTGCGGGCGGCCATCAGGGCCGCGAGCGCGACGAGCGCGAGGCCGGCTGTGGCAAAGAACGCGTACCGGTAGTCGCCGAACGTGTCGTAGACGCGGCCGGCGATCTGCGGGCCCAGGATGCCGGCCGCCCCCCAGGCGGTGAACAGCACGCCGTAGTTCATCCCGAAATTCTTCGTCCCGAAAAAATCCGCCGTCGTCGACGCGAACACCGAGAGCTGCGTCCCGTAGCACCAGTAGACGAGCACGACGAGCCCCCAGAACAGCACGGCCTGCTCGCGCCAGAGAAACAGCGAGGGCATCGCGATGGCCGACGCGAGCACCATGATCCTGAGCGTGACGACGCGTCCGAACCTGTCGGACATGGCGCCCGAAAGAATCCGTCCGCCCGCGTTCCCGACCGCGCTCACAACAAGGGCGATCGTGGCCACGTTGGCGCCGAGTCCCACGCTGTTGGCAAACGGCACGAGCTGGCTGATCGTCATCAGGCCGGCCGTCGCGCCCAGACAATAGGCGATCCACAAGGCGTAGAACGTCGGCGTCGCGAGCATCTCGCGTGTCGTGAAATCCGCGCCGCTCGAGGCGGCGCCGCCGGGCGGCGTCCAGTTCGGCGGCCGATAACCCTGCGGAGGATTCTTCAGAAGCGCCGTGCCGGCGAGGGTCATCACCATGAACACGGCCGCGAGAATCTGAAACGTCGCGCGCCAGCCGAACGTCGGGATGAGCCAGTAGTTGGCCAGCGAGCCGAAGATGGCCTGGCCGCCGCCATACCCGCCGACCATCAGCCCGACGACGAGGCCTCGCTTGTCGGGAAACCACTTGGATCCCACCGGCGTCGGCGCCGAGTAGCCGAACCCGTTGCCGATGCCGACGATCACGCCGAAGAGGACATAGAGCGCGGTGAGCGAGCTCGTGAAGCTCGTGAGCACGAATCCCGCGCTGACGAGAATGCTGCCGAGGAGGGCACAGAGGCGCGGCCCCCTCCTGTCCTGAAGACGTCCGGCGAAGATGAACGTCAGCGCGAAGCAGACGACGGCTATCGTGAAGGTGCGCGAGGTTTGTGTACGCGTCCACCCGAACTCTTTTTCGAGCGGGGCGACAAAGACGCTCCAAGCGTAGAGTGACCCGAGCGCCAGGTTCATGAGGACGCCACCGATCACGGGGTGCCAGCGGTTGGTCGTCATGTTGGCGGATTATAGGCCACGAAGACACGAAGGCACGAAGAAGAGCCACGAAAACACGAAAGCACGAAAAAGAGAGCCACGAAGAGACCCGAAGATTTGAGGACTTGAGCCCCGAGCCTCACGGGTCTACAAGATCGTGGCGCGGCCGACTTCGGCCGCCATCTCGTCTCGATACGCCTGCAACGCGGCCCGCAACGCGGGGCGCGAGGTCGCGAGGATTG
The DNA here is from genome assembly GCA_001767435.1 of Acidobacteria bacterium RIFCSPLOWO2_02_FULL_65_29. Taxonomy (GTDB): domain Bacteria; phylum Acidobacteriota; class Vicinamibacteria; order Vicinamibacterales; family CAVVIG01; genus 2-02-FULL-65-29. The sequence goes on along the minus strand of MEKT01000037.1, from coordinate 38,575 downwards.
CGACGGCAAGCAAGCCGGCGTTCGCCGCGCCCGACGGCCCGATGGCCACGGTGGCGACCGGCACGCCCATGGGCATCTGCACCGTGGACAGCAGCGAGTCCAGGCCGTTCAAGCCGCTCGGCATCGGCACACCGATCACCGGCAGCACCGTGTGCGCCGCGACCACGCCGGCCAGGTGCGCCGCGCCGCCTGCACCGGCGATGAGCACTTCCAGGCCACGGCTCGCCGCCGTCTTGGCGTAGCCCGCCGTCAGCTCGGGCGACCGGTGGGCCGACATCACGCTGTTCTCGTGCGCTACCCCGAACCGCGTCAGCATCTCGTGGGCCTGTCGCATCGTGTCCCAATCGGATTGGCTTCCCATGACGATGCCCACCAGCACGGGCGTGTCGGACATGAACGTATTTCACCATAGATTCGACAGTCCCGTGCCCCCCTCGTACCCCGGCACCCTCGCACCCTTGCACCCAAGGTAGAATCGGCTCTATGAAACGCTTCGCATGCATGCTCGCTTTGGCGCTGGCGGCGCCCGCCGCCGCTCAGACGCCGGCGCCCATCCAACTCGACTACACGCAGTTCACGCTGCCGAACGGCCTGCGGGTGATTCTCCACGAGGACCACAGCGTGCCGCTCGTGAGCGTGAACGTCTGGTACCACGTCGGCTCGGCGCGCGAAAAGACGGGCCGCACCGGCTTCGCGCACCTGTTCGAGCACCTGATGTTCATGGGCTCGGGCCACGTGCCGCCGGGCGAGTTCGACTCGTGGCTCGAAGGCGCCGGCGGCAACAACAACGGCTCGACGTCCAACGACCGCACCAACTACTGGATCAACGTCCCCTCGAACGCGCTCGAGCTCGCGCTGTTCCTCGAGTCGGATCGGATGGGCTATCTGCTCGACACGATGTCGCTCAAGACCGTGGACGCCCAGCGCGACGTGGTGAAAAACGAGCGGCGCCAGCGCGTCGAAAACGAGCCCTACGGCATGGCCGACGTCGTGCTGAACGAGATGCTCTTTCCCGAAGGCCATCCGTACCACTGGCCCGTCATCGGGTACATGCCGGATCTGACGGCCGCGAGCTACGACGACGTGGTGGCGTTCTTCAAGACGTATTACGCGCCATCCAACGCAAGCCTCGCGGTGGCGGGCGACATCGACACGGCGACGGCGCGCAGGCTGGTCGAAAAGTGGTTTGGCGACGTGAAGCCGGGCGCGCGTCCCGACCCGATGGCCATTCCGGGCGCGGCGCTCTCCAGCGTGAAGAAACAGACGATCACCGACCGCGTGCAGCTGCCGCGTCTTTACCTGGCGTGGCTCACGCCCGCGCTGTACGCGCCGGGCGACGCCGCGCTCGACGTGGTCTCGTCGATCCTGACCAGCGGCAAGAACTCGCGACTCTACAAGCGGCTCGTGTACGACCTGCAGATCGCCCAGAGTGTCCAGGCGTTTCAAGGCTCGATGGCGCTCGCGTCCACATTCGTGATCGAGGCGACGCCGCGACCGGGACACACGATCGGAGAGCTGCAGACGATCATCGACGAAGAGATCGCCCGGCTCCAGACGGAGGCGCCGGCAACCCGTGAGGTCGAACGCGCGCTCAACCAGTACGAGGCGTCGTTTTACAGTCGGATGGAACGGGTCGGCGGCTTCGGCGGCAAGGCCGATCAGCTGAACGCGTACTACACCAACACCGGCAACCCGGACTGGTTCAACGAGGATCTGGCTCGGTACCGCTCGTTGTCGCCGACCGACGTGCGCGCCGCCGCCGCGCAGTTTCTGCCGAAGGATCGGCGCGTGGAGCTGACGGTGGTGCCCGAGGGAAACCCGGGGCAACGGCGATAAGAGCCACGAAAACACGACAGCACGAAACAGACCACCGGGCAGGCCACCAAGACACGAAGAAGAGATGTAAGACAGGTTCCCCGATATGAAACTCACCGTGTTCGCGTTCGTTCTACTCCTTGCCGGGACAGCCGGGGTGTCGGCGCAAGCGCCAGACCGTAGCAAGCCGCCGGCGTCTGGCGCCGCACCCGCGCTGAAGCTTCCCGCGATTCAGAAGCGGCAGCTGACCAATGGCCTGCCCGTGTGGATGGTCGAGCTCCACGAGGTGCCCGTCGTCCAGGTGAACCTGCTGGTGCTTGGCGGGAGCGCCGACGACCCGGCCAGGAAATACGGCGTGGCGAGCCTGATGGCGAGCATGCTTGCCGAGGGCGCGGCCTCTCGATCCTCGCTCGAGATCGCGGACGCCATCGACTTTCTCGGCGCCGATCTCTCGGCGGCCAGCGCCATCAACTCGATCGGCGTCCGCCTGCACGTCCCCGTCGCGCGATTGGCCGACGCGCTGCCGATCATGGCCGACGTCGCGCTCCGGCCGACGTTTCCCCCGAGCGAGCTCGAACGCCTCCGACAGCAGCGACTGACCTCGCTCTTGCAGGCGAGAGACGACGCCTCGACGATCGCGTCGCTGGCGTTCTCGAAGGTCCTGTACGGAGGCGATCACCGGTTTGGCACGGCGACCATGGGAACGGCAGAGACCATCAAGAGCTTCACGGCCGAGGATCTCCGGTCCTTCTACGCGACCCTGTTCCGGCCCGAGAACGGCGCGCTCATCGTCGTCGGCGACATCGTCGCCGACAAGGTCCTGCCGCAGCTCGAGGCGAATTTCGGGAAATGGCAACCGCCGGGGGCGGCGGGGGGCCGCGCGGGGTCGACCACGACCGGCCAGCCCGTCACGCGCGTGGTCTACATCGTGGACAAGCCGAACGCGCCACAGTCGCAAATCCGGATCGGCTGGATTGGCGTGCCCCGTTCCACCCCCGATTACTTTCCGATTCTCGTGATGAACACCGTTCTCGGCGGCGCGTTCAGCTCGAGGCTGAACCTGAACCTTCGCGAGAAACACGGCTACACCTACGGCGCGACATCGAACTTCGACATGCGGGTCACCGCCGGCCCGTTCACCTCGGCGGCCGGCGTGCAGACGGACAAGACCTCGGAGTCGCTGACTGAATTCTTCAACGAGCTCAACGCGATGCTGAAACCCGTGCCCGCCGACGAGCTGGCGCGCGCGAAAAACTACGTCGCGCTGCGCTTCCCGTCGAGCCTCGAGGCGACAAGCGACATCTCGCGGCGGCTCGAGGACATGCTCGTCTTCAAGCTGCCCGACGATTACTATTCGCGCTACGTGCAGAGCATCCAGGCCGTGACCGCCGCCGATGTGCAACGCGTCGCCCAACAATACCTCTCGCCCGACAAGTTCGCCGTCGTCGTCGTGGGCGACAGGAAAACGGTCGAGCCCGGCATCCGCGCGCTGAATTTGGGCGCAATCGTGGAGCTGAAGGTCGATGACGTTTTTGGCCAGCAGGGTCGGTGAGCGGCAGGACGGCTCTGGCTCAATTGTGTAACCGCACCCTCGAATTCCGTGAGGTCCCGCCGAGCGAGCCCTCGCCGCCGCTCGGACGTTGGGCCGTACCGTATCGCCGGACAAACAATAGACTTAACCTGATCCGGATCGACTTGGCGAGCAACTTGCTCTTTGGCTCAGCTATTCGAGGAATGTGACTATGAAGACGCTGAAACCAACCTTGGTCAACCTCTTGGCGGCGGGCGGGCTCGTCGTCTTTGGGACGGTGTCCGCACTTGCGGCGCCCCAGTCGGTGCCGCAGTTGGTGATCACAAGCACGCAATTCGATCCCGCCAACAACCGCCTCGTGATCAAAGGCGTGAACTTTGCCTGGCCGCCTCCGAGGGGCGCCTCGTCGCCAGTGCCACCGCCGCATGTCACTCTGGATCTCGAGCCGCTGACGGTCTTGTCGGCCGACAAGTTTCAAGTCGTCGCCTTCCTTTCGGGGAGTCAGCCCGAAGGAACGTATCTGCTGACGGTCTCGCGCGGCCACGGCCGGAACGAGTCAGCGTCGTTTGCGGTCGTCGTGTACGAGCATGATGCCATCGAGGGATCCTCGACGCTAGCGGGACCGGCCGGGCCAGAGGGACCTGCCGGACCGATAGGGCCCGAGGGACCTGCAGGGCCGGCAGGACCGCAGGGACCTGCAGGACCGACCGGCCCACAAGGACCTGCCGGACCGACGGGAGCGACAGGCGCAGTTGGCGCGACCGGGCCGCAGGGGCCCGTTGGTCCGACGGGTCCGACTGGGGCGCAAGGGCCAATTGGCTCGACCGGACCGACAGGACCGCAAGGGGCACCGGGCGTCAGCGGCTACCAGATCCTTACGGGATCCGCCAACAGCGGCAACCTGGCCGCTGGTGCACAGCTGAGCGCGCGCGCGGTGTGTCCGGCCGGAACGCGCGTGCTCGGCGGCGGTGTACAGCAGACCACGCAACTGGCTTCAGGCCCGACGGTGACCTCGTCTTACCCCGATACCCAAGGGAGTTGGTCGGCCGAGGTGCGAAACAACCTGACCTTTTCGCTGGGCTCGGTGAACCTCGTCGTCTACGCCATCTGCGCAACGGTGAACTAGATCGGGGGCTAGGGACTCGGGACTAGGGACTCGGGAGTCAGGACAGAATCGTAATTCAGTGTTCTAAAACGGCACAATAGATTCGGCGCCACCATGTCCTGAATCTTGGTTGTAAAGTATTCAAATGAAATTTGTTAAGTCACTTTTTGGCATCGGACCATGCTTTGCAGTTCCGAGGCGTATGCGCCAGAGGAAGGGCGAGGGCGGGTTCTCGATGATTGAGCTGTTGACGGTGGTCGCCGTGATGGGCATCATCGCGATTTTCGCTCTCCCGAGTGTTTTCCGGACGAGCGAGGATTTGCGCCTGCGAAACGACGGGAGGGCGATCGCCCAGATGGTCGGCGTGGTCAAAATGCGAGCGGCCTCGAAGTTCAGCCGTGCGCGCCTGTTCGTGACGCTCGACGACAACACCTACTTCACGCAGTTCTGGGACAGGACCGCCAACACCTGGGTGACCGAGGGCGGTCCCACGCAGCTCTCGCAAGGCGTGCAGTTCGGATTCGGCACCCTCGATACTCCTCCACCGGACACCCAGGTGGCCATCGCGCAGTCCGCGGCCTGTACCGATGACGGCGGCGTCGCCATCGGCAACAGCGCGTGCATCATGTTCAACTCGCGCGGTATTCCCGTGGACGGGGTCGGTGCGCCCGTTGGGGACAACGCGATCTATCTCACGAACGGTATCGGCGTCTTCGCCACGACGTTGACCGCAACGCCGCTTGTGCGGCTCTGGTGGTCGCCCGCCAACGCCGTGGCATGGATCAGGCAATGACAGCTCAGCGCGGTTTCTCTCTCATCGAAGTGGTGTTCGCGCTCAGCATTCTGCTGATCGTGGCGCTCGGCCTGGTGCCACTCGGCGTGCTCGCCACGTCACAGACGGAAAATCAGGGCCACCTCTCGGCCCGCGTGACCGAGTACGCGCAGGACAAGCTCGAGCAGCTCATGGCGCTCGCGTTCAGCGATTCGATTTCAGATACCCGGGTGTTCCCGGCGGCTGCGGCGGGCGGAAGTGGACTGACGGTCGGTGGGAGCTCGGATCCGGCCGCGCCAGTCGACCTCTACGTCGATTACCTGGACATCAACGGGACGCTGGTCGCCGGTGCCGGCGGCGCGCCCCCGGCGAACTGGTTCTACGAGCGTGCCTGGCGGATCGAGACTGTCACGGCCACGCTCAAACGGATCACGGTGACGGCGATTGTCCGGACGCAGGTGGGCGCGCTCGGCCGACTCCCGCGATCGACCGTCGTCACGCTGAAGACTTCGCCTTTCTAAGCGTTTCCAAGAGGACGACCTGTGACGTATTCGGTGCGGTGCAAACGTTTGCAAGGGGCCTGCTCGGAGACAGGCTACACGCTGATCGAGTTGATGATCGCGGTGGCCGTGCTGATGATTGTGTCGGCATCGGTGTTCAACGGCGTGCAGCAGCTCACCCAGGTCAGCGCAACGGTGCACAACCGTTCGGAGATGCACGCCGGCGTGCGGAACGCGACCGAGCTTCTGCAGCAGGAGATCGGTCAGGCTGGCCGGATCGCCCTTCCGCAGGCCGTGTGGTTGATGGCGCCCGTGGTGGGGGATCCGACTGGGGTGGCCGTACAGCCGGTGGCGGTCAACGACGTCACGGGTCTCTTCGTCGGCGAGCAGGTGCTCGTCGACGCGGGCCTCAGCCAGGAAACCGTGGAGATCACAGCCATCGCCGGTCTCATCATCTCCGGGGTGTTTGTCAACGATCACCTCGTGAACACGCCGGTCGACGTGCAGGGCGGGTTTACCTCGGGCGTCGTGCCAACCGCGGCAAGCGGCACGGTGAACGGCTCGACCGACACGGTGCTGAAGATTTTCGGGGACATCAACAGCGACGGCAACATGGTATACGTCGAGTACACCTGCGATGCCCTCGTCACCAATAACCTGTATCGCAATTCGATGCCCTTCACCGCGGGCGTCAAGAACCCGCCGACGGTGGCTCAAGTGCTGTTGAACAACGTCCAGCCGAACCCCGACGGCGCGGCGTGCTTCATCTACCAGCAGGTATCGGTGTCCGGTACGACGTACGTGACCGACGTGGCCGTGACGCTGACGGTTCAGACCGAACGGCGCGATCCGGTCACGGGCTTGTTTCAGATGGAAACCAAGGCGCTCTTGAACGTATCACCCCGGAACGTGTTTCAGGTCTGGCAGATGGCCAGCCTGAACATCAACAGCCGTTTGCAGCCGATGCCGGCCAGCGTGACCGCGCTGCTGCCTTGAGGAACGCTTCCATGACTCGCTCGAACGAACAGGGGATTGCGCTGATTCTGGCCATGTTCATGGTGCTCGTGCTGTCGACGATCAGCGTCTCGCTGATGTTCGTCTCGCAGACCGAGACCTGGTCGAGCCAGAACTACAAGATGATGTCGCAGGCACGCTACGCCGCCGAGTCGGGCGTGCATGCCGCCGCCAACCACCTGATGTTCGCCTACGTGCCCCCTGGGACCAACGCCGCCGATCCGCTCGTGGGATACGACATGACGAAGGCGCCGGTCATCAGAGCGGGCGGCGCCGCGGTCTTCGTGACCAGCGTTGAAGGTGCGGCGTCGAACTACCCGGTGGACGCCGTGCGCGACGCGTTCATCGCAAATTCGAGGGGCACGCTGGCGAACGACAATGGCAGCGCCAGGTATCGCGCGACGGCCCGGATGCTGTCGATGCAGCAGATTACCCCAGCCTACAGCACCACGCCGGTCACGCTGGTGACGTGGGAGATCACCGGCATCGGCGGCATCGACGGCGCCCGGAGCGCCGAGACCGAGGTCTCGGCGAATCTGGAGCACACGAAAGTGCCCGCCTTCAGTTACGCGGCGTTTGCCACGTTCAACGGCTGTGCGGCGCTGTCGTTCGCCGGCGGCGCGACCACCGACAGCTACAACTCGGCATCCCCGCTCGTCGGCGGTGAGCCGGTGCTCATCGAAGGCGGCGGCAACGTCGGCACCAACGGCAACCTGACCGACGTCGGCAACACGACGACCATCAACGGCTCGTTGTCGACGCCGCGGTCCGGCGTCGGCGCGTGCACGGCCAACAACGTGACGGCGGAAGACACCGCCGACGCGGCGATCACCGACGGGCTCACGCAGCTCGCGCAGCCGATCGATTTTCCAGTCCCGCCGCTACCCGATCCGCTGCCGCCGACCAACAACATCAGCTTCACGCAGGGCGGCGGTTGTCCGGGGGGCCTTGTCGCCCCGTGGTGCGTGCCCAGCGCGAACGGCGCGACCCTCGACCCCGCGCTCACGGCGACGCCCGGCACCATGTCGCTCGGCAACATCACGACGAACGGCAACTCGGAGGTCCATCTCAAGGCCGGGACTTACATCATCAACAGCCTGTCGCAGATGGGCAACTCGAAGCTCATCATCGATTCTGGTCCTGTCATTTTCAAGATCGCCGGGTTGGATGGCGCGGGAGGAGAGCTCGCCAGCCCGCTCACCCTGACAGGTCAGGGCATCAGCAACCCGACCTACGACCCACAGAATCTGCAATTCATTTACGGCGGGACCGGCAACCTCACGCTGGCCGGCGGCGCCGAAACGGCGTCGCTGTTGTATGCGCCCAATGCCACGGGAAGCTTCGCGGGCGGCGCGGATTGGTATGGCGCTGTGATTCTGAAGCAGCTCACCGCCACAGGTGGCGCCTCAGTCCACTACGACATCCAGCTGCAGAGAAAGATGTGGGTGGCGGGCAATCAGGTGTTGAGCTCGTTCAGCTGGAAGAAATACTAATTTGAATTGCAGCTCTCGCCATCAGCTATCAGCCTTCAGCGTCCGAAGCTGACAGCTAGAGCTCAGCTAGAGCCGTTTTCGATTCCGTGTAGCGCAGGTCTTTAGACCTGCAATAGGCCGGCGCTAGGCGAGCGCTAGGCGAGCGCTAGGCGGGACTGAAGTCCCGCGCTACACGCGCATGAAAAGCGCTCTAACGGCTGACAGCCGTTACGATCCCCCTGTCTTGGAAAACGCCGCGATCGACAGTCCGATCACCACGACCGTCACCGCGCCGATCAGGTTGTGCCAGAGAAACGCGACCGGCGTCCAGAACGCCACGAGCACGACCACCGCCATCCCCGAGATCAGACCCCAGAAAGCGCCCGTCGCAGTGGCCCGCCGCGTCAGAACCGCCAGCAGGAAGACGCCCAGGATCGAGCCGTAGAAGAGCGACCCGTACCGGTTGACGACCTCGATCAGCGAGCCTTGGTCGGCGGCGTAGAGCGCGACGATGCAGGCGAACACTCCCCACGCGGCCGTTGCCACCTTGGACACCGATAAGTAATGTCGATCGGTGGCATTCTGCACAAGATGTCGGCGGTAGAAATCGATGACGGTCGCACTCGACAGCGCGCTCAGTTCCCCGGCCGCCGTGGACATGGCCGCGGCAAAAATTGCGGCGATCATCAGGCCCACCAGGCCCACGGGCAACTGGGTGGTGATAAACGTCGGGAAGACGTAGTTGACGTCCGTGTAGCGGTCGTCGCCGGTAGCCGCCTTGACGATGTCCGTCGCGCGCGAACGAATGTCGCGCACACGTGAATCGGCAGCGAGAAAGACGTTCCGGTTTCCCAATCGCGCGGCCTCCCGTCGTTCCCCGATCGCGTCGTCAAACTCGCGCTGGAGCGCGGCGTACTCCGCCGCGCGCGGACCCGCGGCAACCTGTCGGTCGTGCACGCGATTGAACAGCATCGGCGGAGTCACAAAGACGTAGAACACGAAGACCAGCACGCCGGTACCGAGAATGAGCAGCTGCAGCGGAATCTTCACGTACGCGCTCATGAGCAGCGACCGGCGCGCTTCGTCGACCGATTTCGCCGTCAGGTACCGCTGCACCTGGCTCTGATCGCACCCGAAGTACGAGAGCATCAAGAACAGCCCGCCGATCATCCCCGACCAGAACGTGTAGGTCTCGCGGACGTCGAACCGGAAGTCGAGCGCCTCGAGCCGCCCGGTCGATCCGGCCAGCGCGAGCACCTGTCGGAGGCCGAAGCCCTCGGGCAACGCAACGAAGAGAACGACGACCGCCGCAACGACGCCGAACACGATCAGCACCATCTGTTTGACGTCGGTCCACGCCACGGCCTGCACGCCGCCGAAGGCGGTGTAGAACACCATGGGCACGCTCAACAACGCGACGGTCATCGGAATGCCCCAGCCGAGCATCGCCGAAATCACGACCGCCGGCGCGGCGATCACGACGCCCAGCGAGAACGCCCGGCTCATCAGAAACAGGAAGCTCGTGAGCGATCGCGTCCGCGCGTCGAAGCGGCGCTCGAGGTACTCGTAGGCGGTGTACACCTTGGCGCGATGAAAAAACGGGACGAGCGTCAGCGACAGAAGGATCATCGCCAGCGGCAGGCCGAAATAGAACTGGATGAACCGCAGGCCCGTGGCGTAGCCCTGGCCGGTGGTGCCGACGAGCGTAATCGCACTCAGCTGCGTCGCCATCACCGAGAGGCCCGCCACCCACCACGGGAGCGATCGGCTCGCTAGAAAATAGCCTTCGATCCGGTCTCGATTCTTCGTCCGCCGAAGGCCGTCGGTCACGACCCATACGAAATACACGACAACGATCAGCCAGTCGATGGGATGCATCTTTACGACGGTCGGCGGCCGCTCACCGGAACATCCGTCCGAGGAGGAAGAGCAGCACGACGAGGACCACCTCGATGATCAGCACGCGGACGTACGAGCTGTTCAGCGGGTGGTCGAGCGCGCTGACCTCTCGATGCTCCGCCTCCGCAACGTCTCCGAGTCCCCGTGGTCCCATTGTTGTACTCCCCTGGGCCTCAACAACCTGAGCCGGCGCCACGAAAATGAACCGCAGCCAATCATAATAGACCGCCGTGGCTGCCCATGCGCTCCGCGCCAGAAGGCCCGAAGGCGATCCCGGATCGGTGCGGATTGAACGCGACCCCGACCTGGTCGGCGCCCGCCTCGAGGACGCCGCGCACTTCCCGGGCGGCCACGCCAGGGAGCTGGCCTTGCCGGCGTCGGAGGCCCAGGTCGCCGACCTTCTGCGCCGTTCCACATCGGTGCTTCCCATCGGCGCACAGTCGTCGCTCACGGGCGGGGCCACGCCAATGGGCGAACGCTTGCTCAGCACGGCCCGATTGAATCGCATCGAGTCGATCGGCGCAGGTTGCGTGCGCGTACAGGCCGGCGTGAGCATCGCCGAGCTCGATCGCGCGCTCGAACGCGCCGGACGCTACTACCCGCCGGGGCCGACCTTCGCGGGGGCGTTCGTCGGCGGGACCATCGCGACGAACGCGGCCGGGGCGGCCACGTTCAAGTACGGAAGCACGCGGACGTGGGTCGAGGCGCTCACGGTCGTTCTGCCGGGCGGCGACGTGCTCGACATCGAGAGAGGCGCCACGCTGGCGCATGCGGACGGCTACTTCGAGCTGGACCTGGCTCTCGCGAGCGGCCCGATCCGGGTGAACGTGCCCACGTACCGGATGCCGCCAGTGCCGAAGCTGTCGGCCGGCTATTTCGCCGCGAGCGGCATGGACCTCATCGACCTCTTCATCGGATCGGAGGGCACGCTCGGCGTCGTCACGGCCGCGACACTGCGTGTGCTGCCGGTGCGGCCGGCCGTGTGCTTGGCGTTCGTGCCGTTCGCGACGCGCCGCGCGGCGCTCGAGCTTGCGCGTCGGCTCCGGGATGTCGCACACGAGACGAGGCGAAGCCGCGACCCGCGCGGGGTGGACGTGGCGGCAATAGAACACATGGACGCGCGAAGCCTGGCGCTCATCATGGAAGATGGCGTCGACCGCGCGCAAGGGGTCCGCGTTCCCTCTGGCACGGAGATCGCGTTGCTCGTGACGCTCGAGCTGCCGCCGGACACGCGCTCCGACCAGGCGTTCGACGAAATCGGCCGTTCGCGCGATCCGCATCCGCCCGACACTGCGCTCGTACGGTTCTGCTCGGCCCTCGCCGACGCCGGGGTGCTCGACGAGGTCGAGATTGCGGTGCCCGGCGATCGCGCCCGCGCCGATCAGCTCCTCGCTGTGCGCGAGGCCGTGCCATTCGCGGTCAACGAGCGCGTGGGCCGCGCGAAGCGGGCCGGTGACGCGCGCATCGAAAAGACGGCGGCCGACCTGATCGTGCCCTTCGACAGGCTCGACGAGCTGCTGACGATCGTCGACCGTGAGTTCGCGCGGCGCGGCCTCGATACCGCCGTCTGGGGGCACCTCTCCGACGGCAACCTGCACCCCAACGTCATTCCACGCTCGTTGGCCGATGTGGAAGCCGGCAAAGAGGCGATCCTGGCCTGCGGCCGCGAGGTGCTGCGGCTCGGCGGCGCGCCGCTCGCCGAGCACGGCGTCGGCAGAAACCTGGTGAAGCAGGAGCTGCTGCGGATGATGTACGGCGAGGCTGGCATCGAAGAGATGCGCCGGGTCAAGCGCGCGATCGATCCCGAGTGGAAGATGGCGCCGGGGGTGCTGTTTGGCCGGTAAGCACACTTCACAGGCTCAGGTCTCACGTCTAGTTCACAGTCGACAGTTGACAGTTGTCGCTGCTGTGAACTGTCAACTGTGAACTGTTGACTCACGGGCTGAAAGCTGAGAGCCGATCTAATTCAACCAGCTCTGTCGAAACGTCTTTTGCGCCGCGGTGAGCGGCGCGCCCGTGGATTCGAGGGTCACGAGCTCGAGCCGCGGATCCTCGCGAAGCGTCACGATGGCCTTCCTCTCCGCCCCAGAGCGATCGACGAACGTGATTGCGATCGCGTCTCCGGGCTTGTGGCGGCGCATGACAACCGCTACGTCCTCGGGCGTTGCAACCCTGCCACCACCCAATTGGCGCAGATGGTCGCCGACGTCGAGGCCCGCCGTGTACACCGGCGTGTCCAGCGCCGGCGCCTCGGCGAGGCGCACCTCGCCGTTCCGAAGCTCGAGGCGGACGTCGCCCCACCACCCGCGCCCCTCGTTGGGCCGGCGCAGTACGACCCCCGCGCGCAAGAGCAGCGGCCGGTAGTCGGCGACCTCCCGGCCTTGAATGTAGCGGGCGAAGAACTGCCGCGCGAACGACGCGTCGCTGACCTCGGCCAGCCGCGCCTCGGCGTCGGCGATGGAATACGGCCGATCCACGTACCCCTCGCGCGTGCCGCCTGGCTTGCCGTGCGCGCGCCACATGGCGCGCATGAAATCGTCCAGGGTGGTCGCGCCGTTCGACCGATCGCGAAGCGTCAAGTCCAGCGCCAGTGCAATGGCGCCTCCCTGCGAGTAGTAGGAGATGTAGGTCGTCGAGAAGTTGGTCCGGTCACCCGTGCGGCCGCCGTCGGTGAACGCCGCCATCCGGCTCATCTCCTCCGCGCTGCGCACCGTGTGTGCCGGATTGACGGCGACGCTGCCGACCAGGCCGGCCATCGCGGCGACGGTCGACGGGAGATCGACCAGGCCCGCCCGGCTGAGCGTGAGCGGTCCGTAGTACTGCGTGAAGCCCTCGCCGAGCCAGAGCTCGCCGGACATGTTCGCGCGCTCGAAGTCGAATGGCTCGAGCGATCGAGGCCGGATGCGCTCGACGTTCCAGCAGTGAAAGAACTCGTGGGCCACGGTATCGAGAAGGCCGATGCGGTTGCTCCGGAGCGAGGACGACGAGGTGAGGACGGTGCTGTTTCTGTGCTCCATGCCGTCGCTGTTCGCGTTCGACTGGTAGTCGGCGAGAAACGTGTAGGCGCCGGGCTCGTAGGTCGGGTACTCGCCGTAGATCTCGCGTTGCTCACGGACGATCTTCTCGACGTCCTTCGCGAACTCGTCCAGTTCGCCGTCGGTGCCCTGATGATGCAGCGCGACGCGAAACGTGCGGCCGTCCACCGCAAACTGGCGGATCGCCACGGGGCCGAACTCTGCCGGGCTGTCCATCAGGTACTGAAGGTTCGGCGCCGTGAACTCGAACGGCGTCGAGCCGGCGTGGAGCTGCGTGGCCACGCGCCACGACGCGCCTGCTGGCGGCTCGAAGACGATCGTGGCCGGCCGATCGTCCAGTCCGCGCGCCCACATGACGGCGGCCGGCATGTTCACGTGGGCGTGCGTCGTGTCGATCGCCAGGTACGTCCCGTCCACGCGATCGCCGAAGACCTTGTAGGTCACCCTCACCGTGCCACTGTGGCTCGGCACGGTCCATCCATACGGATCGGGCCTCGTCGCCGCCAACTCGACACCAGCGGCGGAAAACGCGTGCACGTCGTACACGTTCTTCGCGAAATCGTGCAGCGAATAGCGGCCCGGCGACGAGCGGCTCATCCTGAGCTCGAGCGGGGAAGGATCGACCTCCGCGAATGTCGCCTCCACTTGCATCCAGTGATGCTCGGGCTCGGGAAACGTGAAACGATACTGAACCGGCGCCGCCGCGCGCGTCGCCGGCCCAACCGCGAAGACGATCAACACCAGCGCGAGATATCGAAGTCTCATTTCGTCATCCCGAGAGCGCCTTGCGCCGGCGTGCAGCGCAGGACTTCAGTCCTGCCGGCCCCTACTTGAATAAATCGTCAAACGCCTGCCGCGCGCTCGGCGGACCCGCGGGCGTGCCCGTCTCCCGCTCGACGGTCGTCCGCGGCGAGAAGAACGCGCAGGCGTTGGACTCGTCTTTCGGCGAAACGCGGGCCTTGAGCTCGGGGTGCGAACACTCGAACCGCGCGCTCGTATCGAACGACACGCAGCTGATGCAGCTGTGCAGGTCGACGCCGCAGCGTGAGCATCGCCCGAGCGCCTCGACGGGAAGGGCCAGGCGATTGCCGCAGCGCGCGCACCGGAAGACCTCGTGCGAGGCCATCAGGTTCGGCGTTTTCGGCCCCGAGGCACTCTGCAGCAGCCGCCCCGGCGTCCGCTCCTGGGGCACCGCCTTCTCTCGCCGCGGCTCGCGCTCGCGCGGCTCGTCCTGGTATCCACGCTGGCGGTACTTGCGGTCGGACATCCCGTTCATTCTACGACGCGCGATGGTATTCTTTCGGCACATGGCCACGAAAACACGAAAACACGAAAACGAGACGTTGGGCTCTTCGTGCCTTCGTGCCTTCGTGGCCGCGACCGCCTGTGCGTCGGCTATCCTGCTCCTTCGTCCCTCGGCCGACGCACAGCAGCCCCTGCGCCGACCGATGTCGATTCTCGACCTCGCCGAGCTGCCGCGCCTTCTCGACCCGCAGCTGTCACCCGACGGCCGCTCCGTCATCTACACGGTGACGCGCGCCGACTGGAAGGCCAACCGGCCGGTGCCGCACATCTGGCGGCAGGCGATCGGCGGGGGCCTCCCCCTCCAGATCACGAACGGCGAGACCGGCGAGCTGTCCGCGCGCTGGTCGCCGGACGCCGCGTCGATCCTCTTTCTCAGCCGGCGCAACGAAGCCGATACACAGATCTACCTCCTGTCGCCGGCCGGCGGCGAGGCGCAGGCCCTCACGAAGCACGCGTCCGCCGTCTCGCAGCCGGCGTGGTCGCCCGACGGCGCATCTATTTACTTCGTGGCTGCCGACGCGCGCACCGCCGAGGAACGCGAGCGCGACCGCCTGCGGGACGATGTGTTCGCGTTCGAAGAGAATTTCAAGCATCGGCATCTCTGGAAGGTCACGGTGGCTTCCGGTGTCGAGCAGAAGCTGACCGACGGCGCTTTCTCCGTCCTGTCGTACCGTCCCTCGCGCGACGGCCGGTACATCGCGTTTCATCGGGCGCCGACGCCGCTTGCGGGCGACGCCGCGCGAAGCGAAATCTGGATCGCGGGCGCCGACGGCTCCAGCCCGCGTGCGATCACCGCCAATGCGATCGAAGAGATCGAGGCCGAGCTCTCGCCAGATCATTCGCGCCTGCTCTTCGTGGCCGAAGCGAATCAACGGCTCGAGCCGTACCATGCGTCGACACTCTTTGTGGTGCCCGTGGCAGGCGGGGCGCCCGAGCTCCTTCTTCCCGACTTCCCCTACGCCATCGAGCACGCGTCTTGGGCGCCTGACGCAACGATCCTCGCGGTCGTCAACATGGGCGTCCACAGCGAGATCTTCCGGATCGACCCTGGCGCCAAGCGGGCGCGGGCGCTGACCGAAGGCCGCCACTCGGTACAGTTCTGGAGCCTCGTCTCCGGCGCCCGTCGCATGGTGTTTCAGCTCGACGAACCCTCGCGCATTGGCGACGTCTGGACATTGCCGCTGGAGGGGGGAACACCGGTGCGCGTCACCGGCCAGTACGACACACTCGAGCGGGACTTCAACCTGCCGCGGCAGGAGAAAGTCGTGTGGAAGGGCGCGGATGGCACCTCGGTGGAGGGCGTCCTGTTCTACCCGCTCGGGTACGAGACAGAGAAGCGGTATCCGCTGGTCGTGCAACTACACGGCGGGCCGGCCGAGTCCGACAAGTTCGGCTACGGGCCGGGCGTGATCGTCAATTACGTGCCGGTTCTCACGGCGAAGGGCTACCTCGTCTTGCGTCCCAACTACCGCGGCAGCTCGGGCTACGGCAACGCGTTCCTCCGCGACCTCGTCGGCGGTTACTTCCGGAATATGCACCTGGATGTGATGGCGGGTGTCGACCTTCTCGTGCGGCAAGGTCTGGCCGACGGCGACAGACTGGCCGTCATGGGATGGAGCGCGGGCGGACACCTGACGAACAAGTTGATTACGTTCACCGAACGGTTCAAGGCCGCGGCTTCGTCGGCCGGGGCTGCCAACTGGACGTCGCTGTTCGCGCAAACCGACACGCGCACGAACCGGGCGCTGTGGTTTGGCGGCACGCCGTGGCAGAAAGACGCGCCGTGGGAGACGTTCTGGGCACAGTCGCCGCTCAAGGACGCCTCGAAGGTGCGCACGCCGACGCTGTTCTTTGTCGGGCAGGAGGATCCCAGGGTGCCGATGCCGCAGTCGGTGGAGATGTACCGCGCGCTCGCTGCCAACGGGGTCGCGACGAGACTCTTCGTCGCGCCCCGGGAGGGGCACCAGTGGGCCGAGCTCCGGCACCAGTTGAGCAAGGCCAATATCGAGCTCGAGTGGTTCGAGCGCCACGTGATGGGACGGGGTTACGCGTGGGAGCTGGCGCCCGGGGATGCGGCTCAGGCGCCCGCAAACCCGCGCTGATCCGGGTGAATTTGACACTTACGTGAAATCTTTCACAAAATAAGCGCCTAGCAGCCACCCCATGGCCCAGATCTTTCACCGCAGCACGAACACCATCTCCCGCGTCAGTTTGTTCGGCGTCGTGTTCGTCATCGCGGGGCTCTTATGGCTCATCGCACAGGTCCACCGCTCGCCGTGGTCGACTGACGCACACGTCGCCAAGGAGCAGCCCATTCAGTTCAGCCACGAGCGGCATGTCGGGGGCAACGGCATCGACTGCCGCTACTGCCACACGTCGGTCGAGGCGTCGCGGTTTGCCGGCATTCCCCCGACCAAGACCTGCATGAACTGCCACTCGGAAATCTTCGCCAGCAGCCCGTTCCTGCGCCCGGTACACGACAGCTTCGAGGACGACCGCGCGATCGAATGGACGCGCGTCCACGATCTACCCGACTTCGTGCATTTCGACCACAGCATTCACGTCAGCAAGGGCGTCGGCTGCACGACGTGCCACGGACCGGTCGATCGCATGCCGCTCATCGCCCAGCAGCATTCGCTGCAGATGGAGTGGTGCCTCGACTGCCACCGGCGGCCGGAAGCGTTCGTGCGACCGCGGAGCGCCGTGTTCAGCGTGAGCTACCAACCGCCGGCCAATCAGCTCGAGATCGGCCGCCGCCTCGTCGATCAATACCAGATTCAGAAGCTGACGAATTGCTCGACGTGCCATCAATGAGTCGCGAACCTGAAACCCCGGTCTCCAGTCTCCAGCCTCCAGCCTCGGGGAGGGTATTCTGGAGAACCCTCGACGAGCTGGCCGACGATCCCGCGTTCCGCGAACGGCTGCACAACGAGTTTCCCTCGGCCGTCGAAGCGATCGCGGATCCGCTCGAGCGCCGGACGTTTCTGAAGGTCATGGGCGCGTCGCTCGCGCTTGCCGGCGTGACCGCGTGCACTCGGCAGCCAGCCGAGACAATCGTTCCGTACGTGCGCCAGCCGGAAGAAACGGTGCCGGGGAAGCCCTTGTTCTATGCGACGGCGATGACGCTCGGCGGCGTCGGCACGGGGCTGCTCGTCGAAAGCCACGAAGGCCGCCCGACCAAGATCGAAGGCAACCCGGACCATCCCGGGAGCCGCGGCGCCACCGACGTCTTCGCCCAGGCGGCGATTCTCGATCTGTACGATCCCGATCGGGCGCGCGCGCTGACCAATCTCGGTGAGATTCGTCCGTGGGCTGATTTTCTGGCGATGATGCGGAGCGTGCTGAGCGCACAGCAGGCGCGGGAGGGCGGCGGCCTCAGGATCCTCACCGAACCGGTCAGCTCGCCGACGCTGGCGGCCGGGATCCAGGAACTGTTGTCGCGGCTGCCGCAGGCCAAGTGGCACCGATGGGATTCGGCGGGCCGTGGCAATGCGCACGCCGGCGCCAGGCTGGCGTTTGGCGACATCGTCGACGTCCAATACCGGTTCGAGCAGGCCGACGTGATCGTCGCGATCGACAGCGATTTCCTCGGCGGCGGGCCCGGGTGCCTTCGGTACGCGCGCGACTTCGCGTCGCGGCGGCGGCCGACCGAGGCCGATCGGATGAGCCGCCTGTATGCGATCGAGAGCATGCCGAGTCTCACCGGCTCGCGGGCCGACCACCGTTTTGGGCTGCGTCCCGGCCAGATTCCACGCGCGGCGCTTGCCCTGGCCCGCGAGCTCGGCGTGTCTGGCGCGTCGCAGGCGCCTGAAATCGTCCGGGTCGACGTCGCCGCCATCGCGAGAGACCTGACCGCGCACCGGGGATCCAGCCTGATCATCGCAGGCGACGGCCAGCCGCCCTTCGTGCACGCGCTCGCGCACGCGATGAACGACGCGCTGGGCAACGTCGGCCGCACGCTCGTGTACAGCGATCCCGTCGAAGCGTCGCCGGTCGATCACCTCGACTCGTTGCGCGAGCTCACAACCGACATGAACGCCGGTCGGGTCGACGCGCTGCTCGTGCTCGGTGGAAACCCGGTATACAGCGCGCCGGTCGATCTCGCGTTCGGCGAGGCGATGGAGAAAGTGCCGCTGCGCGTGCATCTCGGCTCGCACGAGGACGAGACGTCGGAGCGGTGCCACTGGCAGATTCCCGAAGCGCACTTTCTCGAGAGCTGGAGCGACGTGCGCGCCTATGACGGCACCGTGTCGATCGTTCAGCCCCTGATTTCGCCGTTGTATGGCGGCCGGACCTCGCACGAAGTCATCGGCGCGTTGAGCGAGACGCCGGAGACTTCGCCGTACGACATCGTGCGAGCCCACTGGCTGAACCGCGTGTCGCCGGGCGCCGCCGAACCGACGCCGGCGTTTGAAGCCGCCTGGCGCCGCTGGCTGCACGACGGCGTCGTGCCAGACAGCGCGTTCGCCGCCCGAACCGCGGCGCTTCAGCCGGACGCGGCCGCGGCCATGGAGTCGGCGTCGAGCCGGTGGGCTGCCGACACCAGCGGACCGCGCAGTTTCGACATCGCGTTCCTCAGCGACCCCTGCGTGCTCGACGGCCGCTTCGCCAACAACGCCTGGCTGCAGGAGCTGCCCAAACCCATCACCAGGCTCACCTGGGACAACGCGGTCATTGTCAGTCCCGCGACCGCCGAGAGACTGCAGGTCGGCGGCCACCCGGCGTACACGGGCGGCGAGCGCGGACAGATCGTGAGCGACCTCGTCGATCTCCGGTTCAAAGGCCGCACGGTCCGCGGCGCGATCTTCCCCGTTGTCGGCCATCCTGATGATTGTGCGACCGTCCATCTGGGATACGGCCGCCGGCGCGGCGGGCGCGTGGCGGCCGGCAACGGCTTCGACGCAAACGCGCTGCGCACGTCCGACGCGATGTGGTCCGGGCCGGGGCTCGAGATCGCGAAAGCCGGGGGCGACTACCCGCTCGCCTGCACCCAGTATCACCACCTCATGGAAGGCCGCGGCATGGTGCGGGCCGCGACACGCGAGGAGTTCATCGCCAACCCGCGCGTCGTGCACGAGGGCTTCGAGAGCCCCCCGAAGACCCTCACGCTCTATCCAGATTTCACGTACGAGGGCTACAAGTGGGGCATGGCGATTGACGTGAATGCCTGCACCGGTTGCAACGCCTGCGTCGTCTCTTGCCAGGCGGAAAACAACATTCCGGTCGTCGGGAAAGAGCAGGTGCTGCGAGGACGCGAGATGCACTGGCTTCGCGTCGACTCGTACTACGGCGGCGTGGCGGACGACCCGCAGACGTATTTCCAGCCTGTGCCGTGCATGCACTGCGAAAACGCGCCGTGCGAAGTCGTGTGCCCGGTGGCCGCGACGGTTCACAGCGACGAAGGCCTGAACGATATGGTCTACAACCGCTGTATCGGCACGCGGTACTGCTCGAACAACTGTCCCTACAAAGTCCGCCGCTTCAACTACCTGCTCTATCAGGACTGGGAGACGCCGAGCCTCAAGCTGGGCAGAAATCCGGACGTCACGGTGCGGAGCCGCGGCGTGATGGAAAAGTGCACGTACTGTGTGCAGCGCATCAACGAGGCCAAGATCGCGTCGGAGAAGGAAGACCGCAAGGTCCGCGACGGAGAAATCAAGACCGCGTGCCAGGCCGTCTGCCCGACCGATGCCATTGTCTTCGGCGATCTGAACGACCCGGCGAGCCGGGTCGCCGGGCTCAAGGCCGAGGCCCGCAACTACTCGCTGCTCGACGAGCTCAACACGCGGCCGCGGACGAGCTATCTGGCCGCCGTGCGGAACGTGAATCCGGAGATCGGCGAATGAGGGCGCCCGCGACGCCGCCGGTCATCGCCCCGGGACACACCTTCGGCACGGTCACCGACAAGATCACCTCGATCGTCCTCACGAACAAGACACCCCTCGGGTGGTGGGCCGGCTTCCTCTTCGTCTCGATGTTCGCCGGCCTGCTCGCCGTGTCGCTGACGTATCTGGTCCTCACCGGGGTGGGCATCTGGGGCAACAACCAGCCGATCGGGTGGGCGTTCGACATCACGAATTTCGTCTGGTGGATCGGCATCGGCCACGCGGGGACGCTCATTTCGGCCATCCTCCTGCTCTTCAAGCAGACGTGGCGGACCTCGATCAACCGGTTTGCCGAGGCGATGACACTCTTCGCCGTCGTGTGCGCCGGCATTTTTCCGCTCTTTCACACCGGACGTCCGTGGCTGGCCTACTGGATGGTGCCGTACCCGAACACGATGAACGTGTGGCCGCAGTTCAAGAGCCCGCTCATCTGGGACGTCTTCGCGGTGTCGACCTACGGCCTGGTGTCGCTGCTCTTCTGGTTCGTGGGACTGATCCCGGACCTGGCCACGCTGCGCGATCGGGCGACCGGGCGGGCCAGCCGGATGATTTACGGGATGCTCGCGATGGGCTGGCGCGGGTCGGCCCGCCACTGGCACCGTTACGAGACGGCGTACCTGCTGCTCGCCGGTCTGGCGACGCCGCTCGTCGTCTCGGTGCACTCGGTCGTCAGCCTGGACTTCGCGGTCTCGGTGATTCCGGGCTGGCACACGACGCTGTTTCCGCCGTACTTCGTGGCCGGCGCGATCTACTCGGGCTTCGCGATGGTGTTGACGCTCGTCATCCCGATTCGGAAATTCTACGGGATGGAAGATTTCATCACGATGCGGCACCTGCAGAACATGGCCAAGGTGCTGCTGGTGACGGGTCTCATGGTGGGCTACGGCTACACGGTCGAGGCCTTCATGGCATGGTACAGCGCCAACCGGTACGAAGGCTTCATGATGTGGAACAGGATGACCGGCCCGTACTGGTGGACGTACGTGCTGCTCATCCTCTGCAACGTCGTCACGCCGCAGACGCTGTGGTTCAAGCGGGTGCGCGGCTCGGTGCCCGCGTTGTTCGTGATTTCTCTCGTCGTGAACGTGGGGATGTGGCTCGAACGCTTCGTGATCGTCGTCACGAGCCTGCACCGCGACTTTCTGCCTTCGTCGTGGGGCCGCTTCAGCCCGACGATCTGGGACTGGAGCACCTACGTCGGCACGATCGGACTGTTTCTCACGCTCTTGTTCCTGTTTCTCCGTTTCCTGCCGATGATCTCGATTTTCGAGATGCGGACGCTGCTTCCCGCAGCAAAAGTGACTGAGGAAGCGTGAAATTGAGGATTTGAGGATTTGAGGATTTGAGGATTTGAGGATTTGGCGCGAGATTATGGCATCACCATCCCGGACAGTTTACGGCCTCATGGCCGAGTTCGACGACCCGAATGCGCTCGTCGCCGCGACCTATCGCGCGCACTACGAGGGCTACCGCCGGATGGACGCGTACTCTCCCTTTCCGATCGAGGAGCTCCACGAGGCGCTGGGTGCGCACCACACCAGGCTGCCGCTGATCGTGCTCATCGGTGGGATCACGGGGTGCATCGGCGGGTACCTGCTCCAGTACTGGACCGCGTCGATGGCCTATCCGGTCAACATCGCGGGCAAGCCGCTGAATGCGTGGCCGATGTTCATTCCCGTGACCTTCGAGTGCACCATTCTCGGCGCCGCGCTCGCGGCCGTGCTGGGCATGCTCGCGCTGAACGGCCTGCCGATGCCGTATCACCCCGTCTTCAACGTGCCGCGATTCGCTCTCGCGAGCCGCAACCGGTTCTTCCTCTGCATCGAGGCGCAGGATCCGCGGTTCGACCTCGAACAGACGCGCGGTTTTCTCGAAACGCTCGGCCCGCAGGAGGTGTCGACGGTTGCAAACTAGAAGCGAGGGGCTGGCCTCGGACAACACCGCCGGTTGTGAAACCGTCTCCGTGATGGCGAGGTTCGTTCCCGGGGCAGCGAGCGTCATGCGCGGGGTCGCGAGCCTCCTGCTGGTCGTGACCGCGGCCGGCTGCCGGCAGGACATGCACGACCAGCCGAGCTACTCGGCCCTTGAAAAATCCTCCTTCTTCCCCGACGGCAGCTCGGCGCGGCCGCCCGTCGCCGGCACGGTCGCGCGCGGACAGCTGCGCGACGATGCGCTGCTGTACACCGGGAAGCAGGGCGAGGAGCAAGCGGCGGTCTTTCCGTTCCCGATCGACGAGCAAGTCATGGCGCGCGGCCGGGAGCGCTTCGACATCTATTGCTCGCCGTGCCACAGCCGCACGGGCGAGGGCAACGGCATGATCGTCGAGCGCGGCTTCACGCGGCCGCCGACGCTCATCCATCAGCGGTATCGGGATCTGCCGCCTGGACACTTCTTCGAGATCATCACCAACGGCTTTGGCGCGATGCCAGACCACGCCGCCCAAATCGAGCCGGCGGATCGCTGGGCCATCATCGCCTACATCCGCGCGTTGCAGCTCGCCGGCGGCGCCACGATCGACGATGTGCCCCCGGCCGAGCGCGGGAGGCTCGGACAGTGAGCCCGACCCTTTCGCAGCCGGCCGACCAGCTGATACCCGAGCTCGCCCCGGCCCAGCGGAAGCTGTTCGTCGCGGGCGCCGCCGCTGCCGTGGTGTCGCTTGTCGGGCTGTTCACGAACAGAGCGCAGTTCTTCCAGTCGTACCTGATGGCGTATCTCTTCGTGCTGGGCGCTACGCTTGGCTGCCTGGCGCTCGCGATGATTCACCAGCTGTCGGGCGGTGCGTGGGGCGTCGTGACCCGCCGCCTGCTCGGCGCCTCCACCCGTGTGCTGCCGGTCCTGACGGTCCTGTTCATCCCCATCCTGCTGGGCCGCCACTACCTGTTCGTGTGGACGCACGCCGACGTCGTCGCGCGCGACGAGGTGCTGCAGCACAAGCAGCTGTTTCTGAACACGCCGTTCTTCATCGCTCGGGCGGCGTTGTACTTCGCGGTCTGGAATGCGCTCGTGTATTTCTTGAATCGCTGGTCGCTCGAACAGGACAAGACGCCCGATCCGGCGATCGCGCGCCGGATGCAGACGCTGAGCGGCGGCGGCCTGCTCGCCTACGGCCTCACCGCCACCTTCGCCTCGTTCGACTGGCTCATGTCGATCGACCCGCATTGGTTTTCGACGATCTACGGCGTGCTGCTGATGGGCGGTCAGGGTCTGACGGCGCTCGCGGTGCTCATTGCCGCGCTCACCTGGCTCAGCCGCCGGCCGCCGCTCGACGCCATCGTCGTGCCCGTGCACTTCCACGACCTCGGCAATCTGATGCTCGCATTCGTGATGCTCTGGGCGTACTTCTCGTTTTCACAGTACTTGATCATCTTCTCCGGTAATCTGCCGGAGGAGATCACGTGGTACGTGCACCGGCTCCACACGGGGTGGCGGTTCGTCGGGCTCACGCTGGTGCTGTTTCACTTCGCTATACCGTTTCTGCTGCTGTTGTCGCGCCGTGTGAAGCGCACGCCGGATCTCCTCATGAAGATCGCGCTCGGCATTCTGGCCGCGCGACTCATCGACTTGTTCTGGCTGATTGCGCCCGAGTTCCACAAGGACGGTCTGGTCGTGCACTGGCTCGATGTCACGCTGCCGCTGGCGCTCGGCGCGTTGTGGCTGGGGTGCTTCGTCTGGCAGCTGCGCGGGCGGGCCATCCTGCCGCTGCACGACCCGCAGTTCGAGCAGGCGCTCGGGCGTGTGGCGTCGGTGAGCTGATGTCTTCTCATCACGAAGAGTCCGACGTCGACGTCAGCGCCATTTTTGGGTTCAGCGCAGGCCTCACGGCCGTCACCGCGGCCGTGTTTCTCTTCGTCTGGCTGCTTTTCGGGTATTTCGACCGGCGCGAGACGCCCACTGGTCCGCCGGACTATCCCCTGGCCGCCGGCCAGGAGCTGAGGCTGCCGCCCCAGCCGCGCCTTCAGACGGCGCCGCGTGAGGATTTCGCGGCGTTCCGCGCTGGTGAGGACGCGCTGCTCAACGGGTATCGGTGGATCGACAAGGCCGCCGGCACGGTTCGCATCCCGATCGCCGAGGCGATGAGGTTGACGGTCGAGCGTGGGTTGCCCGCACGGACAGTCGATGGGGGGAAGCAAAAGTGAATGTCGTCAGCTCGCCACGACTCCTTTCCTCCGTGTCCACCGTGGTGGCGATTTTGGCGTCGGCCCCGGCCGTACACGCCCAGATGACCGGCGCACCCGCGGCCGGCTACACACGCGACGCGGGCGTGCCGGCGTCGGCGCGGCCGCCGGCGCTGCGCGAGGTGGGCTTCGACCAGAAGTTGAACGATCGGATCCCGCTCGACGTCGGCTTCCGCGACGAGCATGGGCGCGCCGTGCGCCTGGGCGACTACTTCGGCCGGCGGCCGGTCGTGCTCGCGTTCGTCTACTACGACTGCCCGATGCTGTGCACGCAGGTGCTCAGCGCGACGGCGAGCGCCCTCAACGTGATGTCGATCGACGCCGGCACCGACTTCGACGTCGTGGCGGTGAGCTTCGACCCGCGCGAGACCCCGGCCCAAGCTGCCGAGCGGAAGGCGATCACGCTCGAACGTTACGAACGTCCCGGCGCCGCTTCGGGCTGGCATTTCCTCACGGGCGACCAGGTCTCCATCGCGCGCCTCACCGCCGCCGCCGGTTTTCGCTACGCGTGGGATGAGGAGACCGGCCAGTTCGCGCATCCGGCGGGCGTCGTCGTCTTGACATCCGATGGCCGTCTCGCTCGCTACCTGTTCGGCATCGAGTACGGCCCTCGCGATCTGCGCCTGGCGATCGTCGAAGCGTCCGAGGGCCGCATCGGCTCGGCTGTGGACGCGCTGCTGCTCTATTGCTACCACTACGACCCCATGACAGGCCGCTACGGCTTTCTCGTGATGCGCGCGCTGCGCATCGCCGGCGCCGCGACCGTTCTCGCGATTGGCTCGTTCGTGTTCATCATGCTCCGCCGAGAACGACGGAGCCAGCTTCGCACTTCTAACTTCTAACTTCTAACTTTTCACTTTTCACTTTTCACTTTCTTCCCGTATGTGGTCCGGCACCCCCCTCTTCCCCGTCTCTGCCTCGACGATGGCGCCGCGAGTGGACGCGCTGTACTTTTTTCTCGTCGGTCTGACGGCGTTCTTCTCGCTGCTCATCGGCAGCCTGATTGTGTACTACGCGGTGAGATTCCGCCGCCGCGCGCCAGACGCCATTGGGGCCCGCATCGAAGGCGGCGCGGTGCTGGAGATCACCTGGACCGTGGTGCCGCTCGTCATCGTGATGGGCATCTTCGTCTGGGGCGCCAGCGTCTTCTTCGCCATGTCGCGGCCGCCAGACGATGCGCTCAACGTCTACGTCGTCGGCAAGCAGTGGATGTGGAAGTTCCAGCACCTGAGCGGCGTGCGCGAGATCAACGAGCTGCACGTGCCGGTCGGCCGCCCCGTGAAGCTGGTGATGACCTCAGAGGACGTGATCCACGACGTCTTCGTGCCCGGCTTCCGGGTGAAGGCCGACGTCATCCCCGGCCGCTACACGCAGATCTGGTTCGAGCCGACGAGGACCGGACGCTATCACCTCTTCTGCGCGGAATACTGTGGCACCCGCCACTCTGGAATGGTCGGCGAGGTGATCGTGATGGAGCCCGACGAGTTCCAGGCGTGGGTGGCCGGCGGACGCGCGGAAGGGTCGCTGGCGTCAGAGGGTGCGAAGCTCTTCCGCGATCTCGCGTGCAACACCTGCCACCGGCCCGTGGCGCAGGGACGAGGCCCGGTGCTCGAGGGTCTCTTCGGCAGGACGGTGACGCTCGAAGGCGGGGGGACGGCCGTTGTCGACGAGGCCTATATCCGTGAGGCCATCGTCGATCCGGGCGCGCGCGTCGCGCAGGGCTTTCGGCCGGTCATGCCAACCTACCAGGGCATCGTCACCGAGGACGGCCTGCTGCAGCTCATCGAGTACGTGAAATCGCTTCGAGACGAGGACCGCCGATAGTCATGCCCAGCCATCCCGTGCTTCTTCCGCCGCGCCATTACCTGAACGACGGCTTCGGGGTGAAGTCGTGGCTGCTGACGCGCGACCACAAGCGCATCGCGCTCCTGTACCTGGCGGCGGTCACGGTCTTCTTCTTCATCGGCGGCGCCTTCGCGGTGCTCATCCGGCTGGAGCTCGCCACGCCGGCCGGCGATCTGGTCACCGACGACACCTACAACAAGCTGTTCACGATGCACGGCGTGATGTTGGTGTTCTTCTTCCTCATCCCCGGCATTCCGGCCGTGCTCGGCAACTTTCTCGTGCCGCTGATGATCGGGGCCAAGGATCTGGCCTTTCCGAAGATCAACCTCGCCAGCTGGTACATCTTCGTCATCGGCGGCACCTTCACGATGTACGCGGTCGTCACCGGCGGGCTCGACACCGGTTGGACCTTCTACACGCCGTTCAGCACCATGTCGTCGACGAGCGCGGTGGTGCCGGCGGCGATCGGGATCTTCATCACGGGGTTCTCGTCGATTCTCACCGGGCTGAACTTCATCGTCACGATTCACCGCATGCGTGCGCCCGGCCTGACGTGGTTCCGTCTGCCGCTCTTCATCTGGTCGCACTACGCGGCAAGTCTGATCATGGTCCTCGGCACGCCGGTCGTGGCCGTCACGATCGTGCTGGTGGCCGCCGATCGCATCTTTTCGTTTGGTATCTTCGATCCGAATCGCGGCGGCGATCCGGTGCTCTTCCAGCATCTGTTCTGGTTCTACTCGCATCCGGCCGTCTACATCATGATTCTGCCGGCCATGGGCGTCATCAGCGAGCTCGTGGCGGCGTTCTGCCGCAAGCAGATCTTCGGCTACACCTTCGTGGCGTTCGCCAGTCTCGGCATCGCCGTCCTCGGCTTTCTCGTGTGGGGCCACCACATGTTCGTCGCCGGGCAGTCGGTGTACGCGGCGCTCATCTTTTCGTTCCTGAGTTTCCTGGTGGCCATCCCCTCCGCCGTCAAGGTCTTCAACTGGACGGCGACCATGTACAAGGGCTCGATTTCGTGGGACACGCCGATGCTGTACGCCATTGGCTTCATCGGGCTCTTCACGGTCGGCGGGCTGACGGGCCTCTTCCTCGCCGCGGTCGGCCTGGACGTTCACGTGACCGATACCTACTTCATCGTCGCCCACTTTCACTACATCATGGTCGGCGGCACGATCATGGCGTATCTCGGCGGCCTGCACTACTGGTGGCCGAAGATCAGTGGCCGAATGTACAACGAGCTGGCCGCCAAAGTGGGCGCCGTGATCATCTTCTTCGGGTTCAACCTCACATTCTTCCCGCAATTCATCCTCGGGTATCTGGGCATGCCGCGCCGCTATCACGCGTACCCGCCGGAGTTCCAGGTGCTCAACGTGCTGTCGTCGGCCGGCGCCTCGATTCTCGGCGTGGGGTATCTGATTCCGATGGTGTATCTGGCCTGGTCGCTGCGCTACGGCAAGATCGTCGGGGCCAACCCGTGGGGCGCGGTCGGCCTGGAATGGACGACCACGTCGCCGCCGCCGACCGAGAATTTCGCGGAGGCGCCGGTCGTCACCTGGGACGCCTACGACTACCCGACGCAGGTGGAGGGGCACGTTGTCTGACACGACCGCCGAAGCCGGGCGCCGGCCCCGCCCCGCGCTCGCGCACCATTTCGACGACCTCGCGCAGCAGAAGGACGCGGCCACGCTCGGGATGTGGGTGTTTCTCGCCACCGAAGTGCTCTTTTTCGGCGGGCTGTTCGCGGCGTACTCGGTATACCGCGGCTGGTACCCCGAGGCGTTCGGGGCCGCGAGCCACTCGCTCGACATCACCCTCGGCGCCGTGAACACGGCGGTCCTCATCACGAGCAGTCTGACGATGGCGTTGGCCGTTCACGCCGCCGAGACCGGCGAGCGCCGGCTGCTCGTGCTGTTCCTCGTGGCCACCATGGCCCTCGGCGCCGTCTTTCTCGGAATCAAGGCCGTCGAGTACGCGGCGAAATTCGCCGAGCACCACGTGCCGGGGCCCTCGTTTCATTTCGAGGAGGAGGCGCTCTCGCGGAATGCCCAGATCTTCTTCTCCCTGTATTTCGTGATGACCGGTCTGCACGCGCTCCACATGGTCATCGGTCTCGGCATCATGACGTGGATGCTCGTGTGGGCCTGGAACGGGACGATTACGAAGGAGTACGCGAGCCCGATCGAAATCAGCGGGCTCTACTGGCACTTCGTCGACATCGTCTGGATTTTTCTGTTTCCGTTGCTGTATTTGATCGGAAGGCACGCATGAGCGCCCGCGGCCCGCGCGACCCTTCGACGAAGCTCAGGGTCGACCTGAGCCTGTCGAAGGTCGAGGAGAGCGAGTCAGCGCCTGCGGCCAACGAAGGTGAGGACGACCGCCGCATCGCGTTGTCGAGCGGGGGTGGGGCCCCGCGAGCCCGGGAAAGCGCCCGCGGCCCGCGCGAGGAGAGCGAGTCTTCGAGCGCCGCAGCGCGAGCGAGCGGGGGTGGGGCCCCGCGAGCATAAGAAAATGTCGCACATTGTTCCGAAGAGCGTCTACTACCTGATCTTCGCGGCCCTGATGGCCGGTACGGCCGTGACCGTGGCGATGGCGTTCGTGGACCTCGGCGCGTTCAACGCGGTCGTCGCCCTGACCATCGCGGTCGTGAAGGCCACGCTCGTGGTGCTGTTCTTCATGCACGTCCGGTACAGCAGCCGGCTGACATGGGCGGTGGTCTTCGGCAGCGTGTTCTGGCTCGGGATTCTGCTCGCGCTGACCTTCAGCGACTACCTGACCCGCTCGTGGCGCACATTTGGCTAAGGTGGTCCGGCCCTCGACGAGCCACGAACCGCGGGATTCCGCTGGAAGTGTGGTCTACCAGATCGTGCGCGATCATTTCGAGACCTTTCGCGTGCAGGCCGCGAGAGTCTCCGCGACGGGGACGGTCTGCCGCGATTCGTCGAGCAGGAGTTCCGGGACTTTCTTCAGTGCGGATGGCTCGCCGGCGGGTTCGCGCGGTTTCGCTGCGGCGACTGCGGCCTCGACCGGCTCGTCGCCTTCTCGTGTGAGGGACGCGGCTTTCAGTGGGTCCTGAGCCTGTTGGCTCACCCAGACGTCTCGAGGAGGTTCGGCGATGGTCTCTCTGATTGGCTTGATGGGTTTCTCCACCTGGGCGCTCGTGCTCTCGGCCGCGGCCGCCGGCGCGGCGTTGGGCACGGTGCTCTACGGCGCGTCGATCAACCTCGACACCGCGAAGAAGGTCGCGGTGGCGCTGGCGGAAGCGAGCAAGAACGGGTGGGCGATGGCCGCGACGGTCGTCGACACGGCGGGCGACCTCGTGTACTTCGAGAAGATGGACGGCACGCAGGTGGCCAGCGTGGACGTCTCGGTCGACAAGGCGCGTTCGGCCGCGCGGTTCAAGCGGCCGACCAAAGCGCTACAGGACACGCTGGCCGCCGGCGGCGAGGGCCTCCGCATCCTCGCGCTCACCGGCGCAATCCCCGTCGACGGCGGCGTCCGCTGATGATGGACGGCAAGATCGTGGGCGCGATTGGCGTGTCGGGCGGCACGAGCGCGCAGGACGGCCAGTGCGCGAACGCCGCCGCCGCGTCGGTGAAGTAGCCGCTTCACACTGAGCCTACGGTCGACCTTGACGAAGGGCAACCCGACAACTAAGTTTCCAAACGGGCCCCACGATCCGTTCGACAACGCGGTGTGTGTGTGCTCACAGGAGGATACGATGGGCTCTGAACACGGGTTGCGCTTCACTCTGGTCATAGCGGCAATCGCCGTAGCTGCGCTGGTCTTCGCGACGCCGACGCGCGCGCTCGGCGATGACGACGACCGTCGGCCGTCGTTTCAGGACGCGGTGGGCTCCTGGTTCGGCCGGGCAGCGGCCGTCCCCGGAAGGACGATCTGCGAGGTTGGCAGTCCGGGCTGCCCGGTCCCGCCCGAGATCGTGATGGTCTTCACGGTCAACAAGGACGGCACGTTCATCGGCATCGATTCGAACATCTTTGCCGGCGGCAACCATTCGACGGCCCACGGCGAGTGGACCCGCCGGGGTTCGCGCAGCATCAGAGCCACGTTCACGCTGCTGCAGTCGGCGCCGACCGGCCAGTTCATCGGCGGCTTCAAGAACCTCTTCTTCGCCACGATGCACGGCGTCGACGAAATGCGCGGCGGGATCGATGCCTACCTCTACGAGTACACGGATCCGGCTACGGGTCTCGCGATCACCGACAGCGACGGGTTCCCGACGCCCAGTCCGCTCGGTGCGCCGGCTGCGTGCGCGGCCACGGCGGGCTGCACGCACTTCGGCGAGTTCTCGTTCATCGTCCGAAGAGTCAAGGTGCAGTGAGATCGACATGACGTCGAGCCGGTGATGCGGCCCGCGAGGCCCGGGAGCAGCCATGAATCGGAAATTCTTCACGATTTCTGCGGTGACGTTGTTCGTGGTGCTCTTCAACCTCGGGTACGTGTTCCATGAACTGGTCGCGGGGCCGTGGCTGATGCGGCAGGAAGCCGCGATCGCCCGCGACCAGTTCATCATTCCTCTCATTGCCCTGGCGTTCATCGCGTACTCGCTGGTACTCGCCTATCTGTTCCCGATCTACCTCTATTACTACGCCACGGCTCCCGTGATGCCGACGGCCATCCGTTTCGGCATCTTCATGGGCTTCGTCTGGGACGCGCTGCAGGGAGGCATCATCGAGGTCGCGACCTTCAACATGCCGTTCATGGTGTTCGTCGTCGACTCGGGCTACCACGTGTTCGTCGAGGGAACGATCGCCGGACTGATTCTGGGGTTCGTCGCGACGAAGTGGCCGCCGGGTCCGCCGGTCCGCCGGGCGTAGTCGGCCGGCGGGAGCGACCCGGCTTCCTACTTCGTCTTCATCACGTGCACGCTGTCCCAATCGGGCGGCGGCGGATGCTCCTGGTACTCCACGCACCGAGCCAGGAACGTCCGACTGGGACCGTCGCCGGCGTCGATCTCGAGCGCCCGCTCGAACTCGCCCGCCGCCGCGCTCCACTGCATCCGCCGCGAGCCCGTATACCGCAACCGGGCGGTCCTTGCCCTTGACGCGAAGCAGGTCCAGTTCCCTCATCTCGAAGGCGCCGCGGACACGCGTGTAGGTGGCCTCGCCGACGAGCACCAGCGAGCCGTACGCCTTGTTGGCGCCCTCGAAGCGCGACGCCAGGTTCACGGCGTCGCCCAGCACCGTGAAGTTGAAGATCGTATCGGTGCCCATGTTGCCTGCCACGACAATCCCCGTGTTGATGCCGATGCGCGTGCGGATGGGCGAAAGGCCCTGGGCCGCCCATTCCCGATTGAGCGCGACCATCTCGCGCTGCATGGCCAGCGCCGCGCGACACGCCTGGAACGGATGATCGGGGTCCACGATCGGGCAGCCGAAGTACACCATGATGGCGTCTCCGATGAATTTGTCGAGCGTGGCCCGCTCGGCCAGCAACAGATTCATCATCCGCTCGAAGTACGCGCTCAGATGCGCCCGCAGCTGCGCCGGTAAAGAGCAATGACAGCGTCAGGTCGGCAGAACTGGCCGATCCTCGGAAAGACATCTACTCGCTGGAGGACGATCACCCCGTGAAGGCGGCTCGAAGCTCGGTGAAAGATGTATGACGGTCAGCCCCCTCGTGCGATAAACTTGAATCTTGGTATGAGCACGAACGTCAAGATCGAAATCGACGAGCGAACGGCCGACGCGCTACACGCCCGCGCCGCGGAACTGGGCCTGACCGTCTCAGAACTGGTCGCTGAACTGGCGACGCTCGACAGTGAGCCGATCGCCGTGGACTCAGACGAGATTGCGGAGCTCGATCGGCGCTGGCAGAAGATCGAAGCGGGCCAACCCACGGTTCCACACGAGCGCGTCGTTCGGTGGCTGCGCACGTGGGGCACGCCCCGATTTCGCCGGTGGCAGGATCAATAGACCTCGATTGGTCGGACGATGCACTCGCCGACCTCGATCGATTCGCGGCGTTCCTCCAGCAGCAATCCCCCGAGCTTGCGGCAATCGTCGCAGAGGAAATCATCGCCAGAGCGCAGCTACTCTCCCGCCATCCGAAGCTCGGTCGCCCCATCTCGACGCGCGAGGAGTACCGGCAGATCGTGATGCAGGTGCTGGGCGGAACCTACGTGTTCCAGTATCGGTATGACGGCAACCGGATCGTGATGTTGCGCGTCTTCCACGGCCGCGAAGCGCGCTAAGGACTCTGACCAGAATTAGCTTGGCATCAGATCGGTTCTGTGATCTAGCTGTGTCAGGGGGAGACGCGCGGGCGGGTGAGACGCGCGGGCGGGTCGGAGAACGGTCATTCCGTTAACCGCCAACACCCCGCTAATGCTTCCTATCGTCCGCACCACTGGCGGTGACGGGGATCACGTATCCGGGCGCATTCAGCGGAAGCTGGTCCGGCTCGATTGCGCCGGGTGGATTCCAGGATGTCACCGTGACGTTTGCGCCGACGGCTGCGGCCGCCTATGGCGGCACCGTCACCGTCAGCGGCGATCAGACGAGCGGGACAAATACGATTGCCGTGTCGGGGACCGGGGCGCCGACCGCGACGCGCGTGATTGGGCTCAGTGGAAACCTGGCCTTTGGGGTCGTGCGGGTCGGGATGACGCCTGTACTCACGCTCCGAATCACCAATACAGGATCCGCAGCGCTGGCGGTGACCGGGATCAGCTACCCGCCTGGGTTCAGCGGCTTCTGGTCCGGCTCGATTGCGCCGGGCGGCGTCCAGGATGTACAGGTGACGTTCACGCCCACGACCGGGGCGAGCTACGGGGCACAGCAACCGTCGCCGGTCGACGGTTCGGGCGTCGACACGGTGCACGTCTGGGCGTATCCGGCTGCTGGTGATGATCCCATCTTCCTCGGAGTGGCGGATTCTGGTGACTCGCGGCCAGACGTTGCAGCGACTTACGGCACCAGGTTTGATCGATCATCGTTCAGCTTGACGGCCACAGGGTTGCCGCCCGGCGTGTACGATGTCGTCGTCTACGCTCATCGAGCCTCAACTCACGCATTCGAGGGTGCTCAAAGCGTCCGGTGATTGTCCGTTAGGCCTTACCGGATAGATGGCGGCGCCCCTCGGCTCCTACGTCGAGCCATTCGAGCGCGCCGCGCGCACCGGGGCGATTGCACTGGCGGTTGTCGCCATGCTCGCGCTCGTGTTGAGTGCGTGGCTCACGACGCGACTCACGGCCTCCCTCGAGCGACTGGCCGGGGCAGACGCCGTCGCACGCGGGGATCTCGATCCCCGCGTGGACGGACACGGAGCCGGCGAAGTGGGCCGGCTCGCCGCCGCCTTCAACAGCATGACCGAGAGCCTGCGGCGAACACTCACCGAGCTCACGAAACGGCAGGCGCTTGCGGCCGTCGGCGAGTATGCGGCGTCGCTCGCGCACGAGGTCCGCAACGGCCTCACCGCCGTGCGCGTCGATCTGCAGCACGCGCAAGAAAAGACCGCCAAGGGCGCGCCAGGCGGGCCGCTCATCGCCCGTGCCCTGGAGAATGTGAAGCGGCTCGATGGGACGGTGAGCAGTTCCCTGCGAGCCGCGCGCAGCGGTCGAAGTCCGCGCCGTCGCCTGGACCTCGGTCCCACCGTCGGCGCCGCGGCTCAGAGCGCGGAGAGCACATTCACCGAGCAGGGAGCGACGCTCACTCCTTCGACTGCGCCCAGCACGCCAGCCTGGGTTCTGGGCGATGCGATCGGGCTGCAGCAGCTTCTTCTCAACCTGCTGCTCAACTCGGCGCAGGCCGTGGGGCCCGGCGGCCGTGCCACCATCACCGTCGACGTCGACGCGTCCGATGTGCGCGTCGTGGTGACGGACACCGGCGGAGGCATTGCCCCGGAGGATCTCGAGCACGTGCTCGATCCGTTTTTCTCGACCAAAGTCGGCGGCACGGGTCTCGGACTGCCCATCGCCCGCCAGATCGCCGCGGCGCACGGCGGGTCGCTGCGGATTGAGAGTGTGGCGGGGGAGGGGACGCGCGTGGAAGTGCGCCTCCCGCTCGCGGCGGCGCCGAGTTAGCGCAGATCACAAACAGGGGCTATGGTCGCTCGTCCTCGGGCTCGAGCGGTTTCGCGCCCTGACCAGCAGCCGCCTGCGCCCGGACCAGATCCAGGACATGTCTCAAGGCCTCGTCGAGGTGCGCCATACCAGCCTCGTCGAGCCTCGTGAGAGGCCCCCTGATGAGCCTTGCGTTGTCGATCGCTCTGAGTTGATCGATCAGGAGGTCCGATCGCCGGCGCAGCGTGCCTTGCGGCTCGACACGAATTCGCAAGGGTTCCGCGTCTTCGGTCAGTGCGGTGGTGAGCGGGACGATCAGCGTGGACGGATGGTCGGCATCGAGCAACGCCTGGGCTTGGACGATCAGGACCGGCCGCGTCTTGCCGGGCTCGGTACCGCGACGTGGGTTGAGGTCGGCGAGCCAGATCTCGCCTCGCTTCATTCGATGTCGCGCTCCATGGCGTCGAATTCCGCGTTGACGCGCATACTGCCGCGCCTCACCTTCCGCGACGCACGTGCGAGCCTCTCTTGCCTCGCACGGGCGGCCATGGCGTCGTTCATGCGGACGATGGCGCGGCGGATGTACTCCGCGCGGGAGACGTTCAGCCGATCGGCGTGCTCGCCGCTGGTCTCGAGCAGGTCGTCTGGAAGCTTGAGAGAGATGGTACTCATCTGAGTAGCTGTCATGTGATATGGAAACATGATATCTGATAGGGTCGAGTGCGTCAACGCTCGATGCAACTCGCGCCAGCCTCCCTGGCCCGCCCGATGGAACACGACTGGCCCGGCAACGTCCGCGAGCTGGAAAAACTGCCTGGCCCGCGCGTCTGTCGTCGCGTCTGGCGGCGTGATACGGCCGGAGCACCTGGCGGTCGCGCCTCTCGCGATGCCGGCCAGCTATTCCGGTCTTAGCGAGAGACGATGGGCCAGGAGCCTGTCGACCGCCCCGCGTGTGATCGCCATCGGGAAGTACTCGCCGTTAGCGAGGCGCTCCCGGTTGTTCCCGTAGTACGGGCTGCCGGGCTGCGCGGACTGCCCCGGCGCGTTCGTGGCCACTGAATTGTCGGGGGTCGCCAGGTCGATGATCCGGCGGAAGTTCGCGCCGGTGGCGTTGACCGTGTTGAACCCGCCCGGCCGCTCGACCGGCGGCAGGCTGAACGCGTCGACAAACATGTGCGGGAGCTTGCTCTCGTTGATCCGGCCGTAGCGCCACTGCTTCCAGTCGGAGCCCCAGTCCTTCGTGAGCCTGGCCAGCGCTTCCACGAGACCCGCCTCGACGAGCGCCCGCCGTTCCGCGTCGCCCTTGGCCGATTCGACCTTCCGACCGGACTCGGTCGTCGTCCAGCGCACGTAGATGGCGCCCGGCGCCGAATCCCTGGAGACCGAACGGTCCCATCCCTCGACGAGCGCGCGTGCGCGCTCGACATCGGGATTCTTCGCCGTCCAGCCGCGGAAGAGCGGCTGGTCGCGCTCGCCGCGGAGGGAGTACGCGTCGTGGTGGAAGCGCTGATGATCCTGGACCGAGAGTTTCTGGCCCGTGCCGAGCATCTGCCGGATGCGCGCGATGCGCGATACCTCCACTCCGATGGACGTCTTGTAGAAGACCGGCCGGCCCTTGTAGCCCGGCGGATGCGTGTTGTCGTTGGCGGTGGCGATGAAGCCGCGCTCCGGGTTGTACTCGCGCGGCAGATCGCTCCGGAACCCGCGCCACTCGTATTTCCCCGTGCCGGGGACCGGCAGTCGCCCGGTCCAGCCGTCGCGGTCGGGCGTGAGGCCGCTCACCTGCAGCGCGATGTTGCCGTCCTTGTCTCCGCAGATCAGGTTGTGCGAGGGAACCTTCCAGAACATCGCACGGTCGAAGAAGTCGGCGCAGCTCTGGGCCTGGGCGAGCTTGAGGCTCCCCTTGAACGGCGCCGTTCCTGGCTCCTGGTTCACCGACTTCACGCTGTACGCCCGGTGGTGCTCCTTGTCTTCATAGAACACCGGTCCATGGCGCGTGAACTTCAGCTCGACCGTCCGCGGCGCCTCGCCCTTGACCTTGATCTCCTCGCGGATGATGCGCATCGGCTCGAAGACGCCGTTGTACTTGATCTGGTTCTGGTCGGCCGGATTGGTCTCCTCGACGAACATGTCGACCATGTCGATGCCCGCGAAGGTGAAGCCCCAGGCCATGCGTTCGTTGCTGCCGGCGTCCACGCCGACAAACGGCGGCTCGCCGCCGCCGATCACGTTCCAGCCCGGCGCGTTCAAGTGGACGAAGTAGCGCAGTGAGGGCATCTCGATGGTGCGATGCGGATCGTTCGACAGGATCGGGACCCCGGTCGTCGAGAGCCTGCCGCTCACGACCCAGTTGTTACTGCCGTCCATGTCCTGCAGTTCCGGGGCGACGCGCGCCACCTTCAACCCGGGCACGAGCTGCCGATACGCTTCCACGATCTCGAGCGGCGGCAGGACGCCGGGCGCGAAGGGTTCGCCGTCGCCCCTCTGTGCCGCCTGGAGCAGATCGGCGGGGAGACTCTTGACGTCGAGCCCTTCCGGCACCTTCAGATCGTCCCACGGATCCGGAGCCGCGCGCCGGTTCGCCTCGACGGCGCCCAGGCGCGCCACGCTCTGCGCGAGCCGGATCTCCTCGATCGGGTGGCCGCTCGCACTCGCCAGGCCGATCTCCGCCCAGCGGAGCGTGACCGTGCGGGCCGTCCACGGCTCCGGCTTGATGCCGGTCAGCTTGAATTCGACCGGCAGATTATCGGCGTGCTGCTTGACCCAGGCATTCAGGCCGTTGGCCCACGCGGTGAAGAGCCGCTCGGCGTTCGGGTGATAGCTCGACCACTCCGCCTGGTCCCACGGTCCGCGGAACATCATCAGCCGCGCGCGCGCATCGTAGTCGTAGGCCTTCGGCCCGAAGATCTCCGCAAGCCGCCCTTCGCGCCAGCGCCGCCACATCTCCAGCTGCCAGAGCCGGTCCTGCGCCATGACGTACCCCTGCGCGAAGAAGAGGTCGTCGTCATTCTGCGCGTAGATGTGGGGGATCCCCGCTGTGTCGCGCACGATCTCGACGGGCTGCTTGAGCCCTGGAGCAACGAGATCTCCGTCGATCCGGGCGAGCGACTGCCGCGCCAGCTCCTCGAGCGACGCCGGAGGCGCATCTGCGCTCGCCTTTGGAGACGTGCAGGCGGACGCGAGCATGGCCAGGCCCGCCACCATCAGTGCGGCAATAGATTGTCGAATGATCGACATGGGATCCTCCACGAAAAAACCGGATGAACGCCGCAGGATGATGACGCCGGCGACCGGCAGTGTCAAACAGCCGGCCAGCCCGCGACGCCGGACCATCCGTCAGCGTCCCGTTGCAGGGCCGCCTGGATCCGGAACGAGCATCTGGATCATGCCGTCCTGCCTCGATGTGATGAACGGCTCTCCGTCTCGGCTGCGGCTGATGTGCAGGTCCGCGCGGGCGGCCGTCGCGCCGTTGGTCGCTTCGATGAGCTCCCGAAACGTCACGTCCCTGCGGTTGCCGGCGGCATCGCGCACGGACCACTGAATCTCTTCGACAGGCGCCACCGTCTGCGGGATCCCGTCGTCGGCCTTCTTCATCGCGGCGAAATCGGCCGCGAACAGTCGCCCGGCGAAGACGTCCCCGAAGGCGAACTTCCCTCGCGGCGCCGCAATCGCCCCGTAGTAGGCGAATCCGCCCGTGACGGCCCGCTGTGCCGCTACGCCCTGAGGCCGCCGGTGGCTCCGGAGCGGCTCGCATGACGGGCGCGGGGCAGGTGCTGCTGCAGTTCCGGCAGCCGTGGCGCGATGGGACGACGCACCTGGTGTTCGACCCTGTCGAGTTCCTGGGACGGCTGGCGGTGCTCGTGCCGCGGCCGCGCATCAACCTGATCTTGTACCACGGCGTGCTAGGAGCGTGTCCGAGTAATCGGTTTTCGCGAAATGCTGTGTCGAAAACATTAGAAAAATCGCGTTGTGCGATCGCGAAAACCGCCGATTTTGGCATTACTCGGACACGCTCCTAGCGCCCCGGGCGGCGTGGCGGCCTGAGGTGGTTCGGCGCGAGACGTCACATGACGGCAGCAATGCCGGGGTGACCGAGGCCCTCACGGCGCGGGCTCCTGAGGCCGACACGCCGGAGACGGCGCGCCGCCGGGCACGTGGCCAGTGCTGGGCGGAGCTGATGCGACGGACGTTCGGGTTCG
>MEKT01000036.1:684-102027 GCA_001767435.1 Acidobacteria bacterium RIFCSPLOWO2_02_FULL_65_29 | reverse complement strand
GTGTTTCCGTGGGTGGGCCAACTGGCCGACTGGCACCGAGACGCCTCGCTGGCGTGGCTGGTCCTCCTCGCCATGGTGCTCTGGCGCGACCTTCGCGGCCTGCTCAATGCAGGCGGTTTCGCGTCCGTTCCGAGGCGTGCGGGCGTGCTGTCGGTCGCCCTCCTTGCGCTCGCGGCCGCGGCCTGCTCCTGGAACCTGCGGTCTCCCATCTTGCCGGGGCTGACCGAGGGGCCGCGGAGCCTCGCAGCCGGCGTCCTGTCGCTCGTGCCGCTGGTGTGGCTCGCGCTCGTCGACCACGTGCGTGCCGCCGCGTATCTTCGCTGGCAGCGGCCTCCCGAGGACGAGCTCGAGGTTCGAGCCTTTGAAGGCCGACTGCTCGCCGCCTCGATAGCCACGGCGGTGTTTCTGACCGTCCTCTACGCGGCGTTGGCCTCGTTATCGCTGGCCGCCCGATTCGAGCCCGACCTTCTGACCTCGGGCCTCGCTCGCGGGTTCGCTGCCTCGCTCGTCAGTCATCTCGCGGTGTTGATCGTGCCCTTCGTGCTCATGGCGCTCATCGTCCGGGCGACGCGGGGCCGGTTCGTTCTGCAGTACGTGCTCGTCACGGCCGTGTTTGTCGGCGTGTTCGCGGTGGCGTTCGCCCGCCTGGTCGGAGACGCGCTCGGCCTGCACGGCGCCTCGGCCGTGCTTGCCGCCGTGATGACCGGCGCAAGCATCGTCGGTACGTGGACGGGCCTACGCCTACGGACGCTCGAGGCCGGGCGGCAGCCACTCGATTCTTCCCTGGATCTGTACTTCGGCCAATCGAGGAGGACAGCAGACGGCGGTTCGCCGTGGGGAATGAGCCTGGCATCGATCGCTCGATTCCTCGCCGTTGGCGCGTGTGCGTATGCGACGATCCTCGTCTCGAGCCGCATCGATTGGGATTTCGCGGTGCTCAATACGGGTGTGCTGGTCGTGTGGCTCACGACGCAGGCGCTCGTCTATCAGCGCACGCCGTTCTACCGCGATCTGAGCGACTGGGCGCTCGCGGCCGCCTGCGCCCTTCCTCTCGCGGCAGCTGTCGCCATCGGTTCTAGCGGCTCGATGCGCGGGCCGCTCGATCGCTACGCGGTCTACAACCCCTCATTCCGCCTCGCCGACGCGCTCCTAGGCGGCGATGGCCGGGAGAGCTCGACGTTCGACCGCTACCTGCGCGCGCACACCGGACTCACCGATGTGACGATCGCCCCGATCGACCTCGACTTCGTCCAGAATCTCGGGGCCGCTCCCGCGCCGCCTCCGCCGATGTTTCTGTTCGTCATCGACAGCCTGCGGCCCGACTACCTGGCGCCCTACAACCCGACGGTGCGATTCACGCCGCGCATCGCCGAGTTCGCGGCCGACAGCGTGGTGTTCACCAACGCCATCACGCGCTACGGCGGGACGGGCCTGTCGGTACCGGCGATGTGGGCCGGCGCCGCGATCGTGCACAAGCAATACGTCACGCCGTTTCACCCGATGAACACGCTCGAGAAGCTGCTCGACGCCAACGGCTACCTGAAGTTTCTCGGTCTCGATTCGATCATGCAGCGGCTGTTGGTGCCGTCGCCTTCCATCGACGAGCTCGACCATGGCCGGCCCGTCATGGATTACGAGTTCTGCCGCACGCTCGACGAGCTGCAAGTGAAGCTGGCGGCAGCCGGCGATTCGAGGCCGGCGTTCGCGTACACGCTGCCGCAGGACATTCACATGTCACGGCTCCCTCGGACGGTCGAGTCGGACGAGGACTTCCGATCGTTCTACACGCCGTACGCGGCCAAGGTCCGCGCGCTCGACGCGTGCTTCGGCCGGTTCATCGATGCGCTCAAGCAGCGGAACGTGTACGACGGCAGCCTCATCGTCGTGACCGCGGATCACGGCGAGATGCTCGGCGAAGACGGCCGCTTCGGCCACAGCTACCATCTGTTTCCCCAGATCATTCAGGTGCCCCTCATCGTGCATCTGCCGGCGTCGATGGCCCGCACGGCCTCGATCGACGCCGACGCCGTCAGCCTGACCACCGACATCACGCCGACCATGTACGCGGCCCTCGGGTACGACCCGGTCGGCGCCAACGCGCTGATGGGGCGTTCCCTCATCGCCTCGACCGATCAGGTATCGACCGCGCGCCGCCGCGACGCGTACGTCGTCGCGGCCAGCTACGGCGCGGTGTACGCGGTTGCCCGGCACAATGCCAGACGCCTGTACATTGCGGATGCCGTGAGGGGCGGCGACCAGGCGTTCGAGCGCGACCAATCCGGACGTTGGAATCAGGTCGCCGTGACCGCCGGCCTCCGCGCCGTCAATCAGTTCGCGATCCGTCGCCACGTCGACGAGCTCGCGCGGATGTACGATATCGGTGATCGGAAATAGAGTGGCGTGCCCCTGACACCTGACGCCTACGCCCTCCTCGGACTGACCGCCATTGTCGGCGCCCTCGCTGCGGCACTGACGTTCGCCATCCTCCGGTTCTTCGCCGCCGCTCGCGATGCGCGCCGCCGCAGCATGAGGGGTACTGCAGGCGAGGTCGCGCTGCTCACCGCCGCTCTCCAGGACGCCGTCGGCAAGCTCAAGGCGCAGGAGCGCGCGACCGCGGCGCGCGCCGAGGCGTCCGACGCCCGCGCCGAGGCGTCTGAGCGGTTGAGCGGCGAGATCATCTCCAGCCTCTCGGCCGGACTGCTCGTCGTCGCGCTGAACGGCGAGCTTCGCATCATCAATCCCGCCGGCCGGCGCATGCTCGGCATCGGCGACGACGCCCCGCTGCAGGAATGCCGGCGGCTGCTCCCGGCGCCGCTCTCAGAAGTGATCGACGAGTGCCTGGCCACTGGCGGCCCGATCGCCAGGCGGGCTATCCGTCTCGGCCGCGACGACGCGACGACGCACTTGGGCGTGACCGTGTCGCCGTTGTTCCACGAGAGCAGCGCGCTGAACGGTGCGATCTGTCTGTTCACCGACCTGACGGCCGTGAAGGAGCTCGAGGGGCAGCTCCGCCTGAAGGAAAGCCTGGCCACGGTCGGCGAGCTCACGGCCGGCATCGCGCACGAGTTCAGGAACGGTCTGGCCACCATACATGGCTACAGCAAGCTCTTCGACCTCAAGCAGCTCCCGGACCCCTATCGGCCGTATGTCGAAGGCATCCGCGCCGAGGCGGAATCGCTCGGCCAGGTCGTGACCAATTTCCTGAACTTCGCCAAGCCTGCTGACATGACGCCGTCGCGCGTCGACCTCCAGGCGATCTGCGAGCGGGCGGCCGACGAGCTTCGCGGCGAGGCCAGAGCCCTCGGCGGCGACATCACGGTGCGTGGTGAGTTCTCGACCATCGACGGCGACGAAGTGCTCCTGCGCCAGGCGTTCACCAATCTGATTCGCAACGCGGTCGAGGCCTGTGCCGGCGCCGCGCTTGCGCCAGTGGTCGTGGTCCGCTCGGAAATCGACGCCGCGCAGAAGGCCATGCGGATCGCTGTCGACGACAGCGGTCCGGGCATCGACCCGGCCGCGCGCGAGCGGGTCTTTAGGCCCTTCTTCACGTCCAAACGGAACGGCACGGGTCTTGGTCTCGCTCTTGTGCAGAAGATCATCGTCTTTCACAATGGCCGGATCGCCGTCGGCGCCTCTCCACTTGGCGGCGCGAGTCTCCAGGTGACGTTGCCCCTCGACGCAGAAACTTAACACCCCCTCGCTCGAACCCCGCGCAATTTCTGCGACGTCCCTCTCCGTCCCGGCGGAGCGTTGTGCGGATTCGCCAATGTTTTCGGCCGATCTCGCCCGCCGCGCGTGCTGGATCGCGTGTTGCACAGCAGAGAGAACATCATGCGCAACGGCATACGCGGCTTCTCGCTCATCGAGGTACTCATCGCGACGACGATCGTGGTCGTCGCGCTCGCCGGACTGGCGCAGGTGTTCGTGATTGCCTCCGCCGCCAGCCACGGCTCGAAGGCCAGGACCGTCGCGACGATCCTGGCACTCGAAAAGCTGGAGGAGCTGCTGGCGTTCGACGAAGGGATCGGCGGCGGCGCCGACTTCATCGACGCGCGCGGCCAGCGGCTCGAGAGCGGCGGCTCGCCGCCGCAGGGAACGGCGTACGTGCGCCGGTGGGTGGTCGAGCCTGTGCCAGGCAGCGCGCACGATGCGGCCGTGCTGCAGGTCTGGGTCACGCTCTCGACCGGAGAGACCGAGACGGTCCGCCTCGTCGGGGTGAAGCCGCGGAGGCTCCCATGACGCGGTACGAGCGCGGGTTCACCCTCGTCGAGCTCCTCGTGGCCGCGTGTATCACGCTTCTCGTCACCGCCGCCATCGTCGCGGCCGCGCGTCCGGCCGAACACGTGTTCCTGACGCAGTCGGAAGCGGCCGACGAGTTGCAGCGCAGCCGTGTGGCGACGAGCGCGCTGTTCAGAGATCTCGTGATGGCCGGCGCGGGTCCCGACGCGGGCCCCGACGCCGGTTCCCTCGCACGCGCCTTTGCGCCGATTCTTCCGTGGCACCAGGGTCGCACCGGGGGCGACCAGGCGGGCGTCTTCAGAGACGACGCCATCACCCTCTCCTACGTGCCTTCCTCACGGGCCCAGACCACTATCGCAAGCCCGATGCCCGCCCAATCCGGCATTGTCCGTGTGA
This sequence comes from Acidobacteria bacterium RIFCSPLOWO2_02_FULL_65_29, assembly GCA_001767435.1. Taxonomy (GTDB): domain Bacteria; phylum Acidobacteriota; class Vicinamibacteria; order Vicinamibacterales; family CAVVIG01; genus 2-02-FULL-65-29. Next base: position 97,392 of record MEKT01000036.1, on the reverse strand, counting down.
ACACCGGTGCCGGCTGTCCGTTGAGCGACGCCGCGTGCGGCTTTTCGCAGGCCACGACGGTGCTGGCGTACGACGACACGGGATCGGCCGACACCTTCCGCGTCGAGAACGTCGTGGACTCCGTGCTCGAGCTTCGGCACACGAGTGCCGACTCGTTGAAGGTCTATCCCGTGGGCAGCCGCCTGGTGCAGGCGATCGTCCGATCGTATTTTCTCGAGGCTGACGAAGCATCCGACCAGGTTCAGCTGGTGAGAGACGACGGCACCGGTGGTCCCAGCGTCGCGATCGTCGACCACGTGGTCGGTTTGAAGTTCGAGTACTTCGGCGAGCCTGACGGCTCGGCCGTGCTTTCGCCCGCGATTCTGACCGACGGTCCCTGGCGTCCAGACGACAGCGCCCCGAATCGATTCGACGTCGATCTCCTGCGTATTCGAGCCGTCACCGTCCTGGTGCGCGTCGAATCGGCGATGGCCGCGCTTCGTGGACCGGCGGGCCCGCTGTTCTCCCGCGCAGGCACCTCGCGGAGCGGCAACCGCTTCCTGCCCGATCACGAGATCAGATTTCTGGTCTCTCCGAGGAACATGGGGGTCGCGCGATGAGATCCGCTCTGGCAGCCCGCGGTGAACGTCTGGCGTCGCACCGAGACGCCCGTCGAATGCAGCCAGACGTTCACCACGGGCTGCTAGGCCGTGACCAGGGCTTCGCCATCGTCGTGGCGATGATGGGGCTGCTGATGATCAGCGCGATGGCCGTCGCGCTCGTGCTCGCCACGACGACCGACGCCCTGATTGCCCGGAACTTCAGCGACGGCGCCACCGCGATGTACGCGGCCGAGACCATCGCCCTGCGCACGATCGACGACCTCGCCGCCGAGCCCGACTGGAGCGCGGTCCTCGACGGTCGAGCGCACGCTACTTTCTTCGACGGCGGGGCGGGGCAGCGGGCGCTGGCCGATGGCTCGACCATCGATCTGACGGCCATCGTGAACGTGTGGAACTGCGGGAAGGGCCCCGCCTGTACGACGGCCGACATGAATCGGACGACCGTCGAGCGACCGTGGGGCGGGAACAACCCGCAGTGGCGGATCTACGCCTGCGGGCGTCTGGCCGACCTGGCGCCGGGCGTGAGATCGACGTCGCGCGAATACGTTCTGCTGCTCGTGGCCGACGATCCGTCGGAAACCGACGGTGATTCGTCCGTTGACGGTGACGGGGCGGCCAATCCTGGGAGCGGTGTCATTCTGCTTCGGGGTGAGGCGTTTGGCGCCGGCGGCAGCCATGCGGTCGTCGACGTGACGGTCGCGCGAGCGGGCCCACGCCTTCGCGTCGTGTCGTGGCGGCTCGGGCGATAGTGCGCAGTTATATGAAGCCCTGAGCCTCGAGCCCTGACAATAGCCCAGGTTGACCGCCCGCCCAGGCTTAATTAGGATCGAACTAGGGCCGATAGATTGGACAACGCCATGAGAATGCACCTTATCGCCGCCGTCGTTGGTTTTTCTGTGATTGGGGTCGGGGCCGGTGCCGCGCCCGTTTCGGCGCAGACCTTGGCCGATCTCGCGCAGAAGGTCGAGGAGTCTCGCAAGGCCGCCCAAAAGGGCACGAAGACCTACACGAACGCCGACGCCGGCAACGTGCCGGCGGCCACCGCGCCTTCCGGGTCGGGGGGAGGCGCGACCGCCCCAACGCCGGGCGCAGCGGCGGGCGCGGCGACCGGCGCGACGGCCGGCGCGACCGGCGGTCAGACGGGTCAAACGGCGCCGGCAGGCGGGGCCAAGGACGAGGCGTACTACGGCACCAAACTCAAAGATCTGCGTGGGCAGCTCGATCAGGACCGGGCGCTGGCGACGGCCGTGCAGACCCAGGTCAACAGCCTCACGACGGATTTCGTGAACCGGGATGATCCGGCCCAGCGCTCGGTCATCGAACAGGATCGCAACCGCGCGATGTCCGAGCTGGCGCGGCTCCAGAAGCAGATTGAGACCGATCAGAAAGCGATCGCGGATTTCGAAGAAGAAGCCCGCCGAGCCAACGTGCCGCCAGGCTGGCTGCGGTAGTGTCGCTGCGCACCGCCGATCCGCCCATTCTCCTCGTCGAAGACAAAGATTCGCTGCGGGCGATGCTCCGGCACGCGCTGGAGGCGCAGGGCCACGCCGTGCTCGAAGCGCGCGACGAGCCCGAGGCGGTGCGGGTGCTCGGTTCGTCGCGGCCGGGCGTCGTGCTGTCGGATCTGCGGCTGCCCGAAGGCGACGGCTTCGGCGTGCTGCGCGCCGCCAAGGAGATCGATCCCGAGCTGCCCGTCATCGTGATGACGGCCTTCAGCACGATCCAGGATGCCGTCCGGGCCATCAAGGACGGCGCACTCGATTTTCTCGCCAAGCCGGTCGACCCCGATCATCTGCTGCTGATGGTGGAGCGCGCGCTGGCGCAGCGCCGGCTCGCGACCGAGAACATCCTGCTCAAGGAAGAGCTGGCCGCGCGTCGTGGCGCGCCGCAGATCGTCGGCGAGGATCCCAAGCTCAAGCAGGTGACGGTGGCGCTCCAGCGCGCGGCGTCCACCGATGCGACGGTACTGCTCGAGGGCGAGAGCGGCACGGGCAAGGAACTGTTCGCGCGCGCGTTGCACGTGCTCAGCCCGCGCGCCGACGGTCCGTTTGTCGCCATCAACTGTGCGGCGATTCCCGAGACGCTCCTCGAGACCGAACTGTTCGGACACGAGAAGGGCGCGTTCACGGGCGCCTCCGCCCGTAAGCCCGGCCGGTTCGAGCTGGCGCATCGAGGCACGCTGTTTCTCGACGAGATCGGGGATCTGCCGCTGTCGCTGCAGGCCAAGATCCTGCGCGCGCTCGAGGAGAAGGCCTTCGAGCGCGTCGGCGGCACGGCGCTCCTGCGGGTGGACGTACGGGTCGTCGCGGCCACCAACCGCAACCTGAAGGCCGCGGTGGCGGCGCGCCAGTACCGCGAGGATCTGTATTTCCGGCTGTCGGTGTTCCCCATCACGATCCCGCCGCTCCGCGAGCGCCCGGGTGACATCACGATGCTGACGCGGCACTTCATCGAGAAGTTCTGCAGGGACTTGAACAAGAAGCCCCTCGCATTGGCGGACACGGCCATCGACGAGCTCCGCGCGTATCCGTGGCCGGGCAACGTGCGCGAGCTGCAGAACTGCATCGAGCGGGCCGTGATTCTCACCGACGGCGACACGATTCACGGGCGGCACCTGAACCTGTCGTTCCGGCGGGACGCCGCGCCGGCCACGCAGGTCGACAGCGCGTGGAGCCAGATCGATCTCTCGGGCTCGCTGGCGGCCGCCACCAGGCGGGTGATCGCCGAAGCCGAGAAGCGGAAGATCGCGCAGACGCTCGGGGACGCCGGCGGCCACCGCGGCCATGCCGCCGAGATGCTGCAGATCAGCTACAAACAATTGCTGGGCAAGCTGCGCGAGCACGGGCTGGAAGCGCTCGCTACTTCTTGAAGCCGACACGCCCCAACGCGGCCTTCATCTCCTTCTCGGTCACGTCATCGACAATGGCCGTGGCGCCGATGGCGGTCGGCAGCACGACGTGCAGCCGGCCGTTGACCATCTTCTTGTCGTGCCGCATGGCGTCGAGCATCTCCGATGTCGGGATGTCGGCGATTGGCGGCAGCGGTCCCAGGCTCGCGATGAGGTCGGCCAGGGCCTTTCTGTCGCGATCGGCGAGCGCGCCCCGGTGTACGGCCAGCTCGGCGGCGACCCGCATCCCGTAGGCCACGGCCTCGCCATGGCGGAACTTGCGATACTTCGTCACCGACTCCACGGCGTGGCCGGCCGTGTGCCCGAAATTGAGGATGCGGCGCGGTCCGGCCTCCCGCTCGTCGGCGGCGACGACCGCGGCCTTGATGCGGCACGAGTCGGCGATGACGGCGGAGAGCGCGTCCTCGTTCCTGGCGAAGATCGTGGTCCGCTCGCGCGCGACGCGATCGAAGAGATCCGGGCTCGAGGTCATCCCGTACTTGATGACCTCATACAGGCCGGCGCGGAATTCGCGGCGGGGCAGCGTGGCGAGCACCGACGGATCGATGACGACGGCGTGCGGCTGGTGAAACGCTCCAATCAGGTTCTTGCCGAGCGCGTGGTTCACCCCCACCTTGCCGCCAATCGAGGCGTCGACCTGCGCGAGGAGGGTCGTCGGCACGTGTGCGAGCGCGATGCCGCGCAGGTAACTGGCAGCGGCGAATCCCGCCATGTCTCCGATGACGCCGCCCCCGAAGGTGACGAGCGTCGACTGGCGCTCCGCGTTCGCGTGGATGAGCGCTTCATAGACGCGCGAGACGGTCTGGAGCGTCTTGAACCGCTCGCCGTCGGGCACGAGAATCGGCTCGCCGAACCCCGCGCGAGCGAGCCGCGAGCCGTGAAAGCGCCAAATGAGCGGGCTCGAGACGACAAAACGGCGCCCCGGCGCGCCGGCTTCATCGAGCAGCCGCGGCAGGCGATCGAGGATGCCGTGGCCGAGCGAGATTACGTACCGGCGGGATGGGGTCGGGACGTCGATGCGCGTGATGGTCATGGGTTGGGATCGCTCGTAATTGTTTACCGCTAATGGATCGAAGGCGGTAAACAATTACGTGTCACGATCATGGCCTTGGAAGATGTCTAGGATAGCAAACGTCGAGTACCCATTGGCGTGATCACCACCGACTTTCTGATCGTGGGCGGCGGCATCGCCGGCTTGCGTGCCGCCATCGCCCTCGCGCCGTCTGGCCGGGTGCTGGTGCTCACCAAGGCGGCGGCGACCGAAAGCAACACGGGCTACGCGCAAGGCGGCATTGCCGCGGCCATCGGTCCTGGCGACAGCCCCGCGCTCCACGCGGCCGACACCATACGCGCGGGCGACGGCCTGTGCGACGAGACCGCGGTGTCGGTGCTCGTCGAAGACGGCCCGCGCGACGTCCGCGAGCTCGTCGACTGGGGGGTCGGCTTCGATCGCGATCGCGACGGGCGTCCCGCGCTGGCGCTCGAGGCCGTGCACAGCGTGCGGCGCGTGCTGCATGCGGGCGACGCCACGGGACGTGAGATCGGTCGCGCGTTGTGGGCCCGCACAGTGGGTCTGCACTCGGTCGAGACGATCAACCACGCGCTCGTCACCGAGATCATCGTCGAAGGAGGCGTGGCGCGCGGCGTCCGATACTTCGACAGCGAGGGCGTCGAGCAGGAAGCCCGTGCGAGCGCAACGCTGCTGGCCACCGGCGGCGCGGGCCAGGTGTTTCGCGAGACCACGAATCCGGGCGTGGCCACAGGCGACGGCGTGGCGCTCGCCTATCACGCGGGCGCGCGTGTGGCCGACCTCGAATTCGTGCAGTTTCATCCGACCGCTCTCAACGTGCCGGGCGCGCCGCGGTTCCTCATGTCCGAGGCGATTCGCGGCGAGGGCGCCCGTCTGGTGAACAGCGCGGGCGAGGCGTTCATGCCTCGCTATCACGCTGACGGCGATCTCGCGCCGCGCGACGTCGTGGCGCGCGGCATCGCCAGGGAAGCCGAGCGCACGGGCGGCCCGGTCTTCCTCCGCCTGACACACCTCGACCCGTCGCGAATTCGCGAGCGGTTTCCAACCATCGCCGATATGTGCCGCCAAGTCGGGCTCGATCTGGCCACCGACCCGATTCCCGTCGGCCCGGCGGCGCACTACCTCATGGGCGGCATCGACACCGACGAATGGGGCCGCACCTCGATTGCCGGGCTGTACGCGGCGGGGGAGGCGGCGTGCACGGGCGTCCACGGCGCGAACCGCCTGGCGAGTAATTCCCTGCTCGAAGGCCTCGTGTTCGGCGCCCGTGCGGCGATCGCGATGCTCCAGCCCCCGAGCGCGGCAGTCAAGAAACCCGACCGCGTCGAGGCTGGAGGCTCGGGGCTTGAGGCGCACGTCCCTGGCCCCCAGCCTTCAGTCTCCAGCCTCGACATCACGGTCGTCCGCGACTTGATGTGGCAGTCGGCGGGCCTGTTCCGGACCCGCGAGGGCCTGACGGCTGCGGCGCGCACTCTCGACGCGGCTTACGCGGCGCTCGGCGACCTCCTGCGCCAGACACGCCCGACCGGCGCCGATTGGTGGCGGCGCTTCAACCTCCTCACCGTTGCGCGTCTCATCGCGCGTGCCGCCCTGCGCCGCGAGGAAAGCCGCGGCGGGCACTTCCGCGAGGACTTTCCCGCGCGGGACGATCTACACTGGAAGGTCCATCTCGTCGATCGACGCGACTTCTATGGCCAATAAGCACGAAGGTTTCGTCACCGAGATCACGCCCCGTTCCGAGGATTTTTCCCAGTGGTACCTCGACGTCGTGCGGCGGGCCGAGCTCGCCGACTACTCGCCGGTCAAGGGGTGCATGGTCATCCGGCCCTACGGTTACGCGATCTGGGAGCTCATCCAGCAGGCGCTCGACGTGCGCATCAAAGCCACGGGCCACGTCAACGCCTACTTTCCCCTGTTCATTCCCGAAAGCCTGCTCCACAAAGAGGCCGAGCACGTGGAGGGGTTTTCACCGCAGGTGGCCTACGTGACCCACGGCGGCGGCGAGGAACTGGAAGAGAGGCTCGTGGTGCGACCGACCTCGGAGGCGATCGTCGGCACGATGTACGCCAAGTGGGTGCAGGGGTGGCGCGACCTGCCGATCCTCATCAACCAGTGGGCGAACGTGGTGCGCTGGGAAAAGGTGACGCGACCGTTCCTCCGCACGACCGAGTTTCTCTGGCAGGAGGGACACACGGCTCACGAGACCGAGGCCGAATCCGAAGCGGAGACCCTGAAGATTCTCGACCTGTACGCCGAGGTGTGCGAGACGATCCTGGCCATGCCCGTCGTGAAGGGACGCAAATCGGAGAGCGAAAAATTCGCGGGCGCGCTGCGAACCTATTCGATCGAGGCCCTCATGGGCGATAGCCGTGCCCTGCAGGCGGGCACGTCGCACAATCTGGGTCAGAACTTCGCCAAGGCCTTCGACATCACCTTCCAGGCGCGCGACAAGTCCGTTCAGCATGTCTGGGGCACGTCGTGGGGCGTGACCACGCGTCTGGTCGGCGCCGTGATCATGACGCACGGCGACGACAGCGGCCTCATCCTGCCGCCGCTCATCGCGCCCTATCAGGTCGTGGTCGTGCCCATCGGGCGCGACAACTGGCGGGAAACCGTTCTGCCGAAAGCCCAGGAGATCAAGGCCGGGCTCGCGGCGGCCGGCATTCGCGTGACGCTCGACGAGCGCGACGAACGGCCGGGCTGGAAGTTCGCCGAATGGGAGCTGCGCGGCGTGCCGCTCAGGCTCGAAATCGGTCCGAGGGACATCGAGAAATCACAGGTGCTCGTGGCGCGGCGTGACACGCGCGAGAAGATCGGCGTCCCGATGGAGGGTCTGGCCGGTCGGATCAAGGAGCTCCTCGGCGACGTCCAGCGTACGCTGTTCGATCGCGCGCGCGCGTTCAGGGACGATCGCACCCGGCGCGCGTCGAGCTACGAGGAATTCAAGAAGTTGATGGAAGGCCGCCCCGGCTTCGTGGTCGCTTCGTGGTGCGGTTCGGCCGCCTGCGAAGCTCAGATCAAGACGGACACGCAGGCCACACTCCGCAACATGCCCCTCGGCAGTGCCACGCCCACCGGTGCCTGCGTCCGCTGCGACAGTCCTGCCGCGGCTGAAGCCTGGTTTGCCAAAGCGTACTAGTCGATAGTCGTTAGTCGATAGTCGTTAGTCACGCGTCGCGAGTCGCGCTACTGAACGCGGACCACGAGCGCGGCGCGGCGATTGAGCCGGCGTGTCTCCTCGCGCGCGTTGTCGAACTTCGGCCGCTCCTCGCCGTAGCTCCGGATTTCGAGGCGGCCGGCCGGCACGCCCCGCGAGGTCAGGTAGTCGCGGACGCTCGTGGCCCGGCGCTCGCCGAGCGCCAGGTTGTACTCGGCCGTGCCGATGTTGCAGGTGTGCCCCTCGATGATGATGTTTCTCGTCGCGTTGGCCTGCAGCTTCGCCACCGCGTCGTCCAGAAGGCGCAGTGCCTCGGGACGCAGGGACGAACGGTCGAAGTCGAAGTAGACGTCCTCGAATGTCAGCTCGACAACCGGCGGAGGCCGCATCACCTGAATGACCGTCGTGGCATTCGCGGTCCCGCCCTTCCCGTCGTTGACCGTGACGGTCAACTGCACGGGGCCTTCCTGCTGCGACGCGGTCCAGAGCGTCTGACGATCCGCGGGCTGCTGCAGCGTGCCCGACGGCGCGGTCCAACGGTACGTCAGCGTATCGCCATCGGGATCCTGCGCGGTGGCGGTCACCGTCGAGGTCCGTCCCGCTTCCACCGTGCACGGCTCACACCGGGCAGTGACCGTCGGGGGGCGGTTGGCCGGCGGTGGCGGGGGCGGCGGGGGCGGCGGTGGGGGCGGCGGCGGCACGTACTTGCGCACGCCCGGCGAGAACCCGAGCCGGAACTGATAGTCGAGGAAGTCGCCGCTCTCGTCCGGTTCGTCGGTGACGAAGCCAGGTCGATTGCGGTCCTCGCTCGGCATATTCCAGGTCACGCCGCCGCCCAGGAAGAAGCCGTTCAGGTGCTGATAGGTGAGGCCGATCGTGGCCCCGGTATACTTGTGCGACACCGAAGACGTTGGCGCGCGGCTGCCATCGAAGCCGACGATGGTGCGCGTCAGGGTCACCGTGTCGTCGAAGGGCACTTCGCCGGTGATTTCGCCAGTGAACCTCACCGGTGTCCGGGACGGATACCCGACGCCGAAGCCCCACCGAAGGCCGTTGCTCAGGCTCACGCCGTCGGGTTCGCCGCGCACCGCGACGCCGCCGTATCCGGCGAGCTCGATCGTCTGCCGGGCTTCCTTGCTGAGGACGAAGTCGAAGAAGGTGTCGACCTGGCCGGTACTCACACCGGCTTCTTCGTCACCGGTCGGAATCTTGAACGAGGCGCGGAGGGCCGCCGACACCGGCTTTTGCTGCTCCTCGTTCAGGAAGTTGATCTTGAGGCCCACCGTCCAGTCGCCGATGTTGTCTCCGCTCCAACCGTCGGCGACGAGCGGATACCGCGGCATCACGCCGCCCACGTCGACCGCGTTCGCCGTCGACGAAAACAACGGGCGCAGGTCGCGATCGATTCGGGTGTCGAACTTGAACGAGGTGAACAACTGCACGCCGCGATAGATGCCGTACGAGAAGGTGCCGGCGATATCCGAGACGTTGCTGAATCCCTCGATGTAGTTGGTGCCGGCTCTGAACACGCTCGCGGAAAACGCGCCGCGTGCGAGCGTTTCGGCCGTCGGCACATACCAGAGGCCCGTATCGCCGTCGAAGGTCGTTGTGGCCGGGCGCGTCGTTTCGTCGGAACCTGTTGTCGACGACGTCTGGGCGCCCGCTGTGGCGGCCAAGACCAGGCAGAGGGTGGTGAGCCCCAGGAAGCGAAGCGAAGTCTTCATATCAGGCTGAAACCTCCGAGCGGTGCAGCGACGAACCCGTCCAATAGTAGGGCGGACGTGTACCCGACGTCAATCAAGGAGTTGGTCGGTTTTGGCCGACTTCGGCCCCACAATCCAGGCGATGCCGATGCTCAGCAGATACAGCGCCATCATCGGCGCGGCAAACACCGCCTGCGTCCCCGGATCGCCTCCGGGCGTGACCACGGCCGCGAGGACGAAGATGATCAGCACCGCGTACTTGAGGTGCTTCGCGAGAAACCGCGCCGTCACGAGCTGCATCCGAGCCAGGAAGTACACGACTGTCGGCATTTGGAAGGTGAGTCCCATCGCCACGAGGAACTTCATGTACATCGACCAGACGGGCGTGAGGGCCGGAAGAAACTGCAGATCGGGCGAGCTGAAGGTGCCGAAGAACGCGATCATGAATGGAAACGCGATGTAGTGGTTGAACGCCGCGCCGGCCACGAGGCCGAGCGAGGACAGCACCACGAAAGGAATGGCGAATTTCTTCTCGTTCGCGTACAGCCCTGGCGCGATGAACCGCCACACCTGATACATGATGTACGGCGATGAAATCACGACGCCGGCGATCAACGCGATCTGAATGTGCAGCGAAAAGGCTTCGGCTGGCTGTGTGTAGATCAGATGACTGCCTGCGGGCAGCACCCGGCGCGTCGGTTGGAGGATGAAGTCGTAGAGCCACTGGTGGAACGTAAAGCCCACGACGACGCCGACCACAATCCCGATGGCGGCGTGCATGACGCGCTTCCGGAGCTCGTCGAGATGCTCCAGAAACGACATCTTGCCCACCAGTGAGAGGTCGTCGTCCTCTTCTTCTGGCGGGCGCTGAAGCGCGGTGGATTGGGAGCCCGGAAAGGGCACGAGAGCCATTGGCGCCGTGTCGGGGCTAGGCGCTGTGATCGGCCGTGTGCGCCTCGGCCGGCGCCTCGGCAGGCGCGGCAGGCGACGGGGGAGTGGGCGTCGCTGGAATCTTTGCGGATTCCCGCTGCTCCTCCACCCGGATCTCCTCCTCGAGCGTATTCCGCAGCTCGTTGGAGGCCTTCTTGAACTCCGCCAGGCTCTTGCCCAACGACCGTCCGAGCTCGGGCAGTTTGCGGGGCCCAAAAATGATGAGGGCGATCGTGAAAATAACGATCAGCTCGCCCATCCCGAGATTGCCAAACATAAGGGTCTCCTCGCGCTAAACCGCCCGTAGAACCGCCAGGGTCAATTATAGGAACCACGGGTCCGACGGGTCAAGAAGATCCCACCCCCGGATCCCCAGAAGTCGTTGCTGATGATGAATTTATCTGCTAGCATGCGAGGCATGCGCCGCTTACGACCGTTTTCCGTCGTGCTCCTCGCCCTCGTGGTGTCCGCGCTGGTCGGCGGGCTGTTCGGCCCGCGCGTGCTCGCGACCGACGAGCGCGTGCCGGAACGGTACAAAACGTTCACCGCGGCCCTGAGCGCCATTCAATCGAGCTACGTCGACAACGTCGACTCCGACCGCGTGGTCTACAGCGCGATTCGCGGCATGCTGGGCACGCTCGATCCCCACTCGAGCTTTTTCGATCCGAACGAATACGCCCGCATGCGGGAGCGGCAGGAGGGTCGCTACTACGGCATCGGTATCCAGATCACGGCGTTAGACGGCAACATCACGGCCGCGACGGTCTTCGAGGGCTCTCCCGCGTACCGCGCGGGCATGCGCCGCGGCGACGTCATCGCCACGGTCGACGCCGAGAGCGCCAAGGACTGGACGATCGAGAAGGCCCAGAGCCGCCTGCGCGGCGCCCGCGGCACGCCGGTTCAGCTCGGCATTCGGCGCCGCGGCTACGAGCAGCTGATTCCCATCGATCTCAACCGCGACGAGGTCCACCTCCTGACCGTGCCGGCGTACTTCATGATCGACGCGACGACCGGTTACATTCAGATGAGGGAATTCGGCGAGAACACGGATCGCGAGGTGAAGGCGGCGCTGAAGGAGCTCACCGCGAAGGGCATGAAGCGCCTGTTGTTCGATGGGCGCGAGAACCCCGGCGGGCCGCTCGACCAGGCGATCAAGGTGTCGAACGAGTTTCTCCCGCGCACCAAGATGATTGTCTACACGCGCGGCCGCATTACGAATTCCGATCAGGATTACCGTGCGACCGCGGAAGGCGAGTTCCAAAGCATTCCGGTGGTCATGCTGGTCAACCGCAACAGCGCGAGCGCGACCGAGATCGTGAGCGGCTCGCTCCAGGACCACGACCGCGCGTACATCGTCGGCGAATCGACGTTCGGCAAGGCGCTCGTGCAGTCGGTGTATCGCATCAGCTCGGGCGCTGGCCTCGCGCTCACGACCGCGCACTACTACACGCCGAGTGGCCGGCTCATTCAGCGGCCGTGGGACACGACCTTCGACGAGTACCTCAGCTACCGAACGCGCGACCAGGAGGCGAACAAGGCCCACGATCCGAGCGACCTCAAGCGCACGGACGCGGGCCGTGCCGTGTACAGCGGTGGCGGCATCGAGCCCGACAAGTTCCTGGCGGGGCCGATCGAGGGCTTCAACCCGACCGCGTTCGGGCGCATGCTGTACAACCGCGGTGAGTTCGAGAGTTACGCCATCAAGTTCGGGGCGGAAGGCGACACACGCATCGCCCAACCGGCGACGGGGCGCCGCGTCGTCGCGCGAGAATTTGCCGTTGACGAGGCCATGGTGGCCGACTTCCGGGAGCAGCTGCAGGCCAACCGCGTTCGGATCGACGACGACGCGTTTCGGAAGGACCTGACCTTCATCAAGGGCATGTTGCGGTATCGCATCGACGAAGCCGTGTTCGGTCTCTCCGCGGCGAAACGCCACCTGATCGAAGTCGACCCGCAGGCGCAACTCGGTCTCACGACGTTCGCCGAGGCCGAAAAGTTGCTCACCCTCGGCGGTGGGTCGACGCGCGCGGCCAACTAGGGACTCCGTCCTAAGGCAAAGCCCCAAAATTCTGTCAGCCGCGCGACCACAACACGTTGGGTCGCACTTTGTCCTTGCCCGCTATAAGTAGCCCTTGGTACACTGACGACCGCTTGCGAGCCCGGGGCCGTCTCCTGATTGCATCTGCCGTGGCGTTCGGCCTTGGCCCGACGTTGCGGATGTGGGAGACGAAGGGCCGCAACCGTTCGTCGTCGCTTTTGCCTCCCAGCCAGAGCCGCTCGGTCTTGGAAGAGTCCGGATCTCGCGCACAGCGAGCCGGCTGGCAATCCGCGGCATCTGCCCGCGGCCGGAATCTGGTGTGTCTATGCGTCTCGAACGTCTTGAAATAAACGGTTTCAAATCGTTCTCCGATCGCTCCGAGTTGGCGTTCGACAAGGGCGTCACCGCGATCGTCGGTCCAAACGGTTGCGGCAAGAGCAACGTGGCCGACGCCATCACCTGGGTGATGGGCGAGCAGAGCGCCAAGAGCCTGCGCGGCGAGCGGATGGAGGACGTGATCTTCAGCGGGAGCGACGCGCGCAAGCCGACAGCGGCGGCGGAAGTGCGGCTGCGTTTCAGCGGCGTGCTGAAAACCGTCACGGGCCCCGTGTTCGCCGCCGAGAGCGGGCCGGCGCACGGGAACGGCCATGGGAACGGCAACGGACATCACCCGCCCGGCAACGGCCACGGCCGAGCGATCGGCGTTCATGCGGCCGACGGCGGACCGTTGCTGGTCGCCCCTGACACAGCGACGTCGGCTGCGGCGGGCCTCAGCCGCGCCGAATCGGAGGAATTGATCCAGTCGGTGGCGCGCGAAGTGGAAGTGACGCGCCGTCTGTACCGCTCGGGCGAGAGCGAGTACTTGATCGATGGCCAGATCTGCCGGCTGCGCGACGTGCACGAGCTGCTGATGGATACAGGACTCGGGGCCAAGGCCTACGCGATCATCGAGCAGGGCAAGATCGGGATGATCTTGAGCACGAGGCCGACCGATCGGCGCCAGCTGATCGAGGAAGCGGCGGGCGTGACCAAGTACAAGGCACGCCGGCGCTCGGCGGAGCTGAAGCTCGAGGCGGCGCGGCAGAACCTGACGCGCGTCGACGACATCGTGTTCGAGGTCGACAAGCAGCGCGGGACGCTCAAGCGCCAGGCCGCCAAGGCCCGCCGGTTCCAGAAGCTGCGAGACGAGCTGCGGCGGTGGGAAAAGGTGCTCTTCGCGCGCAAGTACCGGCAGCTGGCCGAGACGATCGAGTCGGCCCGGGCGCGGCTCGGCGCCGCACGAATGCGCGAGGGCGTGTCGGCGGCGGGACTGGCCGAGGTCGAGTCGGATCTGGGGCGCGTGCGCATCGAGCTCGTCGAGGCGGAATCGCGTGCCACGGGGCGCCGCGAGGCCGTGCACGCCTGCGAGCTCGGCATCAATACCCGCCAGCAGCAGATGGCGTTCGACAAAGAACAGATTCAGCTGCGAGGGGCAAGGCTCGGGGCGATCGCTTCCGAGCTCGAGGCACTCGACATCCGGCGCGAACCCGCGCGCGCGACGTTGGCCGCGCGCCGCGCCGCCGCGCTCGAGGCGAACCTCGAGCGCGACCGGGCGGCGGCGATGCTCGTGTCCGAATCCAGCGCCTACGAATCGGCCCATCGCGGCATCGAAGGCCTGGAGGCCGATGTCGAGGCTGCCAGGAGCGAAGTCTTCTCGGCGATCAATGCCGCCACCGCGCTTCGCCATTCGCTCGAGCACGCCGCGGCCGCTCGGGAGCGCGTCGGCGAAATCCTCTCCAAGCTGCAGGTCGAAACCCACGACGCCGGAATCGAGTCCGATCGCGTCTCAGGCGATCACTCGGCGGCGTCCGAGGGACTGCGGCGTGCGCAGTCGGCGCTCGAGGCCACGCGCACCGCGCGGGCCGCGCGCGAATCGGCGCTCGCGAGCGCGCGCATCGAGCACGAGTGGCGTGCGCGATCGGTCCGTGCGCGCGAACACGGCCTCGCGGGTCTCGAGGCTCGCAGCACATCGCTCGAAGAGATCGAGGCGGCGCGCACCGAATACGGCGACGCTGCGCGCGCGATGCTCGCGCAGGCCAACGGGAAGGTGGGCCAGCGCGGCGCGGTCGCCGACTTTCTCGACGTCGAGGCCGGCTACGAGCGCGCCGTTGAAGCCTGCCTCGGCGACCTCCTCCAGCACATCATCGTCGAGCGCGCGGAGCAGGCCCAGGCCGGGTTCGAGCTGGTGCGGGAGCAGGGCGCCGGACGGTGCGGGTTTCTGATCGCGGGCGAGGTCCCGGGGGCGCAGGTGGCGCCGGCTCCGGGCGTCGTTCCCGATGGCCTCGTGTCTCTCGCCTCGGTCGTCCGCGTCAACGGTCCGTACGCGGGCGCGATTCGACGCGCCGTGGGCGATGCGTGGATCGCAGACTCCTTCGCCAGGGCCGCGGACGCGAGCCGCACGTCGCCCCGGCCCGTGGCGACCACCGCCGGCGAGGTGTTTCGCGGTGTGCACCTCGTGACGGGCGGTCACCCGGCAGAAGCCCGAGGGATTCTCGAAACCAAGCGGGCGATTCGGGATCTCCGGGCCCAGATCGAGGGCGAGCGCGAAGGGCTCGTCCGCCTGGCCGAGGAAACCTCCGGCCTCGAGGCGACCATCGCCCAGGCGTCCCACGCCATCTCTGCGCTGAACGCCGAGTACCACGCACAGGAAATGGCCATTGTCGGGCTCGAGTCCGAGCTGCAGCACGCGGGCGCCGAGCGCTCACGGCTGGTCCAGAAGCACGAGCAGCTCGCGCTCGAGCGTCGTCAGGCTGACGACGAGCGCGACGCGCTGGATCGCCGCCAGGAAGAAGCGCGCGCGTCGATCGTCAGGCTGGAGGGCGAGCAGCGCGCCGCCGACGAGCGGCTCACCCTCGCGCAACGCCACCTGTTCGAAGCGCGCGACGCGGCCGACGATTTGAGCCGCCGCACCGCGGATGCCGGGGCGTCGCATGCCGCGCTCGTCGAGCGCGCCGCCGCGCTTCAGGCCGAAGTCCAGCGGCTCGAGGAAGCTTTTGCCGATCTCGAGGCTCGCGCCGCCGCGCTCGCGGCCGAATCCGAAGAGGCGGCGCGTCGCGCGGACCTCCTGCGCGCCGCGGTCGTCGACGGCGCGCGCCTGCTCGACGCCGATATCCTGACGCTCGGAACGCTGCGCCAGGACGTGGTGGCGGCCGACGATTTGGCAGCCACCCTGCGGGTCAGGGCCGACCAGCTCGAAGCGGCGATCCGCACCGCGCGCGGCGCCCTCGAGTTGCTTCGCGCGACCGTCGCCGAGATCGACATCCAGCGGGCGACGGCCGAGAGCGATCTCGCCCATCTGGCCCAAATCTGCCTCGACACCGTTCAGGCGTCGCTCGACGACGTGCTGTCGCAGGTGGCGGCAGAAGAAGCCGCGGGCGAGCTGACGCCGGACGCGCAGGTGATTTGCGCGGAAGAGACCGACGAGGAAGTCGCCAGTCTCCAGTCGGCAGTCGGCGGTCGGGAGTCGCCGGACGCAGTCGCCAGTCTTCAGTCGGCAGTCGGCAGTCAGGAGTCGCCGGACGCAGTCGCCGGTCAGCAGTCGCAAGGCGGGGGGCCGGAGGGTACGAACCCTGGCGTGGCGGTGCTCGCGGCCGAGCGACGGAGGTTCACGGCGGAAGAGGCGATTACCGCGCTACGAGCGAAAGTCGATCGCCTCGGCCCGGTGAACATGATGGCCATCGAGCAGTTCGACGAGCTCGAAACGCGCCACGCCTTCCTCACGACACAGCGGAAGGATCTCGTGGATTCGATCGCGCAGACGAGCCAGGCCATCAAGCGCATCGACGAAACCACGCGCACGCGCTTCGCCGAGGCCTTCGCCGCCATCAACCACAATTTCCAGAACACCTTCAGCACGCTCTTCGGCGGCGGGCGCGCGGGGCTCACGCTGCTCGACGAGAACGACCCGCTCGAGAGCGGCATCGAGATCATCGCGCAGCCCCCGGGCAAGCGCCTGCAGAGCGTGCAGCTGCTCTCGGGCGGCGAAAAGGCACTGACCGCGATCGCGCTGATGTTCGCCCTCTTCAGGTACAAGCCCAGCCCGTTCTGCCTGCTCGACGAGATCGACGCGCCGCTCGACGACGCCAACATCGGACGGTTCGTCGAGATGCTGCGCGCGATGCTCTCGCACACGCAGTTCATCCTCATCACGCACAACCGCAAGACCATGGAGATCGCCGATCGGCTCTACGGGGTGACGATGGAGGAGCCCGGCGTGTCGAAGCTGATCTCTGTCCAGCTGAACTGAACGGTCGGAATTGTAGAATTGCAGGATTGCAGAATTGCAGAAAGGATCTGACGCGTCTTCACTTTCTGCCTCGTCCGACCGTTCCGCTCTTTCTGGCTTTCTTTCCTTCCTTTCTGTCATTCTGCCATTCTGCAATTCTGCAATGCTCGTGTTAGCCGTCCTGTTCTCCGCGGGGTGCCGCATTCCGAGCAACGCCACCAGGATGAGCGGTCGGGCCGCCGATGAATGGACCCGAAGCTACACGCTGGCTGAGGGGGGCGAAGTCAGCATCAACGCGCGGAACGGCACGGTGGATGTCGAGGCCGCGGACGGCACGACCGTGAATGTACGAGCGGAGCGGATCGCGCACGCCGTCAACGATGCCGCCGCCGCCGAGATTCTGCCCCGCATCACGATCAAGGAGGACGTCGGACCGGAGACCGTGGCCCTTCGGACCGAGCCGCTCGGCGGCATCGTCATCGGCGTGACCGTCGAAGTCAATTACCACGTGCGTGCGCCGAGGTCTGCGCTCGTGCGTCTCCGCTCCGTCAACGGATCGATCAACGTCAGGGGGTTGGGCGGCCGTGTGATCCTCAACGGATCGAACGGGGGCGTGACTGGCGAGGATCTCGGCGGCGGCGTCGAGGCGCGCTGGGCGAATGGTCCCGTGAAGATCGCGCTCGGCTCGTTCAAAGCCGACCTGGTGGACATCCGCGTCACCAACGGCAGCCTGCGGCTCACGCTGCCAGACACCGCCAACGCGAACCTGAACGCCTCGGCGACGAACGGCACGATCGACGTCAGTGCGCTCGAGCTCGAGCGCCTGGGCGATCAGACAGCCCGGCGCGTCCGGGGACGCCTCAACGCCGGCGGCACGCCGATCGAGCTCGTTGTGGTCAACGGCAACATCGTCGTCGACTCGGGTACCTCCAACGTCGAGCCTCGAACGCAGAACCCCGAACTTGGCGGCCCGAACCAGGCAATCCTCGCCCCGAACCTCGAACCCCGCGGGCAGAACGCCGAACCTCGAACGAAGAACGCCGAACCTCGCACGAAGAACGCCGAACCCATCAAGCGCCCATGAACGAAGACCGGGCCAGTCGGTATCAGCGCCTGAAGCGCCGCGTCGGCCTCGTCTCGCTCGCGTGGAGCGTGGTCCTGCTGACCGGCCTGCTCGCCACGGGCGTGAGCGCCTCGCTGAGAGACGGCGCGCACGCGCTGGCGACGCCGCTCCCGGCGGGCTGGACCGCGGCCGCGACGGTCGTCTTCTACGTGGCCGGGCTGACCGTCATCACGGAGCTGGCGAGCTTGCCACTGGCCTTTTACGGTGGCTTCGTGATCGAGCGGCGCTACGGGCTGTCGAAAGAGCACATCCGCGGCTGGCTGAAGGATCAGGCCAAGTCGCTCGCGATCGGTCTCATCCTTGGTGCCGGCGCCGCGAGCCTGGTGTATGGCTTCATCCGTCTGTCTCCCGGGCAGTGGTGGCTGCCGGCCGGCCTGATGTTCGCGCTCGTCATCGTCGGATTGACGAATCTGGCGCCGGTCGTGATCGTACCGATCTTCTACACCATCAAGCCGCTCGGCAAGGACACGCTGCGCGCGCGGCTCGTCGCGCTCGCCGAGCGCACGGGCGCGCGCGTGCTGGGCGCCTACGAGTGGGGCCTGGGCGAGAAGACGACGAAGGCGAACGCCGCGCTGGCGGGCATCGGCTCGACGAGGCGGATTCTCGTGTCCGACACCATGCTGGCCGACTATTCCGACGAGGAAATCGAGGTGGTGCTCGCGCACGAGATCGCGCATCACGTGCACGGAGACATCTGGAAGGGCATCGCCTTCGAGGGCGCGCTCGTCCTGGCGGGTTTCTACGCGGCGGGGCGGGTGCTCGAGCGATCGGTCGAACGGATCGGCCTGAGCGGACCCGACGACGTCGCGGGCCTGCCGCTTCTGCTGCTGGCAGCCGGAGCAGTGGCGATCGTGATGGTGCCGGCCGCGCACGCGATGTCGCGTGCGTACGAGCGGCGCGCCGATCGGTTTGCTCTCGAGCTGACAAAGAATCCACGAGCCTTCATCTCGGCCATGCGCCGCCTCGGGCAACAGAACCTGGCTGAAGAGGATCCATCCAGACTGACCCAGTGGCTGTTTCACAGCCACCCGCCGATTCGAGAGCGCATCGCGGCCGCAGAGGCGTTCAAGATCTGACCCGAATCGAGTTTCCTCAAGCTTTCACGACTAGAAGCGTCCGTCCCTGATGGGCGCGACGGAGATCTCGGGGTTTCCGACCTCGCTGGCGGTTCGCCTGCGGGTGAGCGCGTCGATGGAGCCGTCGGCGCCGGTAAGATCTGAAGCGCCGCGGCTCATCGCCAATCCGTTAGCCGGACGAGACAAGAACGTCGGATCGCTTTGTCAGTCGTGCCGTTTCGTGATCTTGGTCGCGAAGCCTCACTGCTTATCCCTCGGGCTCTGGATTGACGCCCGTTCCGTACGAGTGTTACAGTTGCCCTCCCTTTCTGACTTCTTCGAGGAGGTCGTCATGGTTTCGCGCACGGCTCATCCCGCTTGGTTGAGGGCATCGTTGATCGCGCTGGTTCTCGTGGCGACGACCAGCACCGCGGCGGATGGCATTGCCTCGTACGAATTCGCGACGCCGCTATTCGGCCTTGCCACGGCGCCAGACGGAAGCCTTCTGGTAGCCGACGCGGGAAATGGCATCGTTGAACTGCGGAAAGGCGTTGGCAGTCTGGTCGTCGCTCTGCCTGGCGTCACCGACGTCGCCCCCATCGGCCGGGGAGACATGTTTGCGACCATCGGTGGCGGCCCCGGACTGACCACAGGCAGGCTGTTCCGAGTCTCGCGCGGCCGCGCGCGACAGATTGCGGACCTGTATGCTTTCGAAGCCGCTGTCAATCCACACCCCGCATCAGTCGACTCGAACCCGTTCGATGTCGAGGTATTGAACGGCGGCATCGCCGTCGTTGCCGATGCCGGAGGGAACGACCTGCTCATGATCGATCAAGCCAGTCAAGTGGACTGGATCGCGGCGTTTCCGAACGAATTGGTCTCGACCGCCGATCTCAAGACGCTGGCGGGTTGCCCGGTGCTCACGCCTGGGTTCGAGTTCATTTGTTTCCTGCCGCCAATGCTACCGGCACAGCCCGTTTCCACGAGCGTGGCCATCGGCCCAGACGGCGCGTATTACGTCGGCGAGCTGAAGGGATTTCCGGCCCCTAGGGGCGAGTCGCGCATCTGGCGAATCGAGCCGGGCACGCTGCACACGCAATGCCCCAGTGCTGCATGCACAATGGTCGCCGATGGATTCACTTCGATCGTGGATCTCACCTTCGGTCCCGCCGGCACACTCTACGTCGTTGAGCTCGACGAAGCGAGCTGGGCGGCGGTGGAGTTCCCGTTCCCGGGGCTCGGGGGCACGGTCAACGCGTGCGACATTTCGACGTGGACGTGCACGGAAGCGGCGACCGGGTTGCCCATGCCGATTGCGGCGACCGTCGATCGCAATGGCACGGTGTACGTCGCGATCAATGCGCTCGTGCCCGGGGACGCCGAAGTGATTGCGCTCCCTTAATACACCGTCAAGCCCTTCGACTCATACAACTTCATCACGGGCACGAACTCAACATCAGACGGCAGTTCGGGTTGGCCGAGCCGCTGCCGCCCAACGCGGTCGCGCCCAGGGTCGCTCGCGACACCGGAAACGCCAGCTATCCGATGGCGCAGGTGGGAACCACTAAGTCTATGCGCTCGTCAGAACGCTTTCGCATGGAACGGCTTTCACATGGCACTACGAGGCTGGCAACCGCCGTTTCGGTGGATCGCAGCTCGAAGTGTGGGAAACGCATCCCGACAGCCGCGAGCATCCCGGCGTGCCGAAGGGGATCGTGAAGCAGATGCCGCCGTGGGAAGCAAGATCTTCAACGGCACAAAGCGCGACTGGTGGATGTACGTGCCGGCGCAATATCGCGCGGAGCATCCCGCGGCCGTCATGCTCTTTCAGGACGGCAATGGGCCGAGGACCTGGGCGCCGACCGTCTTCGACAATCTGATCGCAAAGAAAGACATGCTCGTTACCGTCGGCGTGTTTATCGAGCCGGGCGGAACGAAGACGTCGAGAGACAATCGCAGTTTCGAATACGACACGCTGTCGGATCAGTACACGCGGTTCCTGCTGGAGAAATTCTTCCCGAGGTGGAAAAAGACGGTGAAGCTGCGCCACGACGCGGCCAGCCGGGCGATCGCCCGCTCTGGCTCCCGATTATCACCGAACTCTTCTCGCTGCCCGTTCTGCTCGCCGGTCTGATTCAGCTCCTGCGCTGACCGTTCTCTCAGCACCACTCAGGCCCGCCTTGACAGCGACACTAGGAGTAAATAAACTACTGAACAGGAGTTAGCCGATGCCACAGGCGCTGAGGTATCCCACCACCCGGTATCGGACGGAAGCGCCGCCGGATCTCGGCGCGCGGGGCGAACGCGAGCGTCTCTCGGCGCCCGCCCTCAAGGCCTTCTTCAACATCATGACGCGCTGGAAGGTGCGAGACGCGGACGCTCGCGCCCTGCTCGGCGGCGTCAGCAATGGGCCGTTCTATGAAATGAAGCGGAACGCCGACCGCGTCCTCGACGCGGACCGGCTCACGCGCATCTCGTATCTGATCGGCATCTTCAAGGCGCTCCGCATCCTCCACTCTCGAAGCCTGGCCGATGGGTGGGTGCACTTGCCGAATCGCCATCCAATTTTCGCCGGCGAGACGCCGCTCGCCTACATGATCCGCGGCGGCCTGCCCGCCATGCAGACGGCGCGGCGCCTGCTCGACGCGCGCCGCGCTGGCTGATGGACCGTCCGCCGGTCACGCTCGTCCGGCAGTTCGACACGCATCGCCTCGTACCGTCGCGGCACTTGCCGCGGGGCGACAGCGTGCTCGTCGCGATCGCCGAAGACGAGGCAGACCTGCGGGCGATCGTCGAGCTCGACGCCGCCACGAACGATCGCCTCCTCGCGGAGCACCAGTTGCTGCCAGGCATCGGCCTCGAGGAGCTCGTGTTCGCCGTGCCGCACGCCGCGGTCATCAATGCCCCCTTTTGCCACGCCGACCCGCTCGGCGGCCGCTTCAACGGCCCGGAGCGCGGCGCATGGTATGCGGCATTCGAGCTCGTCACCTCCCAGGCCGAGGTGGGCTTCCACAAGTCGGTGCAGCTCGCCGAGATCGGGCGCTTCGAGGACACGGTCACCTACGACGACTACCTGGCCGATTTCAGCGCGAGCTTTCACGACCTTCGCCGTGGGCGCGTTCGCGCCTGCCTCGATCCTGACAGCTACGTCGAATCGCAGGCGCTCGCCGAGCGGCTCCTGGAAGCGGCCTCGCTCGGTGTGGTCTACCCAAGCGTCCGCCACGCGGGCGGCACCTGCCTCGCCTGCTTCCGGCCGACGCTCGTCATGAACGTCCGGCGAGAGAAGACCTACCGCTTCACGTGGGAGGGAAGACCGGAGCCCGTCGTCACGCTGGAGCGCTGATACGGCTCGAGGCTGAGAATCGTCGCTTCAAGAAATCAGGCGGGATCGACGTTCTCGCCGAGTTCGAGGCAGGCCGGCTCACGGACGTCGTCACCGCGCGTGGCGGCTCGGAGCTGATTCAGGACCGAGGGCTACTGGCCGGTGCGCGCGCGTGGCGCCGGTCGCGGCAACGATGGCTGGAACGCCGACGCCGGTTTGACGCCGTACCGGCGGTTTGGCATAATTCAAATATCAATTTGATTACTTGAGTATGTCTGTCATGACACGCCCAGCGTCATTGAAAGCCGCGATCTACGAGCAGATCGCCCGCATCGGCCAGGCTACGGCGAGCCCCAGCCGTCTCGAGCTCCTCGACCTCCTGTCTCAGGGAGCCCGGACCGTCGAAGCGCTGGCCCACCAGACGGGCCAGAGCGTCGCCACGACCTCTCACCATCTGCAAGTGCTCCGACGCGCGCGCCTGGTCGAGGGCCAGAAGGCCGGCTTGTATGTGACGTATCGACTGGCGGACCCGCACGTGGGCGACTTCTTCCTCTCCTTGCGAAGCCTGGCGGAGTCCCGGCTGGCAGAGGTCCAGCAGGTGACGCGCCAGTACCTGGAGCAGCGTGGTGCGCTGGAAGCGGTCGGCAGCGACGAGCTCGTGCGCCGTGTCCGCGCCGGCGAGGTCACGCTCATCGATGTTCGTCCGCGCGAGGAGTACGGGGCGGCTCACATCCCGGGCGCTATTTCAGTGCCTCTCGCCGAGCTCAGCACGCGCGCGGGCGAGTTGCCGAGACGCCGCGACATTGTCGCGTACTGCCGTGGCCCGTACTGCGTGATGGCGCTCGATGCGGTCGATCTGCTGCGACGGAAGGGCTTCCGCGCACACCGCCTGGAACATGGTGTGCCTGAATGGCGTGCCCAGGGATGGCGCGTTGAGACGGGGGCCGGACGTCACGCTGGTGGACGACCATGAGCCCGTCTGCATCGCAGCCAACGGCCGGGTACGCGATCGGCGCGCTGCTCGCGGGAATCACGGCAGACGCGTTCGGGCTGGACGTCGCCATGTGGGTCATCGCGGCGCTGACGTTTGTGTCCGGAGTCGTGTCGGCGGCGCGCATGCGAGAAACGTTGTCACCGAAGACGGGCGGAGCCGAGCCTGCCTGCGCCGAGACCGTAGCCGCCCATCGTCAACCCGCGCCGAGGGTGTCTTCGTGATCGACCATCCCGACCAACGAACTCAATTCCTTATGGAGACATCCATGCGTTGTTCGACCGTTGCTCATTCGTCGTTGGTGTTGGTGACCATCCTGTCAGTGGTTCCTCTCGCGGCGTGTGGGGGCTCGTCACCGGCTCCCGAACAGCGTGTGCCTGCTCCCGATCAGACCGTGTCGCAGTCCAGCGAACGCTCCGCGAATCCGAACGCGCTCGCAGGTGCAACGCCTGCCCCTGGAAGTGATCGATTTGATCCGGACGAGCATCCCGAGCTCGCCCACTTGACCCAGGTGACGACGGAGTCGCTGGCGCAGACCATCACGATTTACGTGCAGGCCGAAACCGCTCGGCAGGGTGGTGTGTTCCCCGTGCACGACCCGGACCAACAGACCTCGCTCGGGTTGACGCTGATGACCGTGCATCGCGAACGTCTGAGCAAGCTTGCAGATGGACGGTACTTTGCGTGTGCCGATTTCAAGGGGCGTGATGGCCACACGTACGATGTCGATGTCTTCATGCGACCGGAGAGCACCGGACTGACGCCAACCGACGTGATCGTGCATAAACAGGATGGGGTACCTCGTTTCAACTGGGTGGAGCAGAACGGCACGTGGTTGCAGGCGCCCGTCGTGACTCCCTGATTCGAGGCTGTCTATGCCGAAGACGCTTTTCATTCTGAACGATCCCCCGTACGGCACGGAGCGCAGCTACAACGCGCTTCGCCTCGCGGGTTCGTTGTCCAAGCGCGACGGCGAGGACGTAAGACTCTTCCTCATCGGCGACGTGGCGAGCTGCGCGAAGAAGGATCAGAAGGTCCGCAGGGGTACTACAACACGGAAGTCATGGTGCGCAACGTCGGGCGGCACGGGGGCGAGATTGGCGTCTGCGCCACGTGCATGGACGCAAGAGGCATTACAGACGCCGAGCTGACGGACACCACGCATCGGAGCTCGCTCGAAGATCTCACCAATTGGGTGCAGTGGGCGGATCGCACGCTGGTGTTCTAGCGAAGGATCAGGAGCCTGTGGCTGACTCGAAAACCATTCTCATTCTCGGTGGCGGCGTCGGCGGTGTTTCAACCGCGCGGGCGCTCCGGAAGCGCCTGCCGAAAGCGCACCGGGTCGTGCTGATTGATCGCGAGCGCGATCACGTGTTCGCGCCGTCGCTGTTGTGGCTCATGGTCGGGCAGCGCACGGCTGACGCAATTACGCGTCCACTGGCACGCCTGGCGCGGAAAGGCATCGACGTCCGCATCGGCAACGTCGAGCACATCGACCCTGAACGGCGGATTGTGACCGTTGCAGGCCAGGCAGTCCCCGCCGACTACCTGGTGATCACGCTGGGTGCCGAGTTGGCCCCGGAATCGATTCCTGGCCTCGCCCAGGCGGGCCACAACTTCTACGCGTGCAGTGGTGCCCGGTCGCTCTGGACCGCTCTCGAGCATCTGCGGTCCGGTCGCATCGTCGTGCTCACCGCTGCGCCGGCCTACAAATGTCCGGCGGCGCCGTACGAAGGCGCGATGCTCATCGATGGCTGGTACCGCAAGCAGGGGCTGCGCGACGCTGTACAGATCGACGTCTATGCCGCCGAGCCGGCGCCGATGGGTGTGGCGGGTCCCCACGTTTCGAGCGCGGTAACGCAGTTGCTCGCCGCGAAAGGCATCCCCTACCACCCGGATCATCAAGTAACAGCCGTGGACGCCGACGGGAAGCGACTCACGTTTGCGAACGGCGCCCAGGTCGCCTTCGACCTGCTCGCATACGTGCCGCCTCACCGCGCACCGGCGGTGATTCGCGACAGCGGCTTGACCGGTGAAAGCGGGTGGATGTCCGTGGATCGCCACACGCTGCAGACGCGGTGGCCCAACGTCTACGCGATCGGCGACGTCGTCTCGATCCCGTTGGCGCTGGGGAAGCCGCTGCCGAAGGCCGGTGTCTTCGCTCACAGGGAGGCCGAGGTGGTGGCGGAGAACATCGCACAGGCCATCGCGGGCCAGGTCCAGCCCGCGCGCTTCGACGGCCACGGTGAATGCTTCATCGAAACCGGCGGCGGCAAGGCTGGTTTCGGTGGCGGCGATTTCTATGCCGAGCCGAAGCCGGCGGTGACGTTGCATCAACCAAGCTGGCGTTGGCATCTCGGCAAGGTGTGGGTCGAGAAGTCGTGGCTCTACACGAAGCTGTGAAGCATGTCGGAGGGCGCGCCCAATGGGCCATTCCCGGAAGCGTGCACCTCAACACGTACGAAGCGTTGCGAGCGGGACGGCCTGGCGCGCTCGCCGATGCGTCACTCCCACTCGATCGCCCCGTCGTGACCGTCTGCAGGCGTGCGATGTCCGGTCGCTGTTTGCGGGCGGGGTTGATGCTATGCTGAACGAGTGTTGCGGTTCATCGCAGCCGTCACGCTCGCCGGCTTCACCCTGCTCGTCAGCGCGGACACGTTCTGCTGCCCGGACGGGTGCACTGACAGCAGCGACGAACCAGTCTCGACAGAGTCGGTTCCACACGGTGAGGCCCACACGTGTGTCCTGTGCGTGCTAGGTGTCGAAGCCTCAGTGATGCACTTGTCCCTCGAACCGCTCGCAGACGTATCCATCATTTCCGCTGCCACCGTCGCGTGGCTGCTTGTTGGATCTCCGCTCACGCTCGATCACCCTCCGCGGTACGTTTGAGCTCGACGTTCGCTTTCCCTGACAACCGATAGCGTAACCGGCCGAGTCGGTTCCGACTGGCCGTCCTGAGGAGTGCATATGTTTCGACGTACCGCGTGTGCGGCGCCGCTTGCGCTGCTGTGCTGCGCGGTGGCTGCAGAATCGCAGACAGTGCTGACGATCGATCGAGTGCTCGATCTTGCGGAGCGCCAGAATCCGGATGTCTTGATCGCGAGCACACGCACCGCGCAAGCCGAAGGCGCCCTGACCACGGCGCGGATCCGGTTGCCGAGCAATCCCGAAGTGGATGTCTTCGTTGGTTCACGCGACACGTCCCTCGCCGGCCGGTCTCTCGAACAGGAGTACTCGTTCCTGCAGCGTTTTGAGATCGGCGGCCAGCGCGGCCATCGAGTGGCTGCCGCGACCGCCGGCGTGACGCAGCGGACGTTTGAGGTCGGCGCGACAGTCCTTCAGGCACAAACGATCGCTCTGTCCGCGTTCTATCGCGCTGCTCACGCTCAAGAGATTCGCCGTGTGACGGACGAGGCGCTTGGCCTCGCGGAAGAAGCGGTACGGGCGGCCCAGGCGCGATACGAGGCCGGAGAAACGGCTGTTCTCGACGTCAACGTCGCACGGGTCGAGCTCGCTCGCGCCCGTCGAGAGCAACTGGCGGCGGCCTCGCGCTTGGAAGGCACCGTCGCGGAATTGCGCGAAGTCTTGGCTCTGCCCGCGCAGGAACCGGTGATCGTCCAGACGGCGCTTCGCGCGGCGGACGTTCCGGCGGTCGAGGTTCTGCTGTCCCGCCTGCCCGACCGACCGGACATCCGCGCAGTGACCGCCAATCTCGGGCAGGCGGAGGCTGAGTTGCGGCTGGTTCGCTCGGCTCGAACACCCGACCTGTTCGGGGGCGTCGGGTTTCGCCGAGAGGAAGGCGAGCCCGTCACTGGTGCGCGGTTCGGCTTGACGCTGCCGCTGTTTCGGCGGCAGACCGGCGCACTCGCAGCGGCATCTGCCCGGATCGCGGAATTGAAAACCGCGTTGGACGCCAGACGTGTCGCGCTGGAGGCGCGTCTCCGTGGCGCGCATGCGAGGTACAGGATCGCGGCCCAAGCCGCGGAGGCGATTGCGTCCACTGCGGTCCCGCTGGTCGAGGAGAACGAACAACTCACGCGCGAAAGTTATCAGGCCGGGAAGATTGGATTGCTGGAGTTGCTCGTCATCCGCCGGGAGGGCTTTGCCGCGAGGCGGGAAGCGCTCGACGCGCAGTTGGAGTCGACTCTGGCGGGGGTTGAGGTTCGCGCCGTCGCAGGCGTGATCCGTTGATCCGTCGTCACAGGAGAAGAAACGATGATCAGTTCACGATGGGTCCGACCCGAATATGTCCCCGAATACGTCTGCAGCCTCGCCTTCGGGCTCACGCTGATGCTCGTCGGATGCGACGGCGGGAATTCTCCCGGGAAGCCCGAAGGCGCCGCCGCGAATGCGGAGCATGAACCCGAAGGCGGGCAGGGCGAGCACCGCGAGGAAGCCGGCGTCGTGGAACTCTCTCCAGAAGCGATGAAGCGAGCCGATATTCGTGTTGAATCCATCGGTGCACGTACATCGGGACAGGTAATTGTCGCCCCGGCCGAACTGCAGCCGAACGCGGATCGCATCGCTCGAGTGGGTCCGAGAGTGGCCGGGCGCATTGCACAACTGATTGTGCCGCTCGGCGCCTACGTGCGAGCGGGCCAGCCGCTGGCGACAATCCGGAGCCCGGAAGCGGCGGAAGCAGCCGCGGCGCTCGACAGTGCTCGATCGGCTGAGCTCCTCGCTCGGCGATCGTTGGCCCGTGAGCGAGAGCTCTTCGAACGAAAAGTCTCTGCACAGCGTGAGGTGCTCGAAGCGGAAGCGGCCTTCGCGAGCGCCGAGGCAGCCGTGCGCGCAGCCGAGGCGCGCCTCGCCGCGAAGGGATTCAGCGCTCCAAGTGAAAGCACGCACGGCACCGATCCCGTTGTCACGGTGACCAGCCCGATCGATGGCACCGTCATCGAGCGCACGGCTGCCGCCGACGCACCCGTCGGCCCTGACAGTGTGTTGTTCACCATCGCGGACCTCAGCGCTCTTTGGCTGACGGTGCGCGTTCCGGAAACCAGCGTCGCGGCGATCCGCCGGGGTCAGACGGTGAGCGTCGTCGTGGGCGGCATGCCCGACCGGCCAGTCGAAGGTCGGGTCGATTACATCGCGCCGATCGTCGCACCGGAGACGCGGTCCGTCGATGTTCGCGTGCAGGTGCCCAACAGGAACGGCGAGCTCCGCCCCGGTGCCTCGGCCAGTGCCCGGTTCGACCTGCCCAATCGGCCACCGTCCTCCAGTGGTGAAGCCCTCGTCCTGGTGCCCCGTGCGGCCGTGCAGGAGCTCAACCAAGCCAGCGTGGTGTTCGTGCCCACCGGAGAGCGTCAGTTCACACCCCAACCCGTCACGCTTGGCTCGAGCTACGGCAGCGAGGTCGAGATACTTGCGGGCCTCGAGGCCGGCGATCGCATCGTGGTCCAGGGAGCATTCACATTGAAGGCGCAAGCTCTGCGCGGCGCCGTCGCGGATCCGCATTAGGAGCACAGCCGTGATTAATCGCATCATCCGCTCTGCGCTTGCCAGTGGCACGCTGGTCTTTTTCTGTTTGCTGATCGCACTCGGAGCCGGTGTCTTCGCGTACCGACAGCTCTCAACCGACGTGTTCCCGGATCTCACGGTCCCGGTCTTCAACGTCATCACGCAGAATCCAGCGATGGCGCCCGAGGAGCTCGAGCTCGCGGTCACGCTGCCGCTCGAAAGCTCCCTGAACGGACTGCCTGGCGTTCGCCGCATCCGATCGGTCACGCAGCAGGGCGTCTCTCAAGTCACGGTGGAGTTCGAGAGTGACGTCGACTATTGGCGAGCACGGCAACTGGTCACGGAACGCCTCGCTCAGGTCCTTCCCCAACTGCCAGAAGGCACACGCCCCCCTTTGGTGTCGAGTTTGACGAATCGGCTCAACGAAGTGTTCGAATATCTCGTCGAAGGCGACGTCGATCCCATGCAGCTCCGCGACATCGCCGAATTCGATCTGCGATATCGCATTCTGGCGGTCCCTGGCGTCGCCAGCGTCGAGCGCCTCGGGGGCATGCTGCGGCAGTATCAAGTGCAGCTCGATTCGAACCGCATGCGCGCGCTTGGCATCGGCCTGGACGAAGTGGTCGCCGCGGTGCGGGCCAGCAACGAGAACGCGCCGGGCGGAGTGGTGTCAATGGGCGAGACCGAGCTCACCGTTCGGAGCCTGGGCCGCATTGAATCCCTCGAGGATCTGAGGCGCTCGGTCATTACAGTCCGGCACGGGACGCCGGTGACTGTCACCGACGTGGCCGAGGTGGTCCAAGGCGGCGCGGTTCGCCGAGGTCTCGCACGCGCCGGCGGACGTGAAGTCGTCAGCTCACGCGTGATCAAGCAAGTCGGGGCAGATACCGTTGACGTGACGCGGGCGGTGCGCGCGG
This sequence comes from Acidobacteria bacterium RIFCSPLOWO2_02_FULL_65_29, assembly GCA_001767435.1. Classification (GTDB taxonomy): domain Bacteria; phylum Acidobacteriota; class Vicinamibacteria; order Vicinamibacterales; family CAVVIG01; genus 2-02-FULL-65-29. The sequence goes on along the minus strand of MEKT01000036.1, from coordinate 67,892 downwards.
CGCTGGAAGACGCCCAGAACACGCTGCCCGCTGGCGTACGTGTTCGCACTGTGTATGACCAATCCGAGCTGATCGAACACGCACTCGGCAGCGTCCAGCGCGCCATTCTTGTCGGCGCGGTGCTCGTTGTGGTGGTCCTCTTCGTCCTGCTGGGCGACGCCCGCTCCGCCCTCATCGTGACCGTCACGTTACCGCTGTCGGTCGTGCTCGCCGGAATTGCGATGCGATGGTTCGGGGCAGGCATCAACACGATGACCCTTGGAGGTCTCGCCATTGCGGTGGGCATCCTCGTGGACGCCGCGATCATCATGACGGAGAACATTCATCACCGTCTCAGGACCGGCACTGGCGAGCGGGGCGCCCGTGTGCTGCAGGGCGCCATCGAAGTGGGTCGCCCGATTGCCTTCGCGACGGCGATCATCATGGCCGTATTCCTGCCGTTGTTTCTCATGACGGGCATTGAAGGCCGTCTGTATCGCCCGTTGGCGCTGACGGTGGTGAGCGCGATGGGCGCATCGCTGATCCTCTCGTTGACACTCGTGCCCATGTTGTGCGGGTGGTGGCTGAAGTCGAGCGACGAGGGCGCAGAGGAATCGGACGTCGCCGTCATTCGCGGCATCAAACGTGTCTACGTTCCGTCTCTCGGCTGGGCCTTCCGTCATGCGTGGCTGGTCCGTGGAGTGGCGCTCGCGATCACGATTCCGGCGTTTCTGGCGCTCATGTACGTCGGCACCGAATTCATGCCGGAACTGGACGAAGGCGCGCTGCTGATCCAGACCGTATTGCCAGGCGACGCCTCGCTCGAGCAGGTGGACAAGGCCAATCTCCAGGCCGAGGAAGTGATCGCCGCAGTAGCAGGCGTCGCATCCGTATCACGTCGCACCGGACGTTCGGAGGAGACCGAAGATCCGATGCCCCACGTCCTCAGCGACGTGCTCGTGCAGCTGAAGCCGGCGAACGAACGCGGGGAGACCGACGCGGTCGCGGACGAGATCCGAGAGGCGCTCGAGGAGGTGCCTGGGATCGCCGCGCTATTCACGACGCCGCTGGGTATGCGCATCGACGAGGGCCTGGGAGGCACGCCAGCCGAGCTGAGCATCCGCGTCTTCGGTCCCGACCTGAACGAGCTCGCGCGAATCGCGCGGCAGATTGCTGGGATTGCGACGGAAGTGGACGGCGTCACGGACCTGCGCGTTGAGCAGGCGAGCGGCGTTCCACAGCTGCAGGTGCGAATCGATCGAGTCGCGGCCGCGCGTCTTGGCTTGACTGCGGGCGAAGTCGCGGAAGGCGTTCGCGTCGCCCTGGGCGGGGAGGTCGTGTCCGAGTTCTGGGAAGGACAGCGCAACTACGGGATCCACGTACGTCAGGCGGAGCCGTTCCGCACGGATATCGCCCAGATTGCCGCATTGCCGCTGATGTCGGCGACGGGCCAGCTCGTCCCCCTCGAACAGGTGGCCCGCATCGATCGGCGCAGCGGCCCGAGCATCATCCGGCGCGAAAACGTTGTGCGGCGGATCGCCGTTGAAGCCAGCGTCGGCGATCGTGATCTTGGCTCCACGGTGCGAGAGCTGCAGGACCGCATGGCCGCGCACGTGCAGCTGCCGAGCAGCTACTACATCAATTTCGGCGGCCAGTTCGAACAGCAGGAGCGCGCGTTCGAAGCGCTCACCTTGGCGATCGCGCTTGCCGTGGCCCTCGTGTTCGTGTTGCTCCTCATGGCGCTCGGCTCGCTCGCGGAGGTCTCGGTGATCCTGCTGACGCTGCCTGACGCGTTCGTCGGGGGCATCCTCGCACTCTTGCTGACCGGCGAAACCCTCAACGTGTCGTCGGCGGTGGGTTTCATTGGCCTATTCGGGATCGCCGTCCAGAACGGTCTCGTCCTGATCGCGCAAACGCGTGCCCTGCTGCAGGAAGGGCTGCCGTTTGAGGATGCCCTCCGGCAAGCGAGCATCGGCCGAGTACGGCCGAAGCTGATGACCGCGAGTTGCGCGATGTTGGGACTGCTGCCGCTGGTCCTCTTGGCCGGACAGGGTGGCGAGCTCGAACGGCCCTTGGCCATCGTGATGATTGGCGGGTTGGTCACGTCCACGCTGTTCACATTGCTGGCGCTGCCGACGTTCTACTCGCTCGTTGTTGGGTTGAAGGCCCGCTGGCGACCTGCGCGTCCGTGTAGCTAGCCTTTGGCGACGGGCGGAGCGATCTTCGTTCCCGGGCGGATTTCATCATTCCCTCGCCGGATGACGATGTCACCTTCCCGAAGATCGCCGAAGACCTCGATCACGTCGCCGTTCGTCTCGCCGCGCCTGACGTCCACCCATTCCGCCATGCCGTTCCGCACCCTCACCACGAACTGGCGCTCCGACGTGCGCACGACTGCGGTTCTCGGCACGAAAAGGCTGGCCTGCGCCCGTGAGACCGGCCACTGCACCTCGGCGAACATGCCAGGCGCCAGCATCTGCTTCGGGTTGCTGACATCCAGCTCCACGAGCATGCTTCGCGTTTTCACGTCCAGTGTGTGAGCCGGGCGGGCGATGACACCCAGAAAGGTCTGATCGGGAAAGGCCGACACGCGGAACTCCACTTTCGTGCCCCTGGTGATGGTGCCCACGTACGTCTCGGGCACGGGGACCGTCAGCCGCAGCCGCGACACCTGCTCGATCCTCAGCAGGGGACCGGTTGACGGGCCCACCAAGCTACCCGGATGCACGTTCCGCTCGGTGATCACGCCGTCAAACGGGGCGCTCAGCTCCAGATAGGTCTCCATCTGCGCCACCGCTTGGACGGCCGCGTCCGCGGCTCCGCCGCTGCTCTTCAGCGCGTTGACGTGAGCGCGCGCTGCCTCGAGGCCGTGCTCCGCAATCTCGAGGTCGTTTCCGGCGACGACACCAGGCGTGGCGCTGGCGGCCTTGAGGTGATCGTACATGCTCTGCGCCGCTACCGTTTTGGCTTGCGCTTCCGCTTCCTGGGAACGAACCGCCTGCAGCTTCGCCTCTGCCTCAGCGTGCTGAGCGCGCAGTTCCGGAGCCGAGATCTTGGCGAGAGGCTGGCCTCGTGTCACCCAGGATCCGCGATCGACGGCGAGCGATTCCACGAAGCCAGACACTCTGGCATTGAGGTTCACGCCCTGATAGGGCGTGAGGTCTCCAGGGATCGTGACGGTCTTCTCGAGCGCCTGCGCAACCACTTTCGTCGTCTCCAAGGAGGGAGTGTTGCTCTGGCCCACCAGCGTGGCGGCGCTCACGCACAGCGCGACGACACAGACCAGGAACCATGCAGAGCGCTTCATGCGACTTCTCCTGACCCTTCGCCAGGCTCAGGGTCATCCCGAGCGCGGTCGAGGGCTGAATGATGGCGGCTCATGACGTCGTCGGGATCGAGGGACGGCGACATCACGCCGGCACGGCGTTGCACGAGCGCAAAAAGCGCGGGAAGGACCAGCAGCGTGGCGATCGTGGATGCGGCGAGCCCGCCGATGACGGCGCGGCCGAGCGGTGCCAGCTGCTCGGCGCCAAAAGCCACGGGCACCATTCCGGCGATCATGGCAAACGTGGTCATCAGGATGGGCCGCAGACGACTCGTCGCGCCCCGAATGGCCGCCGCGTCGGCCGCCGCGCCTTTCAGCCGATACTGCTCGGCGAAGGTGGCCAGCAGGATGGCATTGGCGACGGCGACGCCAATCGCCATGATCGCCCCCATGAAGGACTGCACGTTCAGCGTGCTTCCCGTCAGCAACAGACTGAGCGCCACACCAGCGATGACCGCAGGGATTGTCCCGATCACAATCAGCGCGACCTTCAACGACTGGAAGTAGGCGGCCAGCAGCAGGAAGATGGCGACAATGGCCAGGCCAAGGCCCGAGCGAAGGCCGTCCAACGTTTGCTGCATCGGCGCGGCCTGCCCGCGTATGCTCACGGTCACGCCGGCCGGCGGATCGCCAGCTCGGGACACGGCCGCAAACACCTCGTCTGATGCCGTGCCCAGGTCTTCCCCGTGCACATTCGCGGTCAGCGTGATCATCCGCTGCTGGTTGTACCGGTCGTACTCGCCGATCGCCGTCTCTTGGGAGACCGTCGCCACGTCGCCGAGCAGCGGACGCGCGGCACCGTTCTGCATGACCGGTACGTTCATGATGTCTTCCATCGACGACATCGTGTGCTGCGGGACTTCGACCTGCACCTGATAGGCGATGCCACTGTTCGGATCGGCCCAATAGTTCGGCGTCACAAAGCGACTGGACGACGTCGCGGCGACCAGCGACCGTCCGACCTCCTCGACCGTCACGCCCAACTGGCCGGCGCGCTCGCGGTCGATTTGCACCTGACGGACCGGATAGTCGAGTGCCTGCCCGAACTGGAGATCCCGCAGCGCCGAGACTTTGGCCATTTCGGCCTTCAGCTTCTCCGCGTAGCCGCGACTGGCGGTCAGATTCGCCCCGGTAACGGCAACCTCGATCGGGGTCGGCGACCCGAAGCTCATGACTTGATTCACGAGATCCGCGGCCTCGAACGAGACCACCGCGCCAGGCGCGATCTCGCCAATCCGGTTGCGAAGCGCCTCCTGAAGCGCCTCGGTCGACATTGTCCGCTCCGGCTTGAGCGACACCAGGAGCACCGCCTCGTGGGGTCCACTGGTCCACAGATAAATCGTGTTCACGGGGTAGGAGGACGGCTGAGAGCCGACGAAGCCGAGGCTGGCCGCGACGTTCTCCGGTCCCACCTCCTGAGCGATCGTCTCGAGCACACTGAGTGCCATCGCCTCTGTGCGCTCGACGCGTGTTCCGGTTGGCGCACGTAGGCGGACCTGAATCTGACCGGAATCGGCGCTCGGGAAGATCTCGGTCCCCAGGGCACCGCTGACGAAGTACACGGTCACGCCTGCGATGACGAGATACGCAGGAAGCACGACCCACCGGCGCCGCACGAACATTCCGACCAGGTGTCCGTACGAGTCTCGCAGTCGATCGAAGAACCCGCCCTCCGTCGAGCCGTGACGCTCGCCGCCTATCCAGGTGTACAGGATGGGCACGAACGTCAGTGCCAGGACGTAGGAGGCGGCCATCGCGAAGCCGACCGACAGCGCCAAAGGGACGAACAGCGCTCGTCCAACGCCCACCATGAAGAAGGACGGCGCGAAGACCGCCAGTATGCACAGCATCGCGAGCATCATGGGCACGGCGACCTCCGAAACGGCGTCGAGGACGGCGCGCGCGCGCTGTTTTCCGCGCGCGAGATGCGTGTGAATATTCTCGATCGCCACCGTCGATTCGTCGACGAGGATGCCGATCGCCAACGTGAGGCCGCCGAGCGTCATGATGTTGATCGTCTGGCTAGCCCCCCAGAGCGCGACCACGGCTGCCAGAAGCGCCAACGGAATCGTCAGAATCACAATGATGCTGCTGCGGACATGGCGGAGAAACAGCAGCACCATCAACCCTGTGAGGACAGCTCCCAGTGCGCCTGTCGTGGCAAGCGAGCGGATCGCATTAGTCACGTGCCCGGATTGGTCAAAAGCGAAGTCCACGCCGATATCGTCGGGGATTGCGGCGCGCATCCGGGGTAGCTCCGCCGTGACGCGCTGGACCACCGCCAGCGTCGAGGCGTCGGCGCGTTTCGTCACCGGAATATACACACTGCGCTTCCCGTTAATCAGGGCATAGCTCGTCAGAATGTCCGAGCTGTCTTCCACATAGCCGACATCGCGCAGGAAGACACTCGGGCCGGCGCCAACGCGGACCGGAATGTCCAGGAGCTCCTGCACGTTCCGCACGACCGAGTTCACCGGCACCATCTCCGTGAAATCACCAATCCGCACGTTGCCGGACGGCGTGACGACGTTTCCCCTCGAGAGGGAGCGGACGATCTCCTCCCCGGACATCCTGTAGGCCCGCAGGCGATCGGGATCCACGCGCACGACGACCGTCCGCTGGTTGCCTCCGAAGGGTGGCGGCGCGGAGACACCGGGAAGCGTCCCGAACATCGGACGGATGCGATTCAGGGCGAGGTCCTGAATCTCTCCAAGCGCGTGAGTCTCGCTCGAGAAGACCAGATAGCCGACCGGCACACTCCCGCCATCGAAGCGCACGACGAACGGCGGCACCGTGCCGGGAGGCATGAACGCACGGGAGCGATTCACTTGAGCCACGGTCTCGGCAACCGCCTGGCTCATGTTCGTCCCCTCGTGGAAGAAGAGCTTCAGGAGCGTCGCGCCCTGAATCGACTTCGACTCCACGTGCTCGATCCCGGTGACGTAGAGAAAGTGGTACTCGTAGTAGTTCGCTATGTACCCCTCCATCTGCGCGGGATCCATGCCGCCGTACGGCTGGGCCACGTAGATCACCGGCGTCCCGAGGTCGGGGAAGATGTCGATCTTCATTCGTTGCACAGCGAGCAGCGACATCAGCGCCACACCCACGATCACGATGAGGATCGTGACCGGTCGACGCAGAGCCGCACGTACGAGCCACATGGTCTTGCCCTCTCTGGAACGTTGATTACTTCAGCAGCTCCGAGATGTCACCCTTGGCTGCGGCATCGGCCAACAGCGCCCGCCACACGCCCAGCCTTGCCACCGCATCGCCGACTTCGGCCTGCAGGAGCAATCGCTGGGAGTCCGCCACTTCAATGATGGTCGCCAGCCCGGCATCGTACCGAACCCGGGATTGCTGCTCCAGCACCCTCGCGGCTTGTAGCTGAATCGGGGTGTTCTCCGCCACGCGACGCGCGCCGTTCATCTCGGCCCGGGCCTGTTCCGTCTGTGCGGACAACTCCCGGACGACGCGATCGTAGGTTGCGCGCTCAGCGCGCTCGTTGTGCGCCTCGATTCGCGTCCGCTCGCGCAGTGAGAACCAGTCAAAAAGCGGAAAGGTGGCCGTGAGCCCCACCGCCCAGTTCGGCGTGTCGAAGTCAAGGCCGTGGCCGCCGCCCAGATTCGTGCCGCTGGCCGTCGCTCCGGTCCCTCTCAACGAATACGCCGTTTGAAGATTGATCCGCGGAAAGTACGAGCGGTCGAGCACATGCTGGAAGGCGCGACTCGATTCCACCGCCGCCATCTCCATTTCGGCCAGTGGATGTGTTGTGACCGTCGGTGGTGCGGCCGGCGGCGCCGGCGGCGTCTGTAGCAGGGGACCGGCCGCGATCTGGACATCGGCGGGAGCAACGCCCAGCCATTGCGCAAGGCTGGCCCGTGCGATCTGTTCCGCCTGTTCGGCCTGAATCAGCTGGATCCTGGCAAGCGCCAGCTCCGCTTGCGCTCGGGAGTCATCTGCGCCCGGTCGGAGTTGGTTTCTCACGAGTGTGGCGACGACATTGGCAAAGACTTCCTGTCGCTCCACATTCGCGCGGGCGGCACGTACAGTCTCTTGCGCAGCCGCCACATGGAGGAAGGCGTCAGCCGTTCTGACGCCTACATCGAGCCGCGTGAGCTCCGCACCGGCGTTGGCGCGAGTCACGAGCGTTCTCGCCAAATCAACCGACGCGCCCCGCAACCCGAAGTCGAACGCCTCCCACGAGAGCAACAGGCCCCCCGCGCTGCCCCAGATCGTCGAGGACGAGCTCGCGTCAGACACCGGCCCCGAGATTCCAGGAACGGCTGTGCCGGGCAGCAGCAGGCCCGCGACGTTGTTGCGCGTGGCACGATTGATCTGCAATGAGGAATCCAGCCGCGGCAGGTAGGACGTGCGGGCGAGATCGACGCCGGACTCCTGTGCTGACACACGCGCCATCGCGAAGCGGATCGCCGGATAGTTGTCGCTGGCGTACCGGATCGCGTTCTGAAGGGTGATCGGAAACGAGGGCGGGGACAGCTGTGCGACCGCCGGATGTGCGAAGGCCGCGCCGACGCACACCACCACCAGCAAACGCTGAACTGCGGGGCCTTGGCTACGGTGAGTCGGACAACTGTCTCTATTCACCAGTCGCATCTCCCTCCACGTCGAGATCGGCGCACAGGGCGACCGATATCGATAGTCGTAGATGATATGCGATATCGAGAGTCAACGTGCGGAGCGCGACTTGCGGCCGTCAGCACGCCTCGTCCTGGCTCCAGACGCCTGGGCATCGGGGGCGCTCTCTAGGCGAAGCGGTTTCCGTGGTGCGTGGGAAGCCGCTTCTTCGACCACCTCATGGTGGAGCTCGATCACGGTCTCGCGGAGGACCTCCAACACGGCGGCCCCACGGTTCGTGAGGCGATAGTACCGCCGGCGCCGTTTCCCTTGGCCGACAGCGGATTCGGACCGCAGCCACCCGTTGCGTTCCAGACGCTTCAAGAGCGGATAGAGCGTGCCAGGGCTGATGTCGTAGCCATGGCGTCGCAGCTCGCTGAGGACCCACTGGCCGATGACTGGATGCTCGGCCGCGTGATGAAGAATGTGGACTTTCCAGAAGCCCAGCAGGATCTCTCGCGTGAGCAGCTTTGAGTCAAGGACGGTCATGGTCACGGCCTCCGGTAGTATTATTACGGTAACCATAAACGAATACAATGATATGGTCGCGGATTCCATATCCGGCGAAGAAAAACCATGTCACAGGTCGAATGGCTCGGCTGGACCAGACTACAGCCGCCTCCTCATCGTGGTAGTCTGGCGCGTTGAATTCAGCCAGGACACAACGATCATGGATATGAAGCGGCTGAATCAGGAGGCTGGTCAGACATGCACGCGCGTCGCCGTAGGCAGGACTGAAGTCCTGCACTACACGCCGGCGCAAAGCGCTCTAGGCTGACGCGGGAGGAGGCGCCTGTTCCTGCAGAAGCGCCTTGCGGCTCAGGCGGATCTTCCCGGTCGGATCGATGTTGATCACCTTGACGAGCACTTGTTCGCCTTCCTTCAGCTCGTCACGCACATCTTTCACACGGTGGTTCGCGATCTCCGAGACGTGCAGCAGGCCGTCGGTGCCAGGCATGATTTCGACAAAGGCGCCGAAGTCCGTGATGCGCTGGACCTTGCCGAGGTACGTCTTGTGGAGCTCGGGCGTCGCCGTCAGTTCCTGAATGATCGAAATCGCTTTCTGCGCCGACTCGCCGTCGGCCGATGCCACGTTCACGCGCCCATCGTCCTCCACGTCGATCTTGACGCCAGTGCGTTCGATGATGCTCCGGATCATCTTCCCGCCAGGGCCGATGACGTCACGGATCTTGTCAACAGGGATCTTGATCGTGACGATGCGCGGCGCGAAGGCCGAGATGTTCGCCCGCGGTGCGGCGAGGGCCTCGCGCATCTTCTCGAGGATGTGCAGGCGGCCACGGCGTGCCTGATCGAGCGCCTTGCGCATCACGCCGGTCGTGATGCCGCCGACCTTGATGTCCATCTGGAGCGCGGTGATGCCTTCGGCCGTGCCGGCGACCTTGAAATCCATGTCGCCGTAATGGTCCTCGGCGCCCGCGATGTCGGAGAGCACGGCGTATTTGCCCGTCTTCTCGTCCATGACCAGGCCCATCGCGATGCCCGCCACGGCATGTTTGAGCGGCACGCCGGCATCCATCATCGCCAGCGACCCTCCGCAGACCGACGCCATCGACGAGGAGCCGTTGGATTCGAGGATGTCGGACACGACGCGAATCGTGTAGGGGAACTGCTCTTCGGCCGGGAGCATCGGCGTGAGCGAGCGCTCGGCCAGTGCGCCGTGCCCGACCTCACGGCGTCCGGGCCCGCGTAGAAACGCGACCTCGCCGACCGAGAAGGGCGGGAAGTTGTAGTGAAGCATGAAGCTCTTCCACGTCTCGCCCTCGAAGCTCTCGACTTTCTGCGCGTCATCGGCGGTGCCGAGCGTACACGTCACGAGCGCCTGCGTCTCGCCGCGCGTGAAGACGGCGGAGCCGTGCGTGCGCGGCAGCACGCTCGTCTCGATCCAGATCGGACGGACTTCGTCGAACACGCGGCCGTCGAGGCGCACGCCGCGCTCCAGCACCTCGCCGCGCAGGACCTTTTCCTTGAGGCCCTTGAAGATCTGCTTCGCCTCGACCTTCCGCGCGACTTCTCCCTCGGGCAGGGATGCCACGAGCTCGGCCAACAGCTCGTCGACACGGTCGTAGCTCTCGAGCTTGCCCTTGATCCGCATCGCCTCGGTGAGCGGGACCAGAAGCTTCTCCTCGACCTCGCGGTAGAAGTCGTGGCCGACGTCCTTCTTCGCCACGCTGACCTTGGTCTTGCCGGCTTCCTTCGCCAACAGGTCGATCGTGGCGACGATCTGTCGGATCGCCGCGTGCGCGGCCTCGAGCGCCTCGACGACCTGCTCTTCGGTCACTTCCTTGGCGCCCGCCTCGACCATCACGAGGCCGTCGGCGCTGCCGGCGACGACCAGGTCGAGCTTGCTCTGCTTGCGCTGCACGAAGGTCGGGTTGATGAGGTACTGGCCGTCGAGCAGGCCGACGCGCACGCCGGCAATGGTCTTCTCGAACGGAATCTCGGAGAGGGCGAGCGCCGCCGATGCGCCGGTGATGGCGAGCACGTCCGTGTCGTTCTCCTGATCGGCCGACAGCACGAGCGCGATCACCTGCGTCTCGAACCGCCAGCCGGACGGAAAGAGCGGCCGGATCGGGCGATCGATGCAGCGGCTCGTGATCACCTCTTTTTCGGCCGGCTTGCCCTCGCGCTTGAAGAAGCCGCCGGGAATCCGGCCCGATGCGTACGTGTACTCGCGATAGTCCACCGTGAGTGGCAGAAAGTCGATGCCCTCGCGAGCGCTGGCCGCACGGCACGCCGTCACGAGCACGACCGAGTCGCCGAAGCGGACAAGGACCGAGCCTCCGGCCTGTTTGGCGAGCTTTCCGGTTTCAAATCTGAGCGTCTTGTCGCCGATGCCGACTTCGCGGAAGGTCATAGTGGAGACTTTATTTCCGGATATTGAGGCGCTTGATGAGGTCCGCGTAGCGCTGCGCGTCCTTGGTTTTCACGTAGTCGAGCAGACGGCGGCGCCGGCCAACGAGCATCAGCAGGCCACGGCGCGAGTGATGGTCCTTGGCGTGGGCCTTGAAATGCTCCGTCAGATAATTGATGCGCTCGCTGAGAATGGCCACCTGCACTTCAGGGGATCCGGTGTCTGCGTCGTGGGTCCTGTAGCTCCCGATCAGCTCGGTCTTGCGGTCTTTGGTCAACGCCACGTCTGTCGTCCTCCACGTACGCCCCAGGGGCCGGGAGCAGTGGTCCCGATGCTCGCGGGGCCCCACCCCCGCTCGCGGACGTCTCGCGCGCGAACGCGCTCGACGTGACTCCCGGCTGCAGCGCCGTATGTCCTCAATTATCTCAGTCGGACAAGCTCAACATGTTACTTCAGAACGACAGAGGGATGCAAAAATCCCGGCGATGATCCGGGCTCGGCGATGCCCACGAGATCGCCAGACTCGTCCAGCAGCCGGACGAGTGGGACAACACTTCCAGGGCCTCCAGGACCTCGGGGGTCTTCGGTTCGTCCAGCGACTTCGCCTGGTCCCACCTCACGGCCGTGCACGGCGCGCCGCACGCCCTCGCCCGTCAGCACGACCGCCGCGAGCGCCGGCAGCATGTGCGAGAGCGGGATCAGCGCGCGGGTGCCGGCGGCCCGGTCGCGTTCGATCGTCGCGAGCGGCACCGCGTCGGCCAGCGCTGCATCGCCGCACCGGGTCCGTGTCAGCGCCGCGAGGCACGCGCCCGTGCCCAGCCGCTCGCCGAGGTCGTGCGCGAGCGACCGCAGGTAGAAGCCCGCACTGCAGTGCACGCGGAGAACCACGCGGCTTCCCTGGACGTCCAGCAGGTCGATCGCATGCGCCGTGACCAAGACAGCGGCAGGCAGGGCAGGCCGTTCGACTCGCTGACGCTCGCCCGCTTCAGACGCGGCAGCAGGGTTTCCCGATTCTTTCGCGGCGCGCGCCGCGGCGCGCGCGTGCCTGTAGCTGCGCGTGCCCTCGACCTTCTTCGCCGAAAACGCCGGAGGCTGCTGCACAAACGTACCCCGGAATCGATCGAGCGCGTCTTCGACGGTCTCGCGCCCCGGGAACGGCCCGGAGTACGGCGCGCCGGCCGGCTGCCCGAGCGCGTCGTACGTGTCGGTCGTCATACCCAGCGTGAGTGTCGCCTCGTACACTTTGTCTGCTCCGCTCAAGAACTGCGCAAGTCGCGTGGCGCGGCCCACCACCATCGGCAGCACGCCGCCGGCGGCCGGATCGAGCGTTCCCGTGTGGCCAACCCGGCGCTCGCCGAGCGCCTGTCTGACGCGCGCCACGACGTCGTGAGAGGTCGGGCCGACGGGCTTGTCGACGATGAGGAGACCGTCCATGGGGAATTGCAGATTGTCGGATTGCAGGATTGCAGAAAAGGGAAGTCAGAAGGTTGACGCATCCTGCAATCCTGCCATTTCGATGGCGCGCTCAACCTTCTCAACGAAGAGCGTCTGCAAGTTGTCGAGCGCGCCCCGCACCGTGCAGCCGGCGGCGTTCCTGTGGCCGCCGCCGCCGAACGCCTTGGCGACGGCACCGATGTCTACCGAGCCCTTCGACCGCAAGCTGACCCGAAACTCGTCGCCCGCCGCGTGCTTGAGGAAGATGACCGCCTGAATGTCCTTGACCGTGAGCGGCTCGTTGATCAGGCCTTCAGTATCGTCGTACGTGCCGCCCGAGACTCGCATCACCTCGTCGTCGATCGACAAGACGGCGATCCGGCCCGAGGACGCGATCGTCATCGCGCTCAGAACCGCGCCGAAAAGCCTGAGCCGGCCGAGACTGTTGCTGTCGTAGACCTGCCTGGCGGTGCGCACCGGATCGACACCGGCCTCGAGCAGCGTGCCGCAGATCGCGAAGGTTCGCGGGGAGATGTTCGAGTAATGGAACGAACCGGTGTCGGTGAGGATGGCGAGGTAGATGTGGGTGGCCGTGTCGGAGGTGAGCGGCGCTCCGATGGCGCCCACCAGGTCGTAAACCATCTCGGCGCACGCTGCGGCGGATGGGTCGAACCAGTTGATCTGCCCGTAGCCGTCGTTGCCGGGATGGTGATCGATGTTGATCACGAAGGATCGCTCCAGCCCGCCGACCCCCGTCCGCGCCAAATTGCCGCACTCCATGATGATGGCCGCGTCGAACGCCTCGTCCACGCGACCGGTGATGTCGATGCCGGCCACGCCCGGAAACGCGCGCAGCGGCTCGGGCGCCGAATCCTTGAACGCCACGCGCGCGTCCTTGCCCAGTGCACGCAGGGCGAGGGCCATGGCCATGGACGATCCGACGGCGTCGCCGTCGGGCCGCACGTGGGAGGAGATCACGAAGCGCCGGCCCGCGCGGATCACCTGCGCGATCCGGGCGACCTCAGGGTTCTCGGTCGGGGTCATGGCCGGCTTCGTGCAGCTCGTTGATGATCCGTTCGATTCTGTCCTGGCCCGCGATCGCGTCATCGTAGATGAACGCCAGTTCGGGTGCGCGCTTCAGCCGGAGGCGCGACCCCAGCTGCCGCCGCAGAAACACCGCAGCCCGCTCGAGCGCGCGACCGCTGGCGGCGCGTGCCGTGTCGTCGCCCAGCGCCGTGTACAGCACCCGCGCGCGCTGAAGATCCGGTGTCACCTGTACGCGCGTCAAGGTCACGAAGCCGATGCCAGGGTCGTGCACCTCGCGCGCGAGGAGCGAGGCGAGCTCGCTCCGGATCTGCTCGGCCACGCGGTCGGGTCGGGAGCCTTGCGACATACCTGTAATGAAGAATTAGGAATTAAGAATTGAGAATTCGTGACCGAGAACGTTGACCGCGGGTACGCATTCCTAATTCTTGATTCTTGATTTCGTGTCTTCGTGTTTTCGTGGCTGTATTTCAGGCCGTGATCGCGATCCTCTCCTTCACGAACACCTCGATGAGGTCGCCGACCTTGATGTCGTTGAACCGCTCGAAGCCGATGCCACACTCGAAGCCGGCCTTGACCTCGCTGACGTCGTCCTTGAACCGGCGGAGCGATCCAATCTTGCCTTCGTATGCCACGACGTTGTCGCGAAGCAGGCGCGCCTGCGTGTCGCCGGCGCGCGTGATGCGGCCTTCGGTCACCATGCAGCCGGCGATGGTGCCGTACTTCGGGACTTTGAACGTATTTCGGACGTCGGCCACCCCCAACCGGACCTCCTTGAACCTCGGATCGAGGAGGCCCGTCATCGCTTTCTTCATCTCGTCGGTGACGTTGTAGATGACCGAGTGCGGGCGGATGTCCACGCGCTCGCGCGTGGCGATGTCTTCGGCGTTTCTGTCGGGGCGCACGTTGAAGGCGATGATCACGGCGTTCGACGCCGACGCCAGCAGGACGTCCGACTCGTTCACCGAGCCGACGCCGGAGTGGATGATCCGGATTTTCACCTTCTCGTCCGTCAGCTTGGTCAGCGTGTCGGCCAGCACCTCGGCCGATCCCTGCACGTCGGCCTTGATGATGATCGGCAGCTCCTTCATGCCGCCTTCGGCGATCTGCGCCTGCAGCGACTCGAGCGTCAGCCGGGCGCCCTTCGCGCCGAGCGCCTTGTTCTTCGCCTGCTCCTCGCGGAACGCCGCAATCTGCCGCGCCTTCAGCGGCTCGGCCACCTGGAACACGTCGCCCGGTTGGGGCAGGCCCGCCAGGCCGAGCACTTCCACCGGTGTCGACGGCGGCGCCGACTTGGTCGGACGGCCGCGATCGTCGATGAGCGCGCGCACGCGCCCGACGACGGGACCGGCGATGAACGTGTCACCCACATGCAAGGTGCCGTCCTGAACGAGGACGGTCGCCACCGGACCGCGGCCCTTGTCCAGCTTGGATTCGAGCACGGTGCCGGTCGCGTTTCGTTTCGGGTTGGCTTTGAGCTCACCGATGTCGGTGACGAGCAGAATCATCTCGAGCAGCAGGTCGAGGTTCGTCTTCTTCTTCGCCGAGACTTCGACGGTGACGGTCTTGCCGCCCCATTCCTCGGGCATCAGGTCGAGCTCGGTCAGCTCGCGCTTGACGCGCTCGGGGTTCGCATTCGGCTTGTCGACCTTGTTGATCGCCACGATGATCGGCACGTTCGCCGCCCTGGCGTGATCGATCGCTTCCCTGGTCTGGGGCATCACGCCGTCGTCGGCGGCCACCACCAGGATGACGATGTCGGTGACCTTGGCGCCTCGGGCGCGCATCAGGGTGAAGGCCTCGTGGCCCGGCGTGTCGAGGAAGACGATGTTCCTGCCGTTGACCGTGACGTGATACGCGCCGATGTGCTGGGTGATGCCGCCGGCTTCCCGCTCCGCGACGCGCGCCTCACGGATCGCGTCGAGCAGGCTGGTCTTGCCATGGTCGACGTGGCCCATGACCGTGACGACCGGGGCGCGCGTGACGATATCGGCCGCGCTCGCTTCGCTCGAATCCACCTCGAGCCGCTCTTCTTCGAAGCTCCGCATCTGCACGTCGGCGCCGAACTCGCGCGCGAGCATGGTCGCCGTGTCGGTGTCGAGCGTGGAATTGATCGTCAGGATCAACCGCTTCATCAGGAGCTTGGCCAGCACGTCCTTGACCTTCACCTCGAGCCGGTCCGCGAGATCCTTCACCGTCATGCCTTCGGCGAGGGTGATCGTCCGCGTGACGGGCGGCGGGGCCACGGCCGAGTGCGACGAGGGGCGCACCATGGGATCTCGCCGCGCGGAACGCTGAACCGGCGGCCCGGACCGCATCGGGGGGCGAGGCGAAGGAGCGCCGGGTCGATGGGGGTACATGCCCGGGCGCGGCGGGGCACCCGGCAGCTGCGTGCGAATCGGTTGAGACGGCAGCGGGCGTGGTCCGCCCGGTGTCGACCGCGCCGAGGAAGGATACGCCGGGCGCGGCTGTCCGGGGAGTCCCGGCGGGCCCGGGGGGCCCGGGGGGCCCGGGAGGCGATGTCCCGCAGGTGCGGCAGGACGCGCCGCGGCGCCGGCCGGGCTCGGACGCGCGGCCACCGGGGTCGCCGGACGTTCGGGCGCTCGCCGTGGCGCCATGCGCGGCGCCGTCTGTGTCGGCAGCGGCGCGTCAGGCGCGGTGGGGCGCTGTTGCTCGATGCGCAACCTGAGCGTCGGTGGCACGATGCGCCCCGGCACCGGCTTGGCGAGCTCTGGCGCGGTCGGTCTGGCTTCTTGGATCCGGGCTTCGAACGCGGGCGCCAGGGGTTCGGGCGCCGCCTCGACCTCGGCCGCCGGTTCGGCGACCAGTAGAGCTGCCACCTCGGGAAGCGCTTCTTCCACGCTCAGCGGCGGC
The DNA here is from genome assembly GCA_001767435.1 of Acidobacteria bacterium RIFCSPLOWO2_02_FULL_65_29. Classification (GTDB taxonomy): domain Bacteria; phylum Acidobacteriota; class Vicinamibacteria; order Vicinamibacterales; family CAVVIG01; genus 2-02-FULL-65-29. Next base: position 51,729 of record MEKT01000036.1, on the reverse strand, counting down.
GCCACCTGATCGGGGGGCGCAAGGGCCTCGGCCTCCACCGTTGGGGGGGCAACGGGCGGCTTGACCGTCTTGACGAGCCGAGGCGGCGGCAGCGCCGGCACGACCGGCCTGGGTGGCTCGGGCGCCCTCTTGGCCGGCGCGCCCTTCCTGCCTTTGAGTGCAGGCGTCTCCGAGAACATGTCGCCGCCCGGCAGCGCGATCCCGCGCTGGCGTGCGAGGCGCTCGACGAACTGCCGCCCAACGACTTCTTCGATTGTGCTCGACGCGCTTTTCACGTCGATACCGTGATCGCGCTTGAGCAGCGTCGTCACTTCCTGGCTCGTCGTGTTCAGCAGTTCCGCGACCTTGTAAATCCGGACAGTGGCCAAACGTAACCTCTATCTTGTCTGCGAACGCTCGCAAAGGCCGAGCGGTGACTATCGATCGCTGATTGCTGACGGTCAGAGGGCCGTCAGCTCCTGCCTGTCGAGGGTCAGTCTTCCGCCGGCGCACCGTTGTCGGTCTCGGCCGCCTCGCCTTCGCCGCGCGAGGCGGCGAGAATCTTCTCCGCGGTCTTGCTGCCGATGCCGGGAATTTCCGACAACTGCTCCACAGTGGCGGCGGCGACCGCCTCGAGCGTCGAGAAACCGGCTTCGACGAGCTTCCGGAGCGTCTTGTGACCAACGCCGGCCAGTGCAAACGGCAGGGGGGTCTCTTCCGCCCCGTCCGTGGCGCCGGCGGCCTCACCTGTGGCCTCGGCCGTCTCCGACGCGGCCTCGAGGCCCTCGAACTGGGCTTCGACCTCGCGGCGCTTTTCCTCTTCGCTCTTGATGTCGATTCGCCAGCCGGTGAGCTTGGCCCCGAGCCGGACGTTCTGGCCTTTCTTGCCAATGGCGAGCGACAGCTGCTTGTCCTCGACCACCACTTCCATCACGCGCTCGTGGTCGTCCACGATCGACACGCGCTGCACCTTGGCCGGGCTGAGCGCGTTGGTCACAAACGCGATCGGATCCTCGGACCACTCGACGATGTCAATCTTCTCGCCGCGGAGCTCTCGGATGATCGACTGCACGCGCGTGCCCTTCATGCCGACGCAAGCGCCGACCGGATCGACGTCGCGCTCGCGCGAGAAGACCGCGACCTTGGCGCGGTCGCCTGCTTCGCGCACCGCGCCCCGGATCATCACCGTGCCGTCGTAGATTTCCGGCACTTCCTGCTCGAAGAGCTTGATGAGGAGCGCCGGGTCGGTACGTGAGAGCACGATCTGCGGGCCCTTCGCGCTGCGGTTGACGCCCTTGATGACCGTTCGCACGCGGTCCGATGGCGCGTAGCTTTCGGCGCGCGACTGCTCTTTGCGGGGCAGCACGGCTTCGACGCGGCCGACTTCGAGAATGATGTCTCCGTTCTCGAAGCGTTTCACCGTGCCGTTGACGACCTCGCCGATCCGCTGGTTGTACTCGGCGAAGATGTTTTCGCGCTCCGCCTCGCGCACTTTCTGGAAGATGACCTGCTTGGCCGTCTGGGCCGCGATCCGGCCAAGGACCTCGGTCGGCTTCGGGAACTCCATCTCGTCGCCGAGCTCGATCGAGTTGGCGACCTCGTCGCCGTACAGCTGCTGGTACATCTGGCGCGCCTCGTCGAGCGCGATTTCGATGGCCGGGTTGGTCACCTCTTGCACGACCTGTTTCAATGCGAACAAGTCGACCTGGCCGGTCTCGGTGTTGAACCGCGTCTTCAGGTTCTCGCCCGTCTTGTAATACTTGCGCGACGCGGTGGCCACCGCTTCCTCGATCGCGCTGATCACGACGTCGGGTTCGATGCCCTTCTCTTTCGCCAGGGCTTCAATGGTCTGCTGCAAAGGATTCGACATGTCAGCTTTCAGCTTTCAGCTCCCGGCCGTCAGCTAGAACTCCACTTCCAGATTCGCGCGTGTGATGAGGCCCACCGGCACCCGGTGGCGCTTGCGGTCCTCGCCGTCGATCAGCACCTCGTCGCCGGCGCAGCCGGCGAGCCGCCCCTTGAAATACTTCTGACCGTCCACCTCCTCGCGCACCACGAGCTTGGCCACGCGCCCGGCGAAGCGCCGATAGTCGTCGGGGCCGCGCAGCGGCCGGTCGAGCCCCGGCGATGAAACCTCCAGCGTGTAGGCGATCGGCACCAGATCCTCGACGTCGAGCATCGCGCTCAGATCGCGGCTGACGGCCGCGCAATCGTCCACGCCCACGCTGTCCTCGGCCGTCAGGCCCGGTCCAGGCCGGTCGATCCGGACGCGCAGGACCATGCCGCTCGCTTCCCGCCGATACTGCACGTCGAAGATCTCGAGGCCATATCCGGCGGCGACCCGAGCCGCGACCGTCCGTACCTGTTCGACGATGTCTCCCTGCATGGTCGCCGCCGAGGACGTTCTGGGCTTAGGACGGGTCCTGACGAGCCCTGAAACTAAAAAAGTGGGCACCTGCCCACTTCGGTCCTACTACCCAGGCTCGAACACTAAAGTATAGCACAGCGACCGCGTCCTTCGAGTCGCCGAGCGAACCGGGATCGGTCGTGTCAGGTCGGACGTGCGATCAGGTCGTAGGCACGGGCGCCGATGATCTCGACCTCGGCAAAATCGCCGCTCCGATAGGCCGACGGATCGCAGTCGGTCAGAAACACCGACGCATCGATATCCGGCGCCTGCGAGGCAAGCCGCGCCTTGAGCACGAGATCGTGGTCGTCCGATGGTCCGTCGACCAGGACGCGAACCCGCTCGCCCAGCCGGCCTTTCTGCCGCCGGCCGACGAGCCGCTTCTGGAGGCTCATGATCCGGCTGCGCCGCCGGCGCTTGGCGCTCGCCGGCACGCTGTCGTCCAACCCGTAGGCGGACGTGCCTTCCTCGTGCGAGTAGGTGAACACGCCGACGTGCTCGAACGCCTGATCCTCGACGAAGCGGCCGAGCTCGGCCACATCGTGCCCGGTTTCGCCGGGGAAACCAACGACGAACGTGGTCCGCAGCGCGACCCCCGGGACTCGAGCTCGAATACGGTCGAGGAGCCGGTCGTACGTCTGGCGTGTGCCCGGCCGTTTCATGCGTTTGAGGACCGGGTTCGACGCGTGCTGGAGCGGCAGGTCGATGTACTTGCAGACCTTGTGGCACTCCGCCATCGCCGCGAGCGTCCCGTCGTCGATCGTGGTGGGGTAGAGGTAGAGCAGCCGGATCCATTCCAGGCCGTCGACCGCGTTCAGTTGGCGGAGGAGCGCTGCCAGCGCGCCTCGCTCGCCCCGATCGACGCCGTAGAACGTGGTGTCCTGGGAGATGAGGAGCAGTTCCTTCACGCCGCGAGCCGCGAGCGCACGCGCTTCCTGCACAATCGAGCCCGCGGAACGACTGCGGTAGTGACCGCGCAGCGTCGGGATGATGCAAAAGGCGCAGGCGTAGTCGCAGCCTTCGGCGACCTTCACGTACGCGTAGTGGCTCGGCGTCGCGAGCACCCGTGGGGTCTCGGCGTCGTACAGGTAATCGGGCAGGGGTTCGCCGCCTTCGCGGCCCTGCCGCTTCGGCGTGCCACGCCGTCGCTCGCGAGCTGTTCTGGCGAGCGCAGGCGGGGGGCTCGGAATTCGGGGCTCGGGATCTTGTGGCCGTGTTCCCGTCTTGAAGAACGTGAGCGGCGACGCACCGGCATGAGACGACGCGCCCGAGATCGCGCCGACGATCTCGGGCACCTGGCCGGTGCCGAGCACGGCGTCGATCTCCGGAATCTCGGCCCTGAGCCGATCGCGATAGCGCTCGGCGAGACAGCCGGTGACGATCAACCGGCGGCACGCGCCGTCCTTCTTGTGCTCGGCCATTTCGAGAATCGCGTCGACCGATTCCTGCTTGGCCGAGTCGATGAACGCGCACGTGTTGACGACGATCACGTCGGCGGCGGCCGCGTCCCGTGTGAGCTCATGACCCGCCTGACGGGCGAGCCCGAGCATCACCTCGGAGTCGACGAGGTTTTTGGGACACCCAAGCGAAATCAAACCAATTTTCATCGGGCTTGCCTCAGCATAGGCCACGAAGGCACGAAAACACGAAGAAGACAAGATCCCACTCTATGGAGTCTTTCTTCGTGACTTCGTGTCTTCGTGGTTGCATTTTCCGAGGCCTCGGCAACGAATACACCGAAGGATCTCTCTATGGGTACAGCCGATTGAGCATCCGTGGATACGGGATCGTCTCCCGCACGTGTTCGAGCTTGCAGATCCAGGCGACGACGCGCTCGATGCCCATGCCGAAGCCACCGTGCGGCACCGTGCCGTAGCGGCGCAGGTCGAGATACCACTCGAACGCCTCCTGGGGCAGGCCGTGTGCCTTGATGCGCTCGATCAGCAGATCGAGATCGGCGAGGCGCTCGCCGCCGCCAATAATCTCGCCGTAGCCTTCGGGTGCCAGCACGTCCACGCCGAGCGCGAGCTCGGGCCGATCGGGATCGGGCTTCATGTAGAACGCCTTGACGGCCGCCGGATACCGGTCGATCATCACCGGCCGATCGAACGCTTCCGACAGGGCCGTCTCGTCGGGCCCGCCGAAATCGCCGCCCCACTCGATGGGCAACCCCCCGGCCTGCAGCTTCTTCACCGCCTCGTCGTAGGAGATGCGCGGAAAGGGCTTCTGGATCGATTCGAGCTTCGAGAGATCGCGCTCGAGCACGGTGAGCTCGCGGCGCCGCTTGTCGAGCACGCGACCGACAATCGACACCACGAGATCCTCGGCGAGGTTCATCACGTCGTTCAAATCGGCCCAGGCCATCTCGGGCTCGACCATCCAGAACTCGGTCAGGTGGCGCCGCGTCTTCGACTTCTCGGCGCGGAACGTCGGGCCGAAGCAGTACACCTTGCCGAGCGCCATGGCGTTGGCCTCGTTGTACAACTGGCCGCTCTGCGTCAAGTACGCGGTCTGTTCCTCGAAGTACTGCGCCGGGAAGAGCGTCGTCGTGCCTTCGCACGCGGCGGGCGTGAAGATGGGTGTGTCGGCCAGGATGAACCCTCGACCGTTGAAGAAATCCCGGACCGCGTTGATGATCTCGTGCCGTACCCGAAGGATGGCCTGCTGCCGCTCGCTGCGAATCCACAGATGGCGCCGATCGAGCAGGTAGTCGACGCCGTGCTCCTTGGGAGTGATCGGGTAGTCGTGCGACGACCCGACGATTTCCAGACTCTTGACGTCGATCTCATAGCCGCTCGGCGCGCGCGTGTCGGCGCGCGCCGTGCCCGCGACGACGACCGATGTCTCCTGGGAAAGGTGATCGGCCGCCCTGAACGATTCCTCGCCGACCGCGGCCTTGGACATGACGGCCTGGATGAAGCCCGTGCCGTCGCGCAGGATGAGAAAGTGGATCTTCCCGCTCGAGCGGCGGTTGTGCAGCCACCCCTTGATGGTGACGTCCTCGCCTTCGTGCTTGCCGATGTCTTCGATGTAGACGTGCATAAGGAATCTAGATGCGACCACGAAAACACGAAGAGCACGAAGGAATTCTTGTACACATGGAGCCCTCGTGTCCTTCGTGACTTCGTGGTGTCATTGTCAGCCCGCTAACAGCTTTTCCATTCGCCCGCGCGCCTTGCGTGCTTTCACCAAGGTGTCTTTCGCTGATCCGTGTGCCGCGATCTCGAGGAGCAGCGTGCCATCGTAGCCGACTTTCTGAATGGCGGTGAGCGCCGACGGCCAGTCGATCGTGCCCTCGAAGGGCACGAGGTGATCGTCGGTACGGCCGCGGTTGTCGTGCACGTGCGTCGTCAAGAGGTGCTCCGACACGGTTTCAATCGCCTCGACGAGGTCCCCGTCCATGTGGGCGTGTCCGAAGTCGAGGCAGATGCCCACGCCGCCGCGGTCCAGCACGTCTTCGACAAAGTGCACGAGCGAACCGGCGCGCGACAGCTCGTTGGGAATGACCTCGAGCGCGACGACGACGCCGAGAGGCTCGGCCAGCCGCTGCAGCTCGTCGATGCTGCGTCTGGCGGCATCCCGGCTGTTGTCGGCGGTGGTGGGCTGCTGGGTCCGCGGCAGGCCGATGTGCGCCACCAGCGTCCCGAACGGCAGGCGCCGCGCGATCTGCAGCGCGAGCTCGGCTTCACGCACCGCGCGTTCGCGCGCGTCACGGTCCGCGCTGGCCAGCGTCAGCGGCGGCCCCCACCGCCCGCCCGAGAAACTCTCGCCGATCGGCGCGTGCACGCCGTGCAGCACGAGCCCGGCTTCCGCGAGCCACTGCTGGAGGTCGGCGACGGCCGCCGGATTGTGATAGTCGAAGTGCGTCCGCGTGGCGAACAGCTCGACGCGCTCGAACCCGTGCGCGCCAATCTCCTGCAGATGCTCGCGGCACAGCCGGTGGTTGTGGTAGAGATGCGTCGAGATCCCGAACGGACGTTTCGCCACAGACCGAATTCCTGATTCTAGCCGACGTTTGTTTATCGCAGCTCTTCGACGTGCGCCGCCAGCAGTTCTCGCAGCCGGGCGAACCGCCGGTACTTCCCGAGATGGGTCTTCGCGTAGCGCAGCGTCCGGGGCATGTATTGGATGTAGACCGCGTTGGCGCGCGTGGTGGTCTGGTAGCCGAATGTGCCGAGCGCTTTCAGATTGCGCTGCAGCGCCATCAGGTCGAAGCGGCGACGGAACTCGGCCGATTCTCGGTCGTCGCGCCTTGCCGCCGGAGCGCCTCGCCCGTCCCGGTGCGACGCCGGACGTTCACCGCGGGCCGCGAGGGCGAGGAAGTACGCGATGAGCTCGTCGATCTCGCGATCTGTGAGGTCGACGTACGAGTCGCGGAGCAGCGACACCAGATCGTAGGTGTCGGGACCCATCCGGGCATCCTGAAAATCGATGATGTGCAGCTGTCCGCCGTGCAGCATCAGGTTCCGGCTGTGGTAGTCGCGGTGGCACAGCACACGCGGCTCCGCTGCCAGTTCGTCGACGATGTCCCGCCATTCGCAGCCAAGCGCCTCGCGCTCGGCTGGCGACAGCGCGATGCCTCGATAACCTTCCACGAAATGCCGCATGAAGAAATCGAGCTCCCATGTCAGCTTCTCGACGTCGAACGCGATGCGGTAGGGCAGGTATCGATCGTCTGCGAGCTCTCGTCCCCGTCGCTGCAGCAACTCGATCAGGGCGACGGCCTCACGGTACAGGGCGGCATGCTCGACCGGCGTCGCCGCGCCGACGTGCGCCTGAAGCGTCACATCGCCGAGATCCTCGAGCGCCACGATGCCCTCCCGATCGGAATGGCCGAGAATGTCGGGAACGGGAAGCGGCACCTCGGCGAACAGCGCGCGCACGTTGGCGAAGGGCAGCGCGGTGAACTCGATCGGCCCAGCGTGAACCGCGAGCACGATCGACTCACCGTTGGACAGGAGGATCCGGTAGTACCGGCGATCGGAGGCGTCGCTCGTCAGCGGCACGATCTTCGGGCCCCGCGACGCCAGCCCGCTGTCGCTCAGGTACCGATCGAGACGCGCGCGCGGGTCGGGCTGGGCCGTCACGGCCGGACATCGAAGGGGGTCGCGACGGGCGCGCCCGAGGGAGCGTTCAGCAGAATCATCCGGCGATAGCGCCGGCCGGGCGGCACCGAGACGCCATCGGTGACAATGCATTCATCGAGCACGGCGCCTTCTCCGATCCGTACATCGTCCCACAGAATCGACCTGCTCGCCGCGGCAGCCTCCGGCCCGGCGAGCGCGACAGAGCTTGCCCAGTAGTCCGCGACCGTGCCGATATCCCAGTACGACGCATTCGAGACGAACCCTCGAACGCTGCCCGGCCGCGAGGCCAGCAGGTCGTCGTACAGGCGGCCGATCGAGCTCATCGGACGCCCCATCGGGACCGACTGAAACGCCGCCGCCTCCACCATCTGCGGACCGATGAAATGGAACGAGCCGGCGGCGGCGGGCCCACGCGTCACGAAGCCGACGACCTGGCGACGTTCGTCGAGCCGCACGCCGCCATAGCGGAGCGGCTCGCGATTCGGCACGAGCGCCAGCGTGACCATCGCGCCCGACGAGGCGTGCGCCGCGGCAAGCGCGTGAAGATCCACGTCGGTGAGCACGTCGCCGTTGACGATCAGGAACCGATCGGCGCCGACGAGCGGCAGCGCCTGTCTCGGACCGCCCGCGCTCCCGAGCACGACCGGCTGTTCCCACGAGTACCGAATGCGCGCGCCGAGATCGCTGCCATCTCCCAGCACTGCCGTGATCGTGGCCGGCAGATGATGCAGGTTGACGACCAGGTCGGTCACGCCGTTGCCGGCCAACCAGCTGACGATGCGCCGCGCCAGCGGCACCCCGGCGACCGGGATCGCGGCTTTGGCGCGCACCAACGTCAGCGGACGCAGCCGCGTGCCAATCCCGGCCGTGAGCAACAACGCGTGGCGTGGCGGAGTCACGTCAGAGCGCATGTCGAGGTGACGGCGCCATCAGTCACCGCGCAATCGGGACCCCGATGGCCCGGCCGGGTCCGGGCAGGACGCGCGCGAACAGCGTTCGTGTAAACACGTACATCGTGAAGCACTCGAGCGCGAACGCCGGAAAGCCCAGGTAGCCGGGCACGGGCATCTCGAAGATCTTCAGATTCTCCATGATGGGCACCGTGTAATGCCACTTGGCCCGCGCCCAGTAGTTCCAGAGCTCCCAGAGGATGCCGCAGAGGAACCCGCTGAGGATCAGGTTCTTCAGACGATCGAATTGGCCATGGCTCAGGTCGCCCGCGAGCGACTCGCTGCCCATGCGGCGGTTGACGGGATCGAGCAGAAGAATGAAGCCGAGCCAGACCGGTGCGGCCAGATAGCGGGCGACGGAGGGCGACACCACGAACGGCGCGGCCAGCATCGCGGCCCCAATCGCGATCGACAGCCCTGCGTGAATCTTCGATGTGCCTCCCACGACCCAATAGGTGTCTGTCTCGGTGATACCAAACGCCCGCGGTGCTCCGCGCCAGACGCCGATCAGGTCTGCGGCCTCGAAGATGGCAGGCCAGATGGTCGCAAACGACCAGGCGTAGCCAAAGAGGCGCAGCGCCGCGTGTTCCGGCAACCCCACGTAATACCAGTTGTCGAGATAGAGGTTGAAGAACTCGAAGACCAGCCAGAGCGGGATCGAGACGATCGCGAGAAACGCAAACTCGCCGGGCGACGATCGAAGCCAGGAGCGGCCGCGCGCCTGCCAGACGAGGCTGTCGGCAAAGACGATGAAGCCCGTCCAGGCGATCGGCGTGTTCCACGACGCGAAGGGCTCGAGGCCGGCGAGCGTTGCAGCCTGCGAGAGGACCATGACGATCAGGCCGGCGATGGCCCAGACGTTCATGTGACCCTCGTTTTGAACGAGCAGCCCCGAAGCGCCGGCGTGCCCACGCCCTTGCCCAGGATCAGCACCTTCATCGTGCTGCCGAGGCCGCCGGGCAGCACGAGGGTTTTCAAGGCCAGGCGCTTCTTAAGGTTCAGTGCCCCTGCGAGGTTCAGTGCCCCTGCGAGGTTCGGTGCTCCCGCGAGGTTCGGTTCCCCCGCGAGGTTCTCGGGGTTCGCGGACACGGCGAGGCCGAGCAAGAAGTACGTCTGATCCATGTAGCCGAGCGTCACGAGGCCTTCTTCCTCGGCAGCCGCGCGGACGCTCGTGAAGTCCACGTGAGCGGTGATGTCCTGCTCGCCGGGCCGAAGAAGCCACGGCGTCTCCGAGGCCGCCGAACCGGCGCTCTCGGTCGTGTGGCGCGAGAAAGTCGCGAGCGTACCGGCCGCGTGGGTGACCGAGTACAACTCGCGCGCTTCGTGGCCGTAATCGATCAGGATGATGAACCCGCGCTGGAGCCGCCGCGCCGCATGGCGCACCCAGTCGATGGCGGACAGACGGACTTCCACTCGCCAGCCCGGCTCGAGCGACACGTCGAGGCGCGCCAGGTAGTCGGCGAGCGCCCGCGTCGACAGCGCGCCCTCGCGCAGGGTGAGCCGCGCGTCGTTTCCACGGGCGCTCACGTAGACTTCGCGCAGGCCGGCGTCACGCATGACCACCTGGTGGACCGGCAGCGCGTCAAGGAGCTCGTTGGCCAGGAGGACGCCCTCGAACGACTGAGGGAGGTCCGGCGCGGATGTCACGAGCCGATCGGCCGTCTCGCCGAGCGTTGCGCGCTGGGCGTCGCGTGCCGCCGCGCTGGCCTCGGCCAAATGCAGGCACGTGCGGTCGTACACGGCTGACGCGCGGAGGCGGAGAGCGCGAAGGATGTCAGCCGCGAGGCGCCCGTCACCCGCGCCTGCTTCTACCAGGTCCACTCGTTTCACCGAGGACGCCGAGGTCACGTCCCGAGCATCTCGGGTTTCGTCCTCTGCGTCCTTCGCGTCCTCTGCGGTGAGATGTGTGAGGATTCCGGCCATCTCCGCGATCTGCACGGCCAGCAGCTCGCCGAAGACGGCGCCGACATCGACGCTGGTGAAAAAATCGCCCGCGCGCCCCGATCGCCTGGCCGCGCGGGCGTAGTAACCGAGCTTGGGATCGTAGAGCGCGAGGTCCATGAACGCGGCCACCGTCATCGGGCCGCGCTCACGGATCACGTTCGCAATCTGAACTCTGCCCTTCGGCGAGCTCAGGGCATCCTGAGCTTGTCGAAGGATGAACTCTGAACTCTGAATTTTCACATCTTCAGATTTCAGTCTTTTCTAATCGTGACGAACACCTGGCCCTCGTCGCGCCGCCAGAGGAGAATCTGCGCGATGCGTCCCGACGGCGCCCGATCGAGCTCGCGTCCGGCTTCCACCGCGCTCGAGACGCGCTGGCGGTTGACCGACAGGATGACGTCGCCCGGCCTGATTTGTCCGGCCGACGGCCCGTTCGGATCCACGTCGGTCACGAGCGCGCCGGACTGGCCCGACGGCATCTCGAGTTGTCGCGCGCGTTGCGGGGTCAGGTTCTGCAGCGCCAAGCCGAAGCTTTCGCCGCTCCGGTCGTCAGGCGCCTGCCGCTCCGGGTTGGCGCGCCCCGTCTGCTCGGCCGCGAGATCCAGTTCGTCGATGGTCACGGTGAGCGTTCGTTCGCGCTTGTCCCGCATCACCTTCACGGGCACCGATGTCCCGGGCCGAGTGGCCGTGACCATCTTCACGAGCTCCCCGGTGTTGGCCACGGCGCGGCCGTTGTATTCGACGATGACGTCGCCGGGTTCGATTCCGCCCTTGTCGGCCGCGCTGCCGGGCTCGATTCGCGCGGCGATGGCGCCCGCCCGCGACTTGAGCCCGAAGTCCTGATAGGCGTCGATCGGCACGTTCCGCACTTCGACACCGATCCTGCCCCGCGTCACCTTGCCCGTGCTGAGCTGCGGCAACAGATCGCGCAGCGTGTTGCTCGGCACGGCGAAGCCCACACCGATGTTCCCCTCGGCGCGGCCGTTGCTGATGATGGCCGTGTTCATCCCGATCACTTCGCCGCGCAGGTTCAGGAGCGGCCCGCCCGAGTTGCCCGGATTGATCGCCGCGTCGGTCTGCAGCATCTCGTTGAAACGGCGGTCGGCGACCTGGAACGACGGCTCGGTGCGGCTGATGACGCCGACCGTGACCGTGTGATTCAAGTTGAAGGGATTGCCGATCGCGACCACCCAGTCGCCGGCCGCCATCTGCGACGAGTCGCCGAACTTCGCTTCCGGCAGCGTGTGCTCCGGCCGTTCGGTGAGCTGGATGAGCGCGCTGTCGGTGAGCTCGTCGCGCCCGATGATCTTCGCCTGGTACAGCTGATCGGGATCTTCACCGAAGAGCCCGACCTCGATCTTGGTAGCGCCCTCGACGACGTGGTTGTTGGTCAGGATCAGGCCGTCCTTGTTCAGAATGAACCCGCTGCCCGAGGCCACCGTTGTCTGCTCGCGCGGCTGGCGCCGGGGCCCCGGCCCCTGGTCCGGCGCGCTCGGATCCTGTCCTCCGGGCGTTCCGAAGAAGCGCCGCAACAAGTCGTCGGGCGCGCCGCCGCCGAAGAAATCGGACAGGTCCTGTCCGCGCTGGCGTGACAAGGTCCGGATGCTCACGACCATCGGCGACTGCGCCTTGGCGATGTTGCGGAAGGTCTGCGCGTCGAGCGCCCCGGTGATCGGCGCGCTGTTCATCGGCGGCGCGGCGATGCTCTGGGCCGCCGACTGCGGTGCCAGGTCCAGGCGCGACGCAATCACCATGCCGACGGCGAGGCCCGACACGAGGACGAGCAGGGTGTAAACGAGACCAGTCTTACGGGTTGACATTGTTCCTCCGTACCACGTGAAAAAATAATCTCAGAGCACGTTGCCGAATGACGAACACGACGATCACCGCAGATCTCGCGGAGGCTTCAAGAATGGGCTGATCTGCGGTCTCTGCCCTTCGACCCTCGCTCAGGGCATCCCGAGCGAAGTCGAGGGATGCGTGCTCCGCGGTTTTCGTCGTCGGCCAATTGTGCGACGCTCGTCACGTCAGTGTCACCAGTTCGGTCTGAGCCGGGCCCGTGACGATCACGTCGCCGGGCTGCACGATCAGGTTGATTTCCGAGCGGACGCCGAAGTCCTCGAAATAGACGCCAGGCTCAATCGTAAAGCCGGTGCCGGGTAGGAGGCGCCGATCGTCGTGCGTCTCGTAGTCGTCCATGTTCACGCCGACGCCATGCACCGATTCGCCCAGGCTGTGGCCAGTGCGATGCAGGATGTGGGCGCCGTAGCCCGCCTCGCGCAAAACGCCCGAGGCCGCGCGGTCCACTTCGAAACCGCGCACGTCCTTATCGGCACGGACGCGGCCCTGAACCAGCGCGACGGCCGTGTCGCGGGCGTCGCGAACGGAGGAAAACGCCCTGGCGATCCGATCGGGCGCCGCTCGACCGGTGTAGCCCACCCAGGTGATGTCGGCGTACACCGCGCCCGGCCGATCGAGTTTGCCCCACAGATCGAGGAGCACGACCTGGTCCGCGTGAATGGCTCGCGACGAGGACGCGGTCGGCAGGTAGTGCGGGTTGCCCGCGTTCCCGGCCACCGACACGTTGGGCGGCGAGTCGCTCACCAGGCCTTCTTCGGCGAACCATTCGACCATGCGTTGCTGAATGTCGTACTCGGTCGTCGCCACGCGGTCTCGCGTCCGGCGCGCGACGGTTTCGAACGCGCGGTCCTTGATGCGATACAGCTTCACCGCTGCCGCGTGATGCGCGAGGGTTTCCTCGTCGTGCCACACCGCCGCGAACCGCTGGACGAGATCAGCCGACGACACCACGTCCACGCCGAACTGTCGGATCAGCTCGATCGTGCCCGCATCCACGCGCGAGATGTAGGGAATCGCGCAGCCCGGCGAGTACTCCATCGCGACGCGCGCCGAACCGGACAGACCCTCTGGCGTCCGGAGGCCTGCGACGAGCCGCCTCAGCCCGGCTTCGAGCTGCTCGCGCCCGGCATAGCGTTCCGTGGCGCCCGGCAGGTGCGCGAGCGTCTGCGATTCGATCGCGTGGACGAGGCCACGCGGCTCGCCGTTGGCAGGGATGAGGTAGTACCACCGGCGCGTCGCCAGGTGCCCGCCCTGCCGGCCCACGCCCGTGACGTCGAGGGCAATCGGGTTGAGGCCGTGGAAGTCGTAGAGCAGCCAGCCGTCGAGGCCTTCGGCCTCGAGCGCCTCGCGTACGGCCGCCACGTCGAGTGTTGCCAATGGAACGGCAATCCCAGCCATTATCCCCAGTATAATCGAGCCACCGGCCATGCCAGCGCCGTGTCCCGTCGCCGTGGAGACTCGGATACTCCCGGGACGGCCAAGTGGGAGAGCCGTAGTCATGATCACGCGAAGGCCGCCAGACGTTCACCACGGGCTGTTAGCCGTTGCGGTGCTCGCCGCGCTTCTCGCGGGTCCCGCGCTCCTCGCCGGACAGGCCCCGCAGGCGCCGGCCCCCCTGCCGCAAACGCCGACCTTCAAAGTCCAGGTCGACTACGTCGACGTGGACGTGCTCGTCACCGACAAGGAAGGACGCTTCGTCCGCGACCTCACGAGAGACGACTTCGAAGTGTCCGAGGACGGCACGCGGCAAACGATCGCGAACTTCAGCGTGGTCGACATTCCGATCGAGCGGGCGGACCGGCCGCTCTTCCAGCCCGATCCGCTCGAGCCCGACGTCGGGAGCAACGAGGAGCCCTTCGAAGGCCGCATTTACGTGATGATTCTCGACGATGTGCATGTCGACGTCCTCCGCTCGTCGCGCGTGAAAGCGGCCGCGCGCCAGTTCATCCAGCGGAGTCTCGGCGCGAACGACATCATGGCCATCGTGCACGCTGGGGGCCGGACCGACGCCTCGCAGGAGTTCACCAGCAACAGGCGCCTGCTCCTGGCCTCGGTCGACAAGTTCATGGGCACGAAGCTCGAATCGATCACGCTCGCTCGAAGCGCGGAATATTTTCGCCAGGCGGGCACGGGGATCCTGGACAACCGCATTCCGGATCCGTACGAGCAGGAGCGCGCGTACAAGGCGCAGCAGACGCTCCGCCTGCTACAAGACGTGGCGGAATGGTTCAGCGGCGTCCGCGGCCGTAGGAAAACGATTCTGTTCGTCAGCGAAGGGATCGACTACGACATCAGCGATGTCATCCGACAGTTCGACTCACCGGGCAACGCCGCGTCGAGCATCATCGACGACATTCGCCAGACGATTTCCGCGACCGCTCGGTCCAACGTCAGCATCTACGGCATCGATCCGCGCGGGCTTTCGTCGCTGTCGGACGACACCATCGGCGTCACGGCACTCGCCGACCAGGCCGACGCGAGCCTGGGCATCGGCCAGTCGTCGCTGCGCAACGAGCTCCAGATGTCGCAGGACAGCCTGCGCGCGCTCGCAGACGAGACGGGCGGCTTCGCCGCGCTCAACACGAACCAGTTCGCCACCGCGTTCGACCGCATCGTCAGCGATAACAGCACCTACTACGTGCTGGCGTACTACCCGCCGACCGACAAGAGGGACGGCAAGTTCCACCGCATCGACGTGCGCGTGACGCGGCCCGGCCTCACGGTCCGCGCCCGGCGCGGGTACATGTCGCCGAAACCGAAGGCGCCGGCGAAGACGACGGGCAAGGACGCGCCGTCGCCCGAGATCAGCGAAGCGCTGCAGAGCCCGCTCAAGGTGAGCGGCCTCACGATGCGCATGTTCGCCGCGCCGTTCAAGGGCGTCGCGCCCAACGCGTCGGTGCTCCTCGGCGTCGAAGTGGCCGGCCGCGACCTGACGCTCCAACCCAACGGCAAACTCGAAGTGTCGTACCTGGCCGTGGACGCGAAAGGCAAGACACACGGGTTCCAGAACAACTCGCTCACCATGAACCTGAAGCCCGAGACGCGGGCGCGCGTGCAGCAGACCGGCTTTCGGATCCTCAATCGCATCGACCTTCCGCCAGGGCGGTATCAGCTGCGCGTCGCCACGCACGACACCGGCGGTAAAGTCGGATCGGTGCTGTTCGACCTCGACGTCCCCGACTACAGCAAACTGCGTTTCGGCATGAGCGGCATTGTCCTCACCTCGCTGTCGGGTGGATCCATGGTCACGGCCAAGGCCGACGACCAGTTGAGGGCCGTGCTCCCGGCGCCCCCGGTTGCGCAGCGCGCCTTTTCGCAGAACGACGAGGTCGCGGTCTTTGCCGAGATCTACGACGATGGCACCGCCCCGCCTCACAGGGTCGACATCGTCACGATGATCCGATCCGACGAGGGGACGATCTTCTTCAAGAATGAAGAGGAGCGCGATTCGAAGGAGCTCGAAGGCAAGCGCGGCGGCTACGGGTACACTGCGCGCATTCCAATGTCCGGCCTCAAGCCCGGGCCCTATGTGCTGAGCGTCGAGGGCCGGTCCCGCCTGGGAGTGAACGTCGAAGTGATCCGCCAGATCCGCATCAACGTGATTCCGGCCGACCGGCCGTGAAGGCCCTGGCGATATTCATTGCGCTCGCCGTCGCCGCGGCGCTGCAGGGCGGGCCGCCGCTTCGCGCGCTGGACAAGGGCGATCAGAGCAACATGGACAATGCGCGGCAGGTTGTGGCGCGCACGGCGAGCGAATGGAACACGTTGTGGCGGCAGCACGCGCCCGATAGGCCGCAGCCCAAGGTGGATTTCGCCCGCGAAATGGTCGTCGGCGTGTTCATGGGGAGCCGGCCGACGGCCGGCTTTGCCGTGGAGATCATCGGCACGCGCGGCGAGGGCACCAGCCTGATCGTGCAGTATCGGGAGACGCAGCCCCCGCGCGGACTGGTCACCGCGCAGGTCCTCACCTCCGCCTATCACATCGTCGCGCTTCCGAGCGGTCCCGGCGACGTCAAGTTCGAGCGCGCACAATAACCTTTCACTTCTTCGCGGGCGGCGTAGCCGCCGCAGCCGCTTCCTTCAGCGCTTCGAGCTTCTGCACCCGGTGCGGCTTCACGGTGCCGTTGGCATGGCTGAACAAGTAGTTGTTCGCGTTCATGCCCGCCTTCCACGGCGTGTTGATCGTCATGGTCTGGATCTCTTGCGGCTGGATGACGCCGTTGATGACGGCCCGGCCCGCGGTGAGCACCGAGCCGCCCTTCTCGTACCAGACCTCGTTGATCGTGAGGCGAGCGATCGGCTGCGCCGAGATGTTTCGAACGGTGATCGTGGTGACGACCGAGTCGCCCTTCCTGGCGGTCCTGGGGGTCGTGAACTCGACCGCGGCCTCACCCTTCACGGGCGGTGTGAACTTCTTGCCGGCGAGCACAGGGGTCAACTGTGGCGCCTGTACGGCCTGGCCGGTCAGCACGGCGTCTGCACAGAGCGCGCTGGCCACCAGGGCTGCGGCAAACCCGATACGCGCGCGAGTCATGGCAATCCTCCGGAGAATGAACGGATCCAAAACGGCAACAGATTATACAGCAACGGCCTACATTTCTCCGTTCCAGTCCTCGGGCTCCGGGTTGACGGAACGAAAAATCTCCATATGCCACTTCCCGCCGCCCCAGGGCTCGATCACCTCGGCGGCGACGACGTCCACGAGGAGCTCCGAGAACAGCCGGCCTTCGGGATCGCCCTCGAGGTGATAGGCGGGCTCATCCCACCCGAAGTTCGGGTAGAGCATCAAGGTGAGGAAGAGGTCGTACCCGTCGTCCACGACGATGAGCTGGCCGCAGGGCCGCTTGAGCGTCGAGTGGTAAATCAGGTATTTTTCGGCGCTGTGGGCGCGGATGTAACGCTTCAGCGCGAACTCGCGCGCGACGATTTCCTCGACGGCAATCTTCTTGTCCCAGCAGTCGCGGCAGTACTTCTCCTCGCCGCGGGGCTCGGAGACTTCCTTGGCGCCGCACAGGGCGCACCGTGACTTGGCGACCGACTTGCGAGGCATACGCTGTAAAGAACTCTATAATTAAGAATTGAGAAGTAAGAATTAAGAATTAGAGAATGGCAACGGCAATACGGCCGCGAATTCTTAATTCCTAATTCCTACTTCTTAATTGTACTGTATCTCCATGCATCCGCCACCCCACGCCGGCCTGCGCCACCTGGCGCTCAACGTCCGGCATCTCGAGGAGATGAAGCGGTTTTACGTGGAGCTGCTCGGGTTCACCGTCGAGTGGGCGCCAGATGTCGACAACGTGTATCTGTCGTCGGGCATCGACAATCTGGCGTTCCATCGGGCGTTGCCGCTCGCGGCAAGCGGGGCATCGGCCGGTGCGCTCGATCACCTCGGCGTAATTGTACGAACGGCCGAGGACGTCGATCGATGGGCGGCGTTTCTGGAGAGTCGCGGCGTCACGCTCGACGCCAGACCGCGCACGCACCGCGACGGCGCGCGGTCCTGCTACTTCAGGGATCCCGACGGCAACAAGGTGCAGGTGATTCACCATCCGCCGATCAGTGACAAGGTGTAGGACAAAGGGCAAAGGGCAAAGGGCAAAGGGCAGAGGGCAAACCTCGCCTTTGTCATTGTTTCCGTTGATAGAGGCCGATGGTCTCGCCCTGGCCCACGATGTGTCCTTCGATGGCCTTGAGCAACTCGTTTCGGTTGAGACCGGGCTGCAGGTCGACCTCGCCGTCGATCGCGTACACGGCGAAGTGATAGTGATGCGGCGCACCGGCCGGCGGCGCCGGTCCGCGATAACTCGGCTCCGGCGGCGGACCCCCGCGACGGGCGAAGGCGCTGAAGCCGTTGGCGCCCTGAATGGCCCCGGCGATGCCTGAAGCGGTCACGCTGGCGCCGGGAGGCACGCCTTCCGGCAGGCCCTTGGCGGTCGCCGGAATCTTGTAGATCACCCAGTGGGTGAACCCCCCGGGAAGCGGCGCGTCGGGATCGTGGCAGACGACGGCGAGCTGACGGGTCGTCGCCGGAGCGCCGGACCAGGAGAGCGGCGGCGAGACGTTCTTGCCGAAGCTCGTGTAATCGTCGGGGATCGTGGTGCCGTCCTTGAACGCGGCGCTTTCGACCGTGATCGTGGCTGGTGCGCTCTGGGCCGCCACGCGCGCCAGCCCGCCGCTCGCAGCCGAGACGGCGACCGCCAGCACACTCACACTCAGTCTGTTCATGGCCCCTCTCTGTCCTTTTGACTTTTAACTTTTGACTTCTTTTTCCGCGCGAAGCGCGGGCATGTACATCCGCTCCGCGTATTCCTTCACCATGCGGCGCGCCGAGAACCGCGGCGCCACCGAGCGAATCGCTTCCTTCACGGTCGTCAGCCAGCGCCGCGGCACGCCGTCGCCGCCCCGGTCGTAGAACGCCGGCACGATCTCGTTTTCGAGCAGCTCGTATAAGGCGGCCGCATCGAGCGCGTCAACCACGTCTGGGTTGTCGGCGGAACCGCCGTCGATCGTCCAACCGTTCTTGCCGTTGAATCCTTCCGCCCACCAGCCGTCGCCGATGCTCAAGTGCGGAACGCCGTTGATGGCCGCTTTCATCCCGCTCGTGCCGCTCGCTTCGAACGGCTTGCGCGGGTTATTGAGCCAGACGTCGCACCCTTGCACGAGGAAATGCGCGACGTGCAGATCGTAGTCGTCCACGAAGGCCACGCGGCCGCCGAACATCGGATCGAGCGCGCGCTTGTAGACGTGCTGCAGGTGCTGCTTGCCGACATCGTCGGCTGGGTGCGCCTTGCCCGCGAAGATGATCTGCGCGGGCCGCTCCGGGGCGTTCAGGATCCGCGCCAGCCGCTCCGCGTCGGCGAAGACGAGATCGGGCCGCTTGTAGGCGGCAAAGCGGCGTGCGAACCCGATGGTCAGCGCGTCCGATTCGAGGAGCGTTCCGGCGGCGACGACGCGCGGTGCGCCGACGCGGTCGTCCGTCCACCGGTGGCGTGCCCGTTCCCGTACGAACGTGAAGAGGTACCGTCGCAGCGCCTGGCGGACCGCCCACAGGTCCGCGTCGGGAATGGCGAGCACCGCGTCCCACATCGCGGGATCGTCCTGTCGTTCCATCCAGTCGGAGCCGAGATGCCTGGCGAACAGGTCGGACATGTCGGCGGCGAGCCAGGTCGGCACGTGCACGCCGTTGGTGACCGAGGTGACCGGCCGCTCGGCTTCGGCGGCCCCAGGCCACATCGGCGCCCACATGGCGCGCGTCACCTCACCGTGCAGCCGGCTCACCGCATTCACCGCGCCCGCCGATCTGAGCGCGAGCGCCGTCATGTTGAACAGCGCGCCGCCGCCGCTGTCGTACGCGCCGAGCGCCAGGAACCGATCGCGGTTGGCGCCGAGCGTGCCCCAGCATCCCGCTAGATGCTTTTCGACGATCGAAAACGGGAACGCGTCGTGGCCCGCGGCCACCGGCGTATGCGTCGTGAAAATCGTCGTCCGGCGGATGTCCTCCAGCGCCGCGTCGAAGCTCGATCCCTGCTCGACCAGATCGCGAATGCGTTGCAGCACCACGAACCCCGCGTGGCCCTCGTTCAGGTGGAACGCCGCCGGTTCGACGCCGAGCGCCCGAAGCGCTCGCACGCCCCCTATGCCGAGAATGATCTCCTGCTGGACGCGCGTTTCGCGATCGCCGCCGTACAGGCGCGCCGACAGCTCGCGATCCCAGGGCGCGTTTTCCTCGAGCGAGGTGTCCAGCAGGTACAGACTCGCGCGTCCGACGCGGACGTGCCAGACCGCCACGAGCACGGTCCGATCGCCCAGCGGCACGGCCGTCACGCAGGGCTTGCCGTCCGGCGTCAGCGCCTGTTCGATCGGCGCGTCGGCCCAGTTGAGGCGCTCGTAGACTTCTTCCTGCCAGCCGTCCTGCGACACGTTCTGGTGGAAGTATCCCTGCGGGTACATGAACCCGACGCCGATGAGCGGCACGCCGAGGTCGCCCGCCTCCTTGCAGTGGTCGCCGGCGAGCACGCCGAGACCGCCCGCATAGATCGGCAGCGACTGGTGCAGCGCGAACTCGGCGGAGAAGTAGGCGATGGTCTGGCCGCCGTTGTCGGGAAACCGGTTCGTCCACCAGGTATTGCGCGCGGCGCGCGCACCGTCGAGCGCCGAAATCGCCCGCTGATAGAGCTGGACGAAATCTTGATCGTCCGCAGCCGCCTCGATCTTGGCGCGGGCAATCATCCACAGCATGCGCACCGGGTTGTGCGCCGTGGCCCGCCACAACGTGTAGTCGAGCCGTCGGAAGACGCTGCGGCCCTCGCGGTTCCAGCTCCACCACAAATCGACGGCCAGCTCGTCCAGCCGGCTCAATTGTTCGGGGAGCGGGGGCAACCCTGAATAGCGACTCATCAGATTGCAGGATTGCAGGATTGCAGAATTGCAGAAAATGAAGGGGTCACAGGCAGAAGGGACAGAAGGAAAGCCCCGTTAGATCCCTTCTGCCATTCTGCCATTCTGCAATTCTGCAATCTCATGCGATGAGCGTCGCGAATCGGGCGAGGTCGATGTTGCCGCCAGAAACGACGGCCACGATCTTACCTCGGCCCGCCCGGCCGGTGAGGGCCGCGGCCACCGCGCAGCCCGCCGCTCCCTCGGCGATGACCCGGGCGCGCTCGGCCACCAGGCGCATGGCCCGCGTCACTTCGTCGAGCGACACGACAATCGAGCCCGCGAGAGGGTGAAGCAGCGGCCACATGGTGTCGAGCACCGACTTGCCGCCGGCGCCATCCACGAAGGAGGCCTTCCAGCCGTCGAAGTACAGCGGCCGGCCGGCCCCGAGCGACGCCGAAAGGGGCGCCGCGGTGTCAGGCTCCGCCGCGAAAATGCGCGTGTGCGGGCAGAGTGCGGAGACCGCCGCGGCGATGCCCGACAGCAGCCCTCCCCCGCCGAGCGGGGCGACGATGGCGTCCACCTCTGGGAGGTCTTCGACGATCTCGAGCCCGACCGTGCCGTTGCCGGCGATGAACCGGTCGTCGTCGAACGGATGGATGAAGACGCCGCGCATGCGCGGTGAGCCGTGCTCGACGACCGTTCGCCAGCATTCGTCGTAGCTGGCGGAGACAATGGACGCGCCGAGGCGCTCGATCGCTCGGATCTTCGTTTCTGGGGCGGTGTCCATCACCATCACGGAGCACGGGGCGCCAACCGCGCGCGCCGCAAACGCCACGCCTTGCGCCGCGTTGCCGGCGCTGACGGTCCACACGCCGCGGGCGAGCTCATCAGGCCTCAACTGCCGGATGACGTTGTAGGCGCCGCGAATCTTGAACGAACCAATCGGCTGCAGCAGCTCGAGCTTGAGATACAGCTCGGGCAATGGCCCGCCGAGATCGGAGAGATCGACTCGTACGAGAGGCGTGCGGATGGCGGCGAGGTACACCGCCGAGGCCGCGTCGCGGATGGAGGCGAGATCGATGTGACGGCCCGGCAGAGGAGTCGGCAAGACGGGAGACATTTTAGCAGGCTGCTGAAAAACGCAGCCTGAAGTGAAGACTCAAAAGTGAAAAGTCAAAAGTGGAAACTCAGAAGTGGGAAGTTAGCAGCACGATCCGATAGACTGCCGCGTGGACTTTCGAGTGATCTGGCGCGCGTTCGTCCTCGTCCTGCTCGGCCTGCCGGCCGCGCCGGCCGCCGCGCAGGATCCGCCGCCGCCGATCGGCCCCTTCGTGATCGACGTGCGCGGCGCCGTTCCCAGGTTCAAGCCGGATGCGCAACTCGCCGAGAGCCGCGGGTTGGCGCTCGGCGAGCTGCCCGGCTCAGGCCTGGGCGTCGACGCCGGCGCGCACCTCTATGTCTTCAGGTGGAAGGAGGTGACCGTTGGTCTTGGGGCGCAGGTCACGCTGGCGCGCTCGCACGGCTCGCCGCCCGAGGCGTCTGGCCTGCGGCCGGTGACCGAACGTTTTGCCTCGTTCACGCCGCAGCTCTCGTTGAATTTCGGGAACGGCAACGGCTGGAGCTACCTGAGCGGCGGGATCGGACCCTCGTCGTGGACCATCGTGCCGGACGGCAGTCAGGAATCGGCGGCCGATCGAGCACGCTTGCGGACCATCAACTACGGCGGCGGCGCGCGCTGGTTCGCGAAGCGCCACGTCGCGTTCACGGTCGATGTCCGTTTTCATCAGATCGATGCCGGCCCGCCGCTCGCCGGCCGCGCCGGCAGTCCAAGGACGCTGTTTATCGTGATCGGAGCGGGGGCTTCCATAAAGTGAGAAGTTAGAAGCGAGAAGGACTTGACGCGTGTTCGATCAGTCGGTCGTGGACTCGAAGTCCTTCTACTGTGTCGCGCTGAAGCTCCGCCCTCGCGTTTCCGGACCGAGCGCGAGCAGCACGAGCACCGCCAGGCCCGACCCGGCGATGCACCACGCCATCGCAGACGCCAACGGCATCCCGCGATCCTGGAGCACGCCGATGAGCGTCGGAGCCAACGCGGCGAGCGCCGCTCCCGCCTGATATGAGAAGCCGGCGCCGGCGGCACGCACCGCCGTCGGGAAACGCTCGCTCAGGTACGTCGGGGTCACGCCGAAATTGCCCGTCCCAAAAAATCCCATCAGCAACGCGCCGGCCGCGAGGAGCGCACCGCTGGTGCTGAAGAGATAGAGAGGAATCGAGGCGACGCCAACGATCGTTGCCAGCCCGGCGGCCCCGCGGCGCCCCAGCCACGTCTCCGACAGGCGCCCGAACGCCACCGCGCCCGTCATGCCGCCGATGTTGAACGCCACGACGAAGGGCAGTGTCTGCCGTCCCATGTCGCGGAGGAGCAGCGTCGGATACAGGTAGGCAATCGAGTTGTAGAGAAAGAGCAGGCACCCCATGAGGAGCGTGCTCTGAATCACGATGGGCAACAGGCTGCCCTGGAACAGGCTGACAAAGCCTGACGTCTGTAACTTCCGGGGCTCGCCGGCCACCCTGGCACTCTTGACCTGTTGCTGACGCTCGAGCCACACAGGGCTTTCTTTGACACGCCACATGATCCAGAGCACGAGCAGGGACGGCAAGATACCAGCCCAAAAGAAGGCGCGCCACGCCAGGTCGCCTCTTCCCCGGAGAAACGGATAGGCGATTTGATGCACCACCGCCATCAGCATGTAGCCCGTGGCGTAGCCGCTCTGAAGGAGGCCCGACGCCAGGCCCCGCAAATGGGCCGGCCAGTGCTCGAGCGCGAGCGGCATGCCGGCCGCCCACACGCCGCCCATCCCGATGCCGAAGAGCGCCCGGCAGGCGAACAGCACGCGGTAGGTCGTCGAGAATCCGCTCAGAAACGTCAGTAGCGAATAGCAGAGAATCGAGAACATCAGCGGGCCCTTGCGTCCCCACCGATCGGCGGCCGCCCCGGCGCTCGCGCCACCGATCACGCGAAAGAGCGCGCCAATCGAGAGCAGGGCCCCGGCCAACGCGTTGTCGACCTCGAAGCTGCGCTGGACGTCCACGAGGACAAACGCGAGGATGTTGAAGTCGAAACCGTCGAGCATCCATCCCAGATAGGCGGCCCAGAACGCCCGCCACTGGTCGGCAGTGACCTGGCGATACCAGGGGGGCTGTGGGGCGCTCACGTTGGTAATTATGGCTGTCGAGGCGTCCGGCGGCCAAGGCGCGAGGAGCGCGCGCATACTGTGGAGCTGGCCCCGATGCTCGATGCAACCCCGACGCCGCAACTCACGTAAAAGTAGATAGATGGGCCGATTGGCTCGTCTTGCGGGTTTTGCGATCGTGTCGGTCGCCCTGGTCGTGATGGCAGCCTGGATCCTGCTGCCCCTCGGCGTCCGGGCATTGGTCCGTGTCGTTCGGCTCGTCGTCGACGGGTGCGTGTGGTTTGCGGCCTCGATCAGCGCGGGCGCCGACGCGTGGACGATTCTCAAGGCCGTCGGGCGGGCGGTGGGTCCGGCGCTCATTTCTCCCCAGGTATTCGCCATCGTCGGCGGCCTGGTGCTGGCCGGCGCGCTCGCGCTGTTTGGTCTGCAACGGTTGCTCGGTTCCGAAGAGGAGTCCTCGCGATGAAAGCGAAAACCATCTGTGTTGCGCTGGGCCTCTCGTGGGCGCTCTGCAGCGCCGCGTTCGCACAGGGTGGACGTGCCGCGCCCGAGGAGCTACGGCGCCAGGTCGAGCGCCGCTTCGAAGTCGTGGTCGTTCGAGACGGTCTCGTCCTCAGAGCGGATGGCCCTGGACGCGGAGCCCGCGGCGCCCGCACGGTTGAAGTCAGCGGGGGCACCATCATCGTCGACGGCGCGCCGGCAACGGGGGCCGAGCTACGGGACACGCTCGGGGCCGACGCGGACCTCGTGCTTCAGCTGTCGTACCTGGACGTGGCCACGCAGCGCGCGTTGTTCACCGAGGCGGGTCGAGGCGTGGCGCCGGGGCCCGAGCGTCCGGCCGCGCAGCCGGATCTCGAGCCGCCCGACAGGCGTGAGGGCGCTCGCAACAGGCAAGCGAGCGAGCGCATCCGGATTGGCGGGAGCGTCAGGGTTGAATCCGATGAGCTCATTCGAGGAGACGTTGTGGCTGTCGGAGGTTCGGCGCGGGTGTTCGGCGAAGTCCGCGGCGACGTGGCGGCGATTGGCGGCGTCGTGGAGCTCGGACCGACCGCCATCGTGCGCGGAGACGTCACCGTGGTCGGCGGCACGTTGCGCCGCGATCCGGGCGCGCGCATCGAAGGCGAGACCCACGAGATCGGCATCGGCGCCATCGACATGAGCGACTGGCGCTTCTCGATGCCCTCCCTCGCGGCGCTCTGGTGGGGTTGGACGCTCTCTGCCGTGTATTCGCTCGTGGCGTCGATCGTCCGCGTCTCGGTCCTGTGCCTGCTCGCGGCGCTCGTGATGCTCGTCGCGCGCGACTACGTCGAGCGCGTCAGCGCGCGCGCCGCGGCCGAGCCGTTCAAGGCCGGAGCAATCGGCTTCCTCGCCCAGGTCCTGTTCATCCCGATTCTGGTGGTCGTGATTCTCCTGCTCGTCGTGACCATCATCGGCATCCCGCTGCTCGTGCTCGTTCCCTTCGCCATCCTCGGGCTCGGCATCTTCGGCCTGATTGGCTTCACCGCCGTCGGGTACCACCTGGGACGGCTGCTGACCGCGCGTCTCGGCTGGACCGACGCCGGGCCGTTCGCCGCGACGATTGCCGGCATCCTGCTGGTCGTCTCGCCCGTGCTGGTTGCGCGGCTGATCGGCATTGGCGGGGGCGTGCTCTATCCGATGACGGTCGGTCTGGGGCTCGTCGGCGTCATCGTCGAATACGTCGCCTGGACGGTGGGATTCGGTGCCGTGGCGCTGGCGCGGTTCGGAAGGCCGGCCGCCAACTAACGTGGGGCTCCGCCCCACACCCCGGCTCGGTCGCTTGCGCCCTTCGACTGGCTCAGGGCGTCCCGAGCATCGTCGAGGGACGCAGGCGCGCCGTGCGCGCCTAGCCTACCCGCCCTGCTGGCCTGCCCGCCTTGCTTTGCCTATTAGCGCGTCGCGACGCGCAGCTCGCCGAGCTTGGCGATCATGTCTTCGGCCGAGGTCGCCGGCCTCACCATGTTTTCGATGGCCGCTATCTTCCCGGTCTTGTCGATATAGAACGTCCAGCGGTTCGCGAAGCCGCGCTCGTTGAGCACGCCGTAGGCCGTGGCGGTGGTCTTCGACGGGTCGCTCAGCAGCGGGAAGTCGGCCTCCTTCTTCTCGACCACCGTGGCAGTGGCGCCCTGGCCGAGTGTCACCGACGTCGCTTTCGCGAACTTGATGTTGTCCTCCAGCGCGTCCACGCTCGCCATGAAGTAGGCCACGTCGAACCTTCGGATCTTGTCGCCGTTCTCCGCCAGCGACTTGCACTCGATCGTGCAGCCCTGGGTGAACGCCCTCGGGAACCACGCGATGACGACCGCCTGCTTGCCCTTGAAGTCCGAGAGCTTGTAGGTCTTGCCGTCTGTCGCCTGCAGCGTGAAGTCGGGCGCGGGGTCGCCGACTTTCAGTTCGGCCGATGCCGGCGCCGCCAGAGCCAAACCGACCGCCGAGAGAACCGCGATTGCCGATGCGTTCATTCCTGCCTCCTCAACACGCCCGGCCTGAAGGTCCGGGCGCGCACGATCGAATGGAAAGTCTAGCTTACTTCCCACCGTTTCGATCGCTCGACGGCGTCCGACCAGCGGCCGCGCAGCGCGCGCCGATCGGCCTCGGCCATTCGGGGTTCGAACCGGCGGTCGACGCGCCACTGTCCGGTGATGTCGTCTGGAGATGTCCAGTAGCCGACCGCGAGACCGGCCAGGTACGCGGCCCCGAGCGCCGTCGTTTCGGTGATGGCGGGTCGCACAACCGGCACGCCGACGAGATCGGCTTGAATCTGCATGAGTGTGTTGTTGGTCGCCGCGCCGCCGTCGACGCGAAGCTCTGTGAGCGCGATGCCCGAGTCGGCGTGCATCGCGTCGAGCAGGTCGGCCACCTGGAAGGCGATGCCCTCGAGCGCGGCGCGCGCGATATGACCCGCCGTGGCTCCGCGGGTGAGCCCGACGATCGTGCCGCGCGCGAACGGATCCCAGTGCGGGGCGCCCAGACCAGCGAACGCCGGCACGAGGTAGACACCGCCGTTGTCGGGCACGCTGAGCGCGAGAGGTTCCACGTCGGCGGCCGTGCGTACGAGCCCCAGGCCGTCGCGGAGCCACTGGACAACGGCGCCGCCGATGAAGACGCTGCCCTCGAGCGCGTAGTCGGTGTGCGTGCCGATTGTCCACGCGACGGTCGTCACGAGCCGCTGGCGCGACAGCGTGGGCTCGGCCCCGATGTTCTGCAGCAGGAAGCAGCCCGTGCCGTACGTGTTCTTCGACATGCCGGGCCGTCGACACATCTGGCCGAAGAGCGCGGCCTGCTGGTCGCCGGCGATGCCGGCAATCGGCACGTCGCGTACGCCGGACGTCGTGGCCTGGCCGTACACCTCGCTCGACGCGCGAACCTCGGGCAACATCGAGCGCGGCACGTCGAACAACCGCAGCAGCTCGTCGTCCCATGCGAGCGCACGGATGTCGAAGAGCATCGTCCGCGACGCATTGCTCGTGTCGGTCACGTGTTGCGCACCGCCGGTGAGCTTCCAGACGAGCCACGAATCGATGGTGCCGAAGGCGAGGCGGCCGGCGGCGGCGCGCTCGCGCGCGCCCGGCACGTGGTCGAGGATCCAGCGAATCTTGGTCGCGGAAAAGTACGCATCGATGACCAGGCCCGTCTTGCGCAGCACCGCCGGTCCCGCGCCGTCGGCCTTGAGCCGCTCGCAGAACTCCGCCGTGCGGCGGTCCTGCCAGACGATGGCGTGGTGGATCGGCTCGCCGGTCGCGCGATCCCAGACGACGGTTGTTTCGCGCTGGTTGGTGATGCCGATGGCTTCGACGTCGTGCGCGCGCAGGCCCGCGCGCTCGAGTGCCTCAGCGGCCACCTCGACCTGTGACGTCCAGATTTCCTGAGGGTCGTGCTCGACCCAGCCGGCCTTCGGGAAGATCTGTGTGAGCTCTTTCTGAGCCGCTGCGCGGATCGCCCCGTTGCGATCGAAGACGATGGCGCGCGAGCTGGTCGTGCCTTGATCGAGGGCCAGGATCATGAAAGCGGGTCCACAAGTCTACAATGAACACCCTTTCCGACGGAGGCCACGATGACACGCGCAGTCGTTCGCGAGATGCTCGCCGAGTTTCTGGGCACGTTCGTTCTGATCGTTTTTGGCGTGGGCGTCGTGGCACAAACCGTGCTCAGCAAGGGCACGGCCGGCTCTCCGCTGTCCATCAACATCGCCTGGGGCCTGGCGGTGACGATGGGCTGTTACGTCTCGGCGGGCGTGACGGGCGCCCACCTGAATCCGGCCGTGACGCTCGCGCTGGCCGTGCATCGGAAGTTTCCCTGGAGCAAGGTCGGGCCCTACACCCTCGCGCAGGTGGCCGGAGCGTTCACGGCGTCGGCGGTGGTGTACCTGACCTATCGCGAGGCGCTCACGGCCTTCGATGGCGGCCTGCGCCAGGTCGCGGGGGCGCAGGGGACCGCCGGCATCTGGGCGACGTATCCGCAGGCGTTCCTGAGCACGTTTCCCGGCGGCTTCATCGATCAGGTGGTTGGCACGGCGCTGCTCGTGGGCGTGATCTTCGGCATCACCGATGTGCGCAACGCGGCGGTGCCGCCCGGATTGACGCCCGTCGTGGTGGGGTTGCTCGTGGTGCTGATCGGCGCGACCTTCGGATTCAACTCCGGCTATGCGATCAACCCGGCCCGCGACTTCGGGCCGCGCATCTTCACCGCGGTTGCCGGGTGGGGCGCCGACGTCTTCCGCGCAGGGAATGCCTGGTGGTGGGTGCCGATTGTCGCGCCTTGTCTCGGTGGCCTGCTGGGAGGGTGGGCGTACGACAGGCTCGTCGGCGACTGGCTTGCGGAGGCGTAATCAGCTTTCAGCTCAGCGGAAGTTGACAGAAGCTGATAGCTGAATCAATGCGTCAGTGCGTAGAGGACCACGTTGACGCCGATGGCGTACCCGCGCGGCGAGAACAGGTCGAAGTACTCGCGCGGAAACTCGCCCTCGCGCTCCCACGTGTCGGAAATGTCGGTGTTGTGCGTCATCAACACCATCAGCCGCTTGCGGGAGTCCTCGATGCCCTTGAAGTACACCTGGGCGCTGTCGTGCCCGCGTTCCGACGTCTGGCCGCCCGTGCCGCTCCAGAATCCGATGTTGGGCACCTGCGGGATCTCCTTCACGTCGTACAGCGTCCGCATGATGGGATGCGTCACCGGAATGTCGAAGATCGGAAACTCACCCGGTGGCAGAATCCGGCTGATCTGACCGACCCAGCTCGCCCAGTCGTACGATCCCCAGGAGTCGTCCACCCAGAGAAACCCGCCCTTGAGGAAGAATTCCCGCAACCGCAGCACTTCCTCGGCTGAGAACATCGCCGTGCCGACGTTGGTCATGAACACGATCGGACAGCGATAGAGCAGTGGGTCGGTGAGCGCCACGACGACGTGGTGAGGCTGGCGATCCGGGTCGAACTTGACCGGGACACGGGTGAGCTCGGCGAGGCGGATGGAGAAATTGTTGTCGGCGCCGGGGTAGTCGGTGCTCCAGCCGCCGCGCCGGCGCCCCGGTCCTTCGTAGTAGCCGCGGCAATACAAGAAGCGGCCGTCGAAATCCTCGGCCGCCGGCCAGCGGGGCGCCATGCCGCCAAAGCGGCCGCCGCGATTGCCACCGACCCAGATTTGCTGCGCGTACACGAGAGACGCGGCCATCACCGCTCCAGTGAGGACGGCTACTGTGGCAACCCGTCGGGCAAACCTCGCGTGTCCCATGCGACTCAATGGGTCATCGCGTACAACACGACGTTGACGCCGATCGCGTACCCACGGGGCGAGAACAGGTCGAAGTACTCGCGCGGAAACTCGCCCTCGCGCTCCCACGTGTCGGCGATGTCGGTGTTGTGGGTCATCAGCACCATCAGCCGCTGCCGCGCATCCTGAATGCCCTTGAAGTACACCTCCGCGCTGTCGGGCCCGCGCTCCGAGGTCGCTCCACGGCTGCCGCGCCAGAAGCTGATCGCCGGCACCTGCGGAATCTCCGTCACGTGATAGAGCGTGCGCATGATCGGGTGCGTGACCGGGATGTCGATGATTGGAAACTCGCCCGGGGGCAGGATCCGGCCGATCTGGCCCACCCAGTTCGCCCACGCGTACGATCCCCACGAGTCGTCCACCCACAGGAAGCCGCCCTTGAGGAAGTACTCGCGGAGCCGCTGGACCTCCTCGGCCGAGAAGTCGGCCGTGCCGATATCCTCCATGAACAAGATGGGGCAGCGGTAGAGCGTCTGATCGGTCAGCGGCACGACGACGTGGTGAGGCTGACGATTGGGATCGAATTTCACGGGGACGCGCGTGAGCTCCGCCAGGCGGACCGAGAAGTTGTTGTCGGCGCCGGGGTAGTCGGTGCGCCAGCCGCTGCCGGATTGTTCGCGCCACCGGCTCTCGTAGTACCCGCGGCAGTAGAGGAAACCGCCGTCGAAGTCCTCGACCTTCGCAAAGCGGGGCGACATGCGCGAGTTGCGTCCGCCGCCGACCCAGATCTGCTGGGCGTAGACCGTCGCGGCGGCGGCGAGCGCCGCCAGCGCGGCGACAGAGCGAACGAGGGGCCCGCGTGGCATGGCTAGTGGGTCATCGCGTAGAGGACGACGTTGACGCCGATGGCGTAGCCTCTGGGAGAGAACAGGTCGAAATACTGCTGGCTCTCGCCTTCGCGCTCCCACGCGTCGGCGATGTCGGTGTTGTGCGTCATCAGCGTCATCAATCGTCCCTGCGCGTCCTGAATGCCGCGGAAGTGCACTTCGGCGCTGTCGCGCCCGCGCTCGGAGGTCTGATGGTAGCTGCGGTTGCCCCAGAAGTTGATCGACGGGATCTGCGGGAAATCCTTCACGTCGTACAGCGTGTGCATGATCGGATGCGTGAGCGGGATGTCGAAGATCGGGTATTCGTTCGGCGGCAACACGCGCGACATCTGGCGCGCCCATTGGTTCCACGCGAGCGAACCCCAGAAGTCGTCGACCCAGAGAAAGCCGCCCTTCAGGAAGAACTCCCGGAGGTTCTTCACCTCGAGCTCGCCGAATTCCGCCGTGCCCACGTCCTCCATGAAGAGCATCGGGCAACGATAGAGCAGCGGATCCTCGAGCGACACCACGACGAAATTCGGCTGCGTGTTCCAGTCCTTGACGTAGACGCGGGTGAGCTCGGCGAGCCGGACGGAGAAATTGTGATCGGCGTTGGGGTAGTCGGTCCACCAGCCCATGCCGCCGTCCTCGTACCGCGCTTGCTCGTAGTACCCCCGGCAGTACAAAAAAGTCCCGTTGAAGTCCGCGGGCTTGGCCCACTTGGGCGCCATGCGGCCTCCGCGCCCGAAGCCGCCGCCAACCCAGATCTGCTGGGCGTACGCAAGCGAGGCGCCGGCCGCAATGAGGGCGACCAGCAGCGTCGCCGTCAGGCGCCGGCCAGAAGTGAGACGCGCGGCACGAGCCAGAGTCATCGGCCCCTCCGAGAAGCCTTCGCGAGCGTCTGATCGATCGCCTCAACGAGCGACGTGCTCGACCCGCCGTTGAACACCGACCGAATCATGACACTCGCCTCGTCGCGCGGCAACCGGGAAAGGTTGTCGATAAAGCGGCTGACCGCCGAATCGGACTCCAAATAGGCCTCGACGTTCGAGATATAGAAGGCCGACACCCGTTCGCCGCGCGCGGCAATCGCCGCGCCAATCGCCACGAGCGCGTGCGTCCCGCTCACGTCGCCCACGACCGGGATGACGGCGTCGCGTGCCTGGAGCGCCTTCACGAACTGGAAATCGTCCTCCGACGCCAGGTAGCTCCACTGCCGCCCATCGACGGCACGCGTCGTCAGCAGTTCTCTGAGCGTCGGGTAACCAGAGGCAGGAAAGTACCGCCGCTCGGCGGGGCCGCGGCTGCTGAACACGAGGTCCAGACCCTCGGCGATGAACGTGTGATGCATACGTGCGATGGTGTCGAGATCCGCGCGGGACAGTGGCACGCCGAATCCGGCGATCGTATGGTCGAGCCTACGCCGCAGCGCGTCGACCGCGTCGGGGCCGTCGGGCCACGGCGTCGACTGATCGACGTGGGCGACGAGTTGGTCGACGCCCGCCGCGCGCCATCGCTCGGTACCGTAGGGAACAGGACGGCCCGTCAGCAAGCACAAGTACTCCGCACGCGTCCTGGCCTCGGCGAACAGCGCCTTGAACAGCAAGTGCAGCAGCAGGTTGTCGCGCCGGATGTCGATGATGTAGGCCGCCCTTGGCCGAACGCGCGCGATGTAGCTGAAATTCTGATCCGGTCCGACGCCGATGTACGCGCCGCCCTCGATCGGTCGGCCTGCGAGCGCGGGTGCGACCTCGAGATAGGACCGCTCGTTCGAGATCAGGTTGTCGGCGTCGAAGGCGCCCGACGGCTCCGACAATCGCGCGACGTCGCCCGCGAAGGCGCCCGAGGCTGGCGGCTCTCGCGCGAGTCCGCGCGCGCCGACGGCCACGAGCGAAAGCCCGCAGGCCATCAGGAACGATCGCCGGTGGGCAGAGCCCATGACCCAGTATGGGATCAGGGCTTGAAAGTTGAAAGTGAAAAGTGAGACACGACACGAATCTAGCGGCGGGTCGGCTCGCCGAACATCCAGCGGACGGGAACCAGCATCACGAACATCGTCGCAAAGATCGGCATCATCACCGCGCCCAAACCAATCGATAGCGCGGTGAGCGTCAGGGTCGGGGCCTCGACGTGGCGCCTGGCCGCCTCCTGCGGCGGGATGCGCTGAAGCGAGCGGCCGGGCGGGATCAATTCCACCTCGGGCCCCGGCGCCACCATCGGCGGATCCGACCGGTACACCCAGCCCGATCGCGAATCGCCCGGCTCGCCGAGCGCGATGTCAAACGAGGGCTTGCGTTTTTTCGTCGTCGGCGGCGACAACCGTTCGGTCGCCCGCCGATCCGTGGACGACGAATCGGACGAAGGCGGCGTAGTCTTCCGCCGCCCGGCTGCGCGGGGCGTATTCCCAGATCGTTTGCCGCTGCGTGAGGGCATAGGTCACATCAATGCATTGGCGGATGCCGGGGCGGTACAGGCGGCCGCGCATCTCGGGATCGTCGTCCAGCGCGTCGAACGCCGCGCGTGTGGCGTTGGTCGCGTTCACGCCGATCGGCAGCACGGCCAGCAGATCCAGCCGGCGTTCCGGCCAGAGATCGCGGATGTCGCGGACGCCGTTGAGCGTCTGCCGCGCGCCCACAATCGCCATCCCGTCCATCCCGACTGGCACGATGAGGTCGTTGGCGAACAGCAGTGCGTTGTACGTGAGAAGATTCATTGCCGGCGAACTGTCGATGACGACGGCGTCGTAGCTCGAAAGCGGGCGGAGGCGCCGGGCCAGAATCGTCTCGCGCTGTGGCGCACCGGCCAACTGCGCGTCGAGGCCGAAGGCGGCCGGGGTCGACGGGATGACGTCGAGCTTCTCCCGCACGCCGCGGACGATCACCTCGTCGAGCGCCGCATCGCCGAGCATCAGGTCGCGGAGCGTGCGCGGTCTGCGGATGCCGAACGCGTGCCCGATGTTGCCTTGCGGGTCGGCGTCGACGAGCAGCGTCTGAAGGCCGCCGAGCGCCAGCCCGGCCGCCACATGAATCGCGGTTGTCGTCTTGCCGACTCCGCCCTTCATGTTGACGATGGCGATGCGCTGCATGCGGCTGCCCAATGATCGCCGGAGATCGGAGGAATTGCAACGGCTTTCGGAGGCCACTCGGTCCAGCGCCCGCCGAGGAGGCGTCTGCCGGCGCACTTCGCACGTCGAACGAAGCACGTCGACCGCTATCTCAAGAGTCCGGCGTGCTTGGCGACGACGCTATGCCGCCGGCTGTAGACGAAATAGATCACCAACCCGAGCATCAGCCAGACGCCGAGCCGCCACCAGTTGGCGGCTGGCAGCGAGAACATCAGCAGGAGACAACTCAGGATGCCGAGGATCGGGACCACAGGCACCATCGGGCAGCGGAACGGGCGTTCGGCCTCCGGATGCATCTTTCTCATGATCAGCACGGCCGCGCAGACGATGACGAAGGCCAGCAGCGTGCCGATGTTGGTCATGTGCAGCAACGCGTCGAGCGGCATGAAGCCGGCCAGCGTGCCGACGAACACGCCCACCAGGATGGTGCTCTTCCAGGGCGTCCGGAAGCGCGGGTGGACAGCGCCGAAGAACCCCATTGGCAGCAGGCCGTCGCGCGCCATCGCCAGGAAGACGCGCGGCGCCGACAGCATCATCACGAGCAGGACCGACGTGATGCCGGCCACGCCAGCGATCGCGATGATGACGGCCGCCCAGCCGAGCCCCGCCTCCTTGAACGCGCTCGACACGCCGGCGCTCGGGTCGATGCTCGTGTACGGAACCATGCCGGTCAGTACGGCCACGACCGCGATGTAGAGGAAGGTGCAGACGAGGAGCGACGCGATGATCCCGATCGGAACGTCGCGGCTCGGATTCTTGGCCTCTTCGGCGTGCGTCGACACCGAGTCGAATCCGATGTAGGCGAAGAAAATGATTGCCGCGCCCGCCAGCATCCCGACCGGCTGTCCGCCCGGGTCGGTCTGTCCCGCGACGTGATTGCCGAAGATGTTGATCCCCGTCCAGCCGTAGGGCGCGAACGGCCGCCAGTTGGAGGGATCGATGTAGAAGGCGCCGACCATGATCACGAACAGCACGGCCGCCACCTTGATCCCGACCATGGCGGCGTTGAAGCTGGCGCTTTCCTGAATGCCGATCACCAGCACGTAGGTCACGATCGCGACGACGATCACGGCCGGCAGGTTGACAATCCCGTCGGTCCCGACGAATCCGCCGACGTTGGGATCGTAGATGATCGGCGCCCGGGCGATGGTGCCCGGCAGATCGATGCCGAGGCCTGGCAACAGCGTCTGGAAGTACCCAGACCAGCCGTTGGCCACGGTTGCCGCGCCGACCGCGTATTCGAGGACGAGATCCCAGCCGATGATCCACGCGAACATCTCGCCGAGCGTGGCGAACGCGTAGGTGTACGCGGAACCGGCCACCGGCACCATCGACGCGAATTCGGCGTAGCACAGCGCGGCAAACACACAGGTCAGCCCCGCGAAGACATACGACAGCATCAGCGCGGGGCCGGCCACGTTGTGCGCCGCGGCCCCGGTTGCGACGAAGATGCCGGCGCCGATGACCGCGCCAATTCCGAGCGAGGTGAGCTGCACCGGGCCGAGGATGCGCCGAAGGCGGTTTTCGCCACGCGCCTCCGCGAGCAGCATGGGCAGTGGCTTTCTCAGAAACAGCTGACTATTGGCCAAGAGGCGTCCTCCGGTTCCGGTAGCGAAGCTTCGCCTCAAACCGCCGAGTAACGGTCGAACGGCGAATCTTCGCTACTAGGCGGCCGCTTTGCGGCCGCACTAAGACAGCTTCTAAAGCCGAAAACTTGCCTCATTCGCATGGACATCGGCTTTAGAAGATGTCTAGAGGGTACACGATCAACGCCGAGACCGCTCCGGGGCGTGACGCCGACCATGAGTCCCCCAGACGGAGACGGTGTTAGGCTGTGTCTGTGCAGTTGAGGGCTTGGGGCGCGTCTCTCGCCGCGCTGGGTGTGACCGCCGCGTCGATGGCCGCTCAGCCGCGTCAGACCTCGAGGGATGTCCCCGCGGATGTCCCCGGGATCCTGGCACGCGTCGGGGAGCGGGTCGAAGCCTACTTCACGCGCGCGCAGAGCCTCATCTGCCGCGAGACGGTCCGTCTGCAGACGCTCAGGCCGGACCTGATCACCGACGGCTCCCACGCGCGCCAGCTGGTCTACGACCTTCGGGTCGCTTGGCAAGCCGCCGCCGACGGCGACGACGCCCTGGAGGCGAGCGTGCTGCGCGACATCGTCAAAGTGAACGGGCGTTCGCCGAGGCCGACAGACGAGCCCGGCTGCATGGATCCCAAGCCCGTGTCGCCCGAGCCGCTCGCGATGCTTCTGCCGCGCAAGCAGTCGGAGTACGCGTTTACGTGGGCGGGCTTCGCCAAAGTCGATGGTCGCGCAGCAGCGATGGTGGACTATCGGTCGATCGAAAAAGGCACACCCACCGTGACCCGGCGAAACGACTGCATCAGCGTGGATCTGCCCGGCCACAGTCGCGGGCGCATCTGGATCGATCAGGAAACGGGCGACGTCCTGCGTCTGGACGAGCGGTTGACCGGCATGGTCGACTTCGACGTGCCACCCGACCGCTCGCGTCGCCGCCCGTCGAGCTCGATGACCATCGAACGCGCCGACATGTCGATTCGCTATCGACGCGTGACGTTTCAGAATCCTGAAGAAGCCTTGATGCTGCCGACCTCGATCGACACGATTACCGTGATCCGAAATTCCGGCGCGCCGCGCGTGCGGAAGTCCCAGCGATTCTCCGACTACCGACGGTTTGTCACGGAAGGACGGATCGTGCAGTGAGCAGCAGGCCGCAAGTACAGTGTCTAGGGAAGGCGCGAAAATTTTCCGTTCGATTACAGAACTGACGCGCGCGAAAAACGGGAGCGGCTGGAGGTCGCCCAGCAACCCATTGTACATAAAAGGGTTATCAGACCGAATTGCCGGTGGCACTCTGGCCTGCCGCTTGCCCCCTCACACGGCATGACGGGTCCCTCGGTTATCGTCATCGCCAGGTCCGACCAAGCGGTCGGACTTCGCAAACGCCTGGGGAACGACCCGAGCGTGGCGCTGTTCTCCGACTGTGATTCGCTGAAGGCGCTCGAGGCGATTCTGTCGGGGCCGCCGAAAATTCTTGCGCTCGATCGCGGCTTCGTCGCGACGGCTCGCGCGGCCGCTTTGGTGGCGCGCGTGAAGGCCGAGCCGCATCTGCGCGCGACCGACGTCCGGGTCCTGGCCGAGGACGAAGCGCATCTGCCGGTGCTCCTGAGCTCGCGCGCGCCTGGCCTCGAGGGAGCGCTCATGCGGTCGTCGTACCCGCTCGACTACTGCGGTACCAGGCGCGCCCCGCGATTTCTCACGAACCGCGACGTCCGCGTGACGGTGAACGGCCAGGGCGGGCACGTCGTCAACCTGTCGTGCAGCGGTGCCCAGTTGATGGCCACGGTCCGGCTTCGCCCTGAAGAAACGATTCGACTGGCGCTCGTCGATGGCCAGGGCGAGGTGCGCTTGAAGGGCGTCGTCGCGTGGTCGGTGGCGGTCCCGTATAACGGCGCCGTCTGCTATCGCGCCGGCGTCGAGTTCGTCGACCCCGACTCGATGACGCTCGAGGCTTTCTGCGTTCGGAATATCGCCGATCCCGATCACGCGTCGAACGCGGCGTAACCCCACAACGATCACCGCATCCCTCGACAGGCTCGGGATGCCCTGAGCTTGTCGTCCCTCGACTGTGCTCAGGACGACCCTGCGGTCCTCGAAGGGTCGAAGGGCAGACAGATCCTGTTGCGTCCATTCGACTGGCCGTTGTCATATAAGCTTGAGGCGATTCAAAGGGGGCATCGGATGGGCGCGAGGACGGCGTTTCTGGCCATCGCCGGAGTGCTGACGATCGGATGGTCGATTTCGGTAGTGAGGGCGCAGGACAAGACGGTGTGGGACGGCGTCTACACGGAAGCGCAGGCGACGCGCGGCGAGGCGCTGTGGGGCGACACGTGCGCCAAGTGCCACGGTGCCGACTTGACCGGCGGCGACGCCCCAGGTCTTATTGGCAGCGAGTTTGGCGGCAACTGGGACGACTTGACGCTCGGCGATCTGGCGGATCGGGTGCGCATCTCGATGCCGCAGGACAACCCGCAGAGTCTCACTCGCGAGCAGGTGGCCGATCTCCTCGCGCTCATTTTGAGGCGCAACCGCCTGCCAGCGGGGGCCACCGACCTGCCGTCTCAGGCCGAGGCGCTGCGGACGATCAAGTACAAGGCGAACAAGCCGTCGTAACTCACGTGGGGCTCCGCCCCACACCCCGGCTCGGTCGCTTGCGCCCTTCGACTCCCCGCTCAGGGCTCCCCGAGCTTGTCGAGGGGCGGGGACCCCTCCACCCCGCGCCGACACTGACGGCAATCGGCAAGTATCTGGCTACGGAGTTGAGCCGACTGCTCGTCATGCGCACTTGAAAACCACAGAGAGGACAGGTCCAAAGGCGTTGACTCCCCGCCCAAGGAGTCGTCGGAGCGCTCTTGGTTGATCCGGCTTGCCTTGTGAACACCATTTTGGTACGTTTCCGGTTATGAACCGCGCTGCTGTCGCCCACGATACGACGATTGCCCGTACGGTCCGGTTTCCCGCCGCTCTGCGAGACAGGCTTGCCGCAGACGCAGATCGATGTGGGCGGAGCTTTGAGGGACAAGTGATTGCTTTGCTGCGTCGGCACTACGGCGAGGACGTTGACATCGCTGCGAGCCCGCCGGACATCCTCGCGCTTGCATCGGCCAGTCTTGCTGATGTCCCAGTCTCGGATCTTCGATTACTGACCCGAAAGCTCAGGGAGACGGAGCGCTGAACCGATGGCTCCCGAGCCCGTCGTACTCGATACCGATACACTGTCCGAACTGAGCCGGGGCAACACCCTCGTCAAGGCGCGTGCAGCCTCATACCTGGCCGAATTCGGGCGCCTGACGATAACCGCAGT
The DNA here is from genome assembly GCA_001767435.1 of Acidobacteria bacterium RIFCSPLOWO2_02_FULL_65_29. Taxonomy (GTDB): domain Bacteria; phylum Acidobacteriota; class Vicinamibacteria; order Vicinamibacterales; family CAVVIG01; genus 2-02-FULL-65-29. Next base: position 13,326 of record MEKT01000036.1, on the reverse strand, counting down.
CACCGTGTTCGAACGCCTGCGCGGATATCGGGCAGCCATTTGCGCCGGGAAGCCTGTTGAGCGGCAGCTCCAGGCCTTCGAGGTACTCGTTGCCAACTGCGTGGTGCTTCCCTTCGACAAGGACGCCGCTGCCGTTGCTGCCGACATTTGGTCCGCTGCGACGTGCCGCCGCCGCCAGCTTGGCGACATTCTGATTGCTGCAGTCGCTGTGTCGCGCCAGATCCCGCTCGCGACGAGGAACAAGCGGGACTTCCAACAACTCACCAAAGCGTCCGGCGTCAATCTTCGCCTCGTCGATTGGACGGTCGTGAGGCCGAGAGAGGCCGGTCGTGCACCCGGCGACGGCGCATAACCTCGAGAAGATCGTAGAAGCCGCGCGGGCCCGCCAATCTCAGAGTGGTCGCGACGTCGTCACGCACCCTCCGAGAAAAGCAGGTTCGGCCAAGCACGCGTCCTGATTGTCCAAGCGTCGAAATCCAAGCGCGACCGCTGAATCGACGCCCGATCGCGTTCTCACAGTGCTGTCTTCGTTTCCAGCGTTGGCGCGACGTCGATGAGGACCTCGCACCCACCCGGCGTGGGCGCCCGGGCGGTCTTGACGATCAACACCACGCCGAGCGTATCAAGTGTCATCACCAGGACCGCGGCGACAAGCGACCACGCGCCGGCGGCGACCAGGCCCGGTGACTCGAAAAAGAGTCCGGCTGCCAGTAGCGGAACGGCCGACGTCCAGCCGGCGAACACGATGGCCTGAAGCGCGCGATCGCGCATCGTGAACGGCGCGGGCGGGGGCACACGGAAATCACTTTCCGCGTACCTCCAGTACCACGTCGCCATCGGCAGCAGCCGCGCTTCCATGGCGACGACCATTTGCGAGAGAAAGCCCACGAGCCCGAGCACGCCGTACGCCGCCGCCGCGCGCAGCGTGCTGGGCGAGGCCGGTAGGACGAGCAGCGCCACGCCAATCGTGGCTGCCGCCAGGAGCGAGACGCCCGCGCCCGCTGCATGCAGGACGGCGAAATCGACCCGCGGCGCGCCCACAGGTTTCGGCGCGGGGGAGCGCAGCATCCAAACGACGTGTGCGGCGAACACGGCCAGGCCCGCGACGACCAGCGCGCCGGCCGCCAGCGACCAGCCACTGCCGAAGAGCAGCGAGACGCACAACCCCAGCACCCCGGCTTCCAACACAACCGCTCCGATGGACATGGACGCGTCATCGGGCATCTTCGACGGCAGAATCATCGGCAACAGCCGATAGCCGATGCCCACGACCATCATCGTCGCCCAGCCGATCGCGGCCAGGTGCGCATGCGCGAACACGTTTGACAGCACGAACCCTGGGAGAAAGTGGTACGCCTTGTCGAATCCCAGCAGGATGCCCATCGACGCGGCGAGCGTGATGTTCGCGGACGCAAAGGCCAGGTGAAGCTTGACGGCCGTGGGGATGCCGGCCTGCGGCAAGGCGCGCACGAGGCGGAACGCGACGTACAAAATCCCGACGGCGGCTGTCGCGGCGGACCAGGCCATGCCCGCGTACTCCTGAATCCAGAAATGGCCGACCATGCCCACCAGACCGACCAGGGCGAATCCGTACGCCCAATAGTCGCGGCGGCCAGCGGGGAACGGCATCCGGAGTGCGAGGGGACCCACGATATAGATGGCGCCGAGAATGGAAAACGTGATCCATCCGAGGGTCACGAGGTGAACGATCGCGACCATCCACGAGTGATAGAAGAAGCCGGCCACCGCCCGGGGCCACACGGCGGCGACGCCCGCCGCCAGCGCCAGCGAGACGTGCGCCGTGCCCAGATAGAGCAGCGGAATGGCCCGGGAGGGCGTCCGATCGCCGGTCATGCGGGTGGCAGCAACTCTTCAGTCGTTCCGGGCTCGTAGGCGCACAGCGGATCGGCCGCCATGACCGCGCCTGTTGCGGCAAAGGCGCGGGCGCGCGATCCACCGCAGATCTCGCGAAAGCGACATCGCCCACACCTGCCGAGGAGCGCGTTGGCGTTCCGCAGCCGCAGGAAGACCTCATCGGTGCGATACACGTCGCCGAGATCGGAGGTTCGCACGTTGCCCCGCGGAATCGGCAGGAATCCACTCGGGCAGATGCTGCCGATGTGGTCGACGAAGACGAAGCCGTTGCCGTCGTTGACGCCGCGGGGCGCCCGCAGCTGGTGACGCCGCTCGACGGCACCCGACGGCGGCCCGAGGGGCGAGCGTTCCCGCTCGCGCTGCCACACGACGCGTTGATAGTGCGGCGCTTCGGTTGTCTTGATGCCGAACGGTGAGGTCAGCGACAACTCGTACAGGTCATTCAGCACGCGCTCACACTCGTCGGCCGCGATCTGCTCGATGCCCACGCCGCGTCCGGTCTGCACGAGAAAGAAGAGCGCCCACAAGGTCACCGGCAGTTGCGAGATTCGTTCGGCCATCGATTCGAGCTGCGGCAACGTCGCTTTGCTGATCGTCGAGTTGATCTGCAGCGGCAATCCCAGGGCGGTAGCCTCCTCGATGATCCGCATCGTCCAGCCGTACGAACCGCGGACGCGCCGAAACGCATCGTGCGCCTCCGGAGTGGGGCCGTCCAGGCTCACCGCGATCCGCGACAACCCGACATCCTTCAGCTCTTCCAGCCGCGCGCGCGTGGCCGCGGCCGTGCCGCTGGGCGTCAGGGCCACCGTCAGTCCCGTCTCGGTTGCGTACCTCACGAGCCTCGCGAGATCCGGCCGCCGCATCGGATCGCCCCCGGTGAGTACGAAGATCGGCGGTCTCGGGCCGATCGCGCGCACCTGATCGATCAAGCGGAATCCTTCGTCGGTCGTCAGCTCCCGAGGGTCGCGCCTGCCGATCGCGTCGGCACGGCAGTGGACACACTTGAGCGCGCACGCGCGGGTGACTTCCCAGATCACGAGGAATGGCATACCCCACCTTCTCGCGGCGCTCGAAACAAGGGTATGACTCGCGTCATAGGTCGCACATGTCGGCGAAGTGGCGAGCGTATGACGGCCGTCATATCTTCCGGGTCCCGCTCCCGGCTAGCGTAGCGGCAGGGTTGTTGTTCGAATCGACGGACAAAGGAGGTGCGGCATGCGGTCACGGATTCTGTTCGGAGCCCTTCTGCTGGCGGGCCTCGCGCCCGGCTCGGTCGCGGTGATAGGCGGCGAAGCGGCCATCCCGACGAAATGGGCGGCCGTCATCCTGCAAGAGCCGACGTTGATTGCCGGGGCCCTGGCCTCTGGCCCGGTGGTGTTCGAGCATGATGAGGCCAGAATGGCGCGCGGCGAGCCGTGCACGGTGGTCTATCAGTTTGAACCGGGCAAAGGTCGGGGCGAGGAAATCGTGTCGTTTCACTGCGCGCCGCGGTATGGGGCGAGCGGCGAAGTGTTTCAGTTCATGACTTGGCGCAACGATCGCGGATTGTGCGTGCTGAAGGAGTATCAGTTCGCGGGCGATGCTGAAGCGCATGGCGTGCCGGCACTGGGCCGGTGAGCGCCGCCGGCTGGCACGGCGATCGTGAGACACCCTGGAGCTTCCCCTCACGGTCGTCCGTGCTGCCGTTTCACCCGACATGGACCCCACGAGCGTGCGATTCGAGTGATTCATGATGTCTGACGTGCCCCCCGATCGTCCGTCCGCGCCCTACAGGCGGCCCCTGGATCCCGTGTCGAGCATGCGCCTCAAGACCGGCCTGGCCGAAATGCTCAAGGGTGGCGTGATCATGGACGTCACCACGGCCGCGCAGGCGGTCATCGCCGAGCGAGCCGGTGCCGCGGCCGTGATGGCGCTCGAGCGGGTCCCGTCGCAGATTCGCGCCGAGGGCGGCGTGGCGCGTATGGCCGCGCCGGCGCGGATTCGCGAGATCATGAACGCGGTCTCGATTCCGGTCATGGCCAAGTGCCGGATCGGACACTTCGCCGAGGCGCAAGTCCTGCAGGAGCTCGGCGTCGACTACATCGACGAGTCCGAGGTCCTGACGCCCGCCGACGAGTTCAACCACGTCGACAAGCACGTCTTCAACGTCCCCTTCGTCTGCGGCGCGCGCGATCTGGGCGAGGCGCTTCGTCGCATCGCCGAAGGCGCCGCGCTCATCCGGACCAAGGGCGAGGCCGGCACCGGCGACGTGGTCCATGCGGTCAAGCACTTGCGACAGGTGTTCGGGGCCATGCGGCAGCTCACGGTGCTCGACGGCGAGGAGCTCTCGTCGAAGGCGAAGGAACTGGGCGCGCCCTACGAGCTCGTGCGGCTCGTCGCCGAGACGGGAAAGCTGCCGGTTCCGAACTTTTGCGCCGGCGGGATCGCGACGCCGGCCGACGCCGCGCTCGTCATGCAGCTCGGCGCCGAAGCGGTGTTCGTCGGCAGCGGCATCTTCATGGCGACTGCCACCGAACAGGCGGCGCCCGAGGACGCCGCACGGCGCGCGCGCGCCATCGTGCTGGCGACGACGCACTTTGCCGATGCCAGGATCCTGCTCGAGATCTGCGAGGGCGCACCCGGGGCCATGAGAGGCATTGCGGTCTCCACCCTGGCCGCCGAAGAACTGCTCCAGACGCGCGGGGTGTGACGCGAGCAACGACGAGAACCGCGGAGTACACAACGACGAGAACCGCGGAGTACAAGAGAGACCGAAGATCCGCTCATTGTTGAAGGCCCCGCGCGCTCTGCGAGCTCGGCGGCGATCGCCGTGTTCGTCATTGTGCAACCCGGTTTGGCGCAGATTTCGTGGCTCGAAACGAACAGGCCCGACATGCGGGTGAGAGCGGCTCCGGTTTCACGGTCGGCGTACTGGCGCTGCAGGGCGGCTTCGAGCGCCATCGCGGCTGTCTCGAGCGGCTCGGGGTTCGCGTGCGCCTGGTCAGGACGCCCGCCGATCTCCAAGCCATCGATGCGCTCGTGATCCCTGGCGGGGAGTCGACGGCGATGTTGACGCTCGCCGGCGATCGGGGACTCGACGCGCTACGGCGATTCGTCCGCGAACGTCCCACCTTTGGGACGTGCGCGGGCGCCATTCTGCTCGCGCGCGCGGTCGACGACCCGCCGCAGCCTGCTGTGGGCGCGCTCGACATCTCCATCAGGAGAAACGCGTACGGCCGTCAGCCACAGAGCTCGATCCGGCTGGGCATGCTTGGCGATTCACCTCTGGAAATGGTGTTCATCCGCGCGCCGCGGATCGAGCGGGTCGGTCCCGGTGTGGAGGTGCTCGCGCGCGAGGGCGGCGATCCGGTTCTCGTCCGGCAGGGCCACGTCATGGCCGCGACCTTTCATCCGGAGCTCGGAGACGACACGCGCGTGCACCAGATCTTCCTGGAGACGGCGCGCAATCCCTTCATCGATCGGCTCAGCGCACGACAAGCGTGAACATCACGTCCACCGCCTGACCACGGAAATCCGTCGGCGTCGCCGGATTTCTGGCGCCGCTGGCTGGGCGCGATCGCGTGCCTGGCTCGGCTCGATTCGCGAAATGGCCGCTCTTCACGAGAGCGCGCTCATGACGGCGGTCATACCGCGCTGGCCGACCGATTGCTACGCTGCGGGCCGTAACTTCATGGAGGCCGTCAATGCGCGACTCGAGCGTCGGTCGGGCAATCCCATTACTGGTTGTCGTGGCCTTTCTCGGCGCGTGCCGTTCCAACCCGACGACGGACTCCGAGCCAGGCGTGTTGCCGTTCTCCCTCACGCCGACCCGCGTCGTTCCGAGCTCTCCTGAGCTCCTGGCGCTCGGCAAGAGAACGTTCGAGAAGGAATGCCAAGCGTGTCATGGCGTCGCTGGAAACGGCGAAGGCGACGCCGCCTATCTGCTGTACCCGCGCCCGCGCGATTTCACGTCCGGCCAGTACCGCCTCATTTCAACCTGGGACGGCGTCCCGACCGATGAGGACCTGTTCGGCGTGATTTCGCGCGGCATGCCGGGTTCGGCGATGCCGTCATGGGCGCACTTGCCGGAGGAGACCCGCTGGGGGCTCGTGCACTTCGTCAAGGCGTTTTCGACTCGTCCACTGACCATCAAAGCGGCTCACGAGGCCGACCAGTTCGGCAACGGCGGAGCGGGCGTCATCACGGTTCCCCCAGAGCCGCCGTACGACGAGGCGGCCAAGACGCGGGCGCGCGAGATGTACACCAAGGGCTGTGCCCCCTGTCACGGCGCCACCGCGCGTGGCGACGGCGCGCAGAAGCAGGTCGACTCGAAAGGGATTCCGACGCGCCCGCGCGATCTCACGCTGGGCGTGTTCAAGGGCAACCCCGAACCCAAGGCCGTCTACCACCGCCTGGTGGCCGGACTGCCGGGTTCGCCGATGCCGCAAAACGGCTACCTCCAGGGCAACGACGCGTGGCATCTCGTCCACTTCGTGCGCTCGCTCTCGAGCGATGTCCAGCGCGCGAAGGTAGAGATGAAGAAATTCCGCATCGTGGCGACACGCGTGACGGAGCTGCCGACGAGTCCCGATTCGGGCGTCTGGCGGCTGACGACCGCCGTGAACCTGCACATGATGCCGCTCTGGTGGCGGACCGACCGGCCCGAGGAGATCACGGTTCGCGCGCTGCACGACGGCAGGAGTGTGGCCCTCCTCCTGACGTGGCAGGACGCGACCAACGACGAGACCGCGATTCGAGTGCAGGACTTCCGTGATGCCGCCGCCGTCGAGTTCGCGCTCAACGCCGATCCGCCGTTCTTCGCGATGGGACAGCCCGGCGCGCCCGTGAACATCTGGATGTGGAAGTCGGAGCGGCAGGCGGATCTGGAGCCGGTGTTTCAGGACGTCGAGAAGATGTACCCGAACATTGGCATCGATTCCTATCCGAACCTGCTGAAGTCTCCGCTCGAGCAGCCGATGCGGCATGCCTTGACGCTCGAGTCCGACCCGACGTTCGTCACCGCATGGGGCGCCGGCAACATCGTCGCCGACCCGACGCGGCGCAGCGCCGCGGAAGACTTGACCGCTCAGGGCTTCGGCACGCTCAAGGCGCATCCGCGGCCGGACCAGGCGGTCACGGCGATTGGCGAGCATACGACGGGCTCGTATCGCGTGCAGTTCACGCGTGCGCTCACCGGCCCGCGTACCGACGTGCAGCTCGTACCGGGCCAGCGCGTTCCGGTGGCGTTCGCGGTGTGGAACGGCAGTGCGGGCGATCGAGACGGCAAGAAGTCGGTGACCATCTGGCAGGAGCTCCTGCTCCAGAACTGAGCGCGCCTGCGGCCAGAGCGAGGCGCGAGTCTGCGAGACGCCGAGCGAGAGCGAGCGGGGGTGCCGCCTCCGCGCCTCCGGCGCTTCGGCGAGCCACGCCGGAGCTCGAAGGTGAATTGGACGAGCGGAGGCGGGGGCCCCGCGAGCATGAGGAGGATGTCGTGAAGAACGGTCGCGAGTCGGGCGGTGATCCCGGAATCGCGCGGCGCAAGTTCCTGCAGTTCCTCGGTGCTGGCGCCGCGATGTCTCTGGGCGGTCTCGAGGCGGCGTGCACGCTCCTCGGGCCCGTCGACGACACCAATCCGCTGGCGCGGCGGGTGTCGCGCGACTGGGAGAAGATCTATCACGATCAATATCGCTACGACTCCTTCTTCGACTGGGTCTGCTCCCCGAACGACACCCACGCCTGCCGCATCCGTTCGTACGTGCGCAACGGCATCGTCGTACGCTCCGGTGCGACGTACGACTACCAGAAGTACGCCGATCTCTACGGGAACCACGCGAGCATCAACTGGAACCCGCGGCAGTGCGCCAAGGGGTACACCTTCCACCGCGTGCTGTATGGCCCGTACCGTCTGCGGCATCCGATCGTTCGCAGAGGCTGGAAGGCGTGGGCGGAGGCCGGCTTCCCGGAGCTGACGCCCGAGAACAAGGACGCGTTCTACTTCAGCCGGCGCGGCGACGACGAGTTCATCCAGATCTCGTGGGACGACGCGTTTGGTCACATCGCCGGCGCGCTCGAGGCGATCTCACGCCGCTACAGCGGGCCAGACGGCGCGAAGCAGCTCGTCGCGCAGGGCTACCAGCCCGAGATGGTGGCGGCCATGGGTGGCGCCGGCACGCGCACGATCAAGATGCGCGGCGGCATGGGGCTGCTCGGCGTGCTCGGCAAGTACGGCATGTACCGCCTGAACAACTCGCTGGCGCTGCTCGACACGCACGTCCGCGGCGTCAAGCCGGAAGAGGCGAAGGCGGGGCGCAATTTTTCCAACTACACGTGGCACGGCGACCAGGCCCCCGGACATCCGTGGGTGCACGGTCTGCAGGCCTCGGACTGCGACTTCAACGACCTCAGGTTCTCGAAGCTCATCATCATGGACGGCAAGAACCTGGTCGAGAACAAGCTCACCGATTCGCACTGGTTCATCGAGTGCATGGAGCGCGGCGGCAAGATTGTCGTGATCGCGCCCGAGTACGGCCCGCCGTCGACGAAGGCCGACTACTGGATCCCGATCCGCCCGCAGACCGACGCGGCGCTGTTTCTCGGCATCACCCGCCGGATGATCGAGCGCAAGCAGTACGACGAGACGTTCGTCAAGCAGTTCACCGATTTCCCGCTGCTCGTGCGGACCGACACGCTCAAGCGCCTGCACGCGCACGAGGTATTCCCCGGGTACAAGAACGCGCTCGCCGCCGACGGCCCGTCGATGAAGATGCAGGGCCTCACGAACGAGCAGTACGCGCTGCTCGGCGATTTCGTCGTCTGGGACGCGAAGACGGGCGCCCCGCGCGCGATCACGAGAGACGAGGTCGGCCAGACGATGGCGAGCCGCGGCATCGAACCCGCTCTCGAGGGCCGGTTCCCGATCAAGCTGGCCGACGGCAAGACCGTGGAGTGCGCGACGCTGTGGACCTTGTACCAGGTCCATCTCAAGGACTACGACCTCGACACGGTCGCCGACATCACGCGCGCGCCGCAGGCCCTCATCGAGCAGCTCGCCGACGACATCGCGACCATCAAACCCGTGTCCATTCACCAGGGTGAAGGCATCAACCACTGGTTCCACGCGACCGAGATGAACCGCGCGGCGTACCTGCCGTTGATGTTGACGGGGAACATCGGAAAGCCGGGCGCCGGCTGCCACACGTGGGCGGGCAACTACAAGGCGGCCCTCTTCCAGGGCTCAGCGTGGACCGGACCAGGTTTCAAGGGCTGGGTCGCCGAGGATCCGTTTGCGCTGACGCTCGATGAGAACGCTGCAGGCAAAGACGTGGTCGCCCATCCCTATACGAAGGACGAGGAGCCGGCCTACTGGAACCACGGCGACAAGGCGCTCATCGTCAACACGCCCAAGTACGGCCGCAAGAACTTCACCGGCGACACCCACATGCCCACGCCCACCAAGGCGATGATCTTCAACAACGTGAACTTGATCAACAACGCCAAGTGGGCCTACGAGATGATCAAGAACGTCAATCCGAACGTCGAGCTGATCGTCTCGATGGACATCCAGATGACGGCGTCGATCGAGTACGCCGACATCGCCCTTCCGGCCAACTCCTGGCTCGAATTCGAGGACCTCGAGGTCACGGCCAGCTGCTCGAATCCCTTCCTGCAGGTGTGGAAGGGCGGCATTCCCCCGGTGTTCGACAGCAAGGACGACCTCGCGATTCTCGCGGGCATCGCGCAGGCGCTGGCGACGCGTACCGGCGATCGCCGGTTCGCGGACATGTTCAAGTTCGAGCTCGAAGGCAAGCGGTCGGTCTACCTGCAGCGCCTGCTCGACACGTGCACGACCACGAAGGGCTACACCGTGTCGGACATCATGGCCGGCAAGTACGGGCCGTCGGGAGGCGCGCTGCTCAACTTCCGTACCTATCCGCGGATCCCGTTCTACGAGCAGGTGCACGACAGCGAGCCGTTTCTCACCGACACGGGGCGTCTACACGCCTACACCGACGTGCCGGAAGCGATTGAGTACGGCGAGAACTTCATCGTCCATCGCGAAGGGCCCGAGGCGACGCAGTACCTGCCGAACGTCATCGTCAGCTCGAACCCGTACGTGCGTCCAGACGACTACGGCATCGCACGGAGCGCCGAGCACTGGGACGACCGGACGATTCGCAACATCAAGCTGCCGTGGTCCGAGGTCAAGGGCACGAAGAATTTCCTGTGGGAGAAGGGGTTCCAGTTCTATTGCCTGACGCCGAAGACGCGACACCGCGTCCACTCGGGCTGGTCCAACGTGGATTGGCACATGCTCTACGACTCGAATTTCGGCGACCCGTACCGGCTCGACAAGCGGGCGCCGTGCGTGGGCGAGCACCAGTTGCACATCAACCCGCAGGCCGCGCGCGACCTCGGCATCAACGACGGCGACTACGTCTACCTCGATGCCAACCCGGCCGATCGGCCCTACATCGGCGCCAAGCCCGACGACCCGTTCTACCGCGTGGCGCGCTGCATGCTGCGCGTCAAGTACAACCACGCGTACCCCTACAACATCGTGATGATGAAGCACGCGCCGTTCATCGCGACCGAAAAAAGCGTGAAGGCGCACGAAACGCGGCCCGACGGCCGCGCGCTGTCGGCCAACACCGGCTATCAGGCCAACCTGCGCTACGGCTCGCAGCAGTCCGTCACCCGCAACTGGCACATGCCGATGCACCAGACCGACTCGCTGTTCCACAAATCGAAGGCATCGATGGCCTTCATCTTCGGCGGGGAAGCCGATAACCACGCTGTCAACACCGTGCCGAAGGAAACGCTGGTGCGTGTGTCGAAGGCTGAAGACGGCGGCATGGGCGGCAAGGGGGTCTGGGCCCCGGCGACGACGGGCTACTCCCCCGATAACGAGAGCGACTCGATGAAGCGATACCTGACGGGAGATCTCACCAAGGTGAAGAGGTAGACCGATGCCCTACGCAGATCCGGAACCCGACGATCCACAGGAGCTCGTCGGTGTCGAATGGCCCGGCGACGAGTCGGTGACGCGCGAGATGGCCGAATCGTTCGCCGACGAGTTCGCCCAGCTCGGCCTGCCAAGAGCCGAGATCCTGGCGCTCTACCGGCAGCCGGAGTATTCGGGGGCGCACCGGGCCTGGCGACTGCTGGGCGACGACGAGATCGCGCGAATCGTCGACGAAAGCCTCGCCGTCTTCGGACGGTTCACCTGGGTCGTCACCGACAGCGCCGACGATGAGCCGGAGCCGCAGCCGCTGCGGCTGTATCGGCGCGGGAGCTAAGGACTAACCATGTCTACCGTCAAGAACTGGCAGCTCGGACGCGAGATGGCCTATCCGTACGACGCCCGATATCCGGAGCGTCAGTTCGCATTCGTCTTCAACATCAACCGCTGCATCGCCTGCCAGAGCTGCACGATGGCGTGCAAGTCGACCTGGACCTTCAACAAGGGTCAGGAGCACATGTGGTGGGCGAACGTCGAGACCAAACCGTACGGCGGATACCCGCAGTGGTGGGACGTGCGGATTCTCGAGAAGCTCGAAGAGGCGAACCCTGGCGGCCAGGTCTGGGGCGGCACCCCCGCCGACGCCCGGTTCGGGCCCTATGGCACCTTCGAGGGCCAGACTGTCTTCGAGGCGGCGGCTCGCACGCTCTCGCCCGACAGCGCCCGCGTCCTCGGCTACCTGCCGACCGACGAGGAATGGAACTCACCGAACATCTACGAAGACAACCCGATCGGCAAACGCGGCGTTCGGAACGCGATCGACCAGACCGGCGAGCAGCTCCCGGTGCACAACACCTGGTTCTTCTACCTGGCGCGCATCTGCAACCACTGCTCGTATCCGGCCTGTCTGGCGGCGTGTCCGCGCCAGGCCATCTACAAGCGGCCCGAGGACGGCATCGTCCTCATCGATCAAGCCGAGTGCCGCGGTTACCGCAAATGCGTCGAAGCGTGCCCGTACAAGAAAACGATGTACCGCGGCAACACGCGCACCAGCGAAAAGTGCATCGCGTGCTATCCGCGCGTCGAAGGCACCGATCCCGAGACCGGGGGTGAGCCGATGGAGACGCGGTGCATGGCGGCGTGCATCGGCCAGATTCGCATGCAGGGGCTCGTGCAGATGGCCGAGGATGGCACGTGGGCCGAGGACCGGTACAACCCGCTCTACTACCTCGTGCACGTGGCCAAGGTGGCCTTGCCGCTCTATCCGCAGTTCGGCACGCAGCCCAACGGCTACTACATCCCGCCGCGCTGGGTCGCGCGGCCGTACCTGCGGCAGATGTTCGGGCCGGGGGTCGATCGGGCGATCGAGAACTACATCAGCCCGAGCCGCGAGCTGCTGGCCGTGCTGCAGCTGTTCCGCCGCTCGAACCGCATCATCTTCCGCTACCAGATCGAAGAAGGGCCGAAGATCTACGAAGGGTCGTTGCACGGACGCAAGGTGGAGCTCTACAACGACACCGTGATCGCGTTCGGGAAGAACGGGCGAGAGCTGTTCAGGACCACGGTTGAAGAGCCGGTGTACGTGCGCCCGAACGTGCATGCGAATTCGATTTGAGGAACGGCGATGAATACGATCTCACTTACGACGGCAGACGATGCGCTTGCGAGAGCGATCGTGTACCGGACCTTGTCGATCGGGTTCCAGGCACCGACCGACGATCGGCTGGACGGGGTGGGCGCGCGCGAGGGATTTCCGGTCGTCACCGCCGCGCTGCGGCACCTCGAACGCTCGTCGGGAAGCGTCGCGCTCGACGGGGCGGCCGAGCGGC
>MEKT01000036.1:0-674 GCA_001767435.1 Acidobacteria bacterium RIFCSPLOWO2_02_FULL_65_29 | reverse complement strand
ACCTCGCTGGGCGTGAGCTTCGCCCGCCTGTTCGGGCACACGGCCCGGGGTCCGATTTGCGCCTGCGAAACCGAATACGGCGCCGACAATATCTTTCACCAGCCGCAGCAGCTGGCGGATATCTCGGGGTACTACCTGGCGTTCGGGCTTCGGCCCTTCGTGGCGTCGGAAACGCGTGTGGACCACATCGCCTGCGAGCTCGAGTTCATGGACTTCCTGAATCGCAAGCAGGCGTTGCTCGCGGCGAGCGACGATCTCCAGTCGCCGCCCGATCTGGAAACCGCCGAAGCCACCCGGCTCGCCGAACGGGCGTTTTTGCGCGAGCATCTCGCCCGTTTCGGCCGCGCATTTGCCACGCGCCTCGTTATCGAGCAGCCCGACGGTTACTTCGCGGCCCTGGGACATACGCTCCTGGCGTTTCTGAGCGCCGAATGCGAACGCCTGGGCGTCGAAGGGGGCCCCGTCGATCTCGCCGTGCGGCCCGCCACGGCCGACGACACGCCGATGGCGTGCGGCACGGCTGACGAACTGATTCAGATTCAGCGAAAGCCATGAACCGGCTCACCTATGCGCCCGACCTCATCGAAGAGGCGGTGCTCCTGGCCGAGCGGAGCGCCGCGCCGTCCGATGTGCGCGGCTTTCGGCGAGAGCGCGACCGGATCTACGAAATCGCG
>MEKT01000035.1:1526-10620 GCA_001767435.1 Acidobacteria bacterium RIFCSPLOWO2_02_FULL_65_29 | reverse complement strand
TGACAACGAGATTGTCTGGGACGACCCACCTTCCGCCTTCGCTCGCTCTGCGAGCTTCGGCGGACGAGTCGCGACCTTCCCGAGCGCAGCGGCTTGCCCGCCGTCGCTTGCGAAGCAAGCGGAGGTGGGACCCCAGGCAGAGCTGATGTCTTCACCGCCTTTGCCGGTGGTCATAGGAGCAGGGTTCCACCCGTTCCCATTCCGAACACGGAAGTTAAGCCTGCTACCGCCGATGGTACTGTATGGGCAACTGTATGGGAGAGTAGGTCGCTGCCGGCATTATTCAGGGAGAGAAAAGCCCGCCGTGGGAAACCGCGTCGGGCTTTTCCTTTTCCCGCTGAGGGCTGAGGGCTGACGGCTGAGAGCTAACGGCTGCACTAGTGCGATGTACGCGAGCGGGGCGGCTTTCGGCCGCGTGCTCGCCGTTTTCGACCGGACGCCGCGGACGCGGCGCGTTCGGCGGCGGCGACGGCCTTGCGCACCCACGCGATCAGTTCAGGCTCGCTCTCGAGCACCGCGATCGGCACGGCGTAGTACTGCATCGTGCCGGCCCGATCGGCATATGGCCGGAAGGGCGTGGCGCCGGCGCGCTCGTAGTCGGGTCGGTTGGTGTCGTCCGCCTTCAGATGCAGCACGTCGCCGGCGATGATGCCGAAGAAGAGCCCCTCGCAGTACAGCCCGACGCCGCCGAACATCGCTTTGGGCGCGAGGTCGTCCACGGCCGCGAGCTGATCGAGGACGAACGACTTGAATCCTTCGCTCACCCGAAGACTGGCCATCCGACGCTCGCCAGACTGGCGGCCGGCGGAGCGCCTTCGAGCGATCGCTCTCGTCACCATGCTACGGTACCCCCCAGCGTCGATGGTACTGCGTGGGACACAGGATGCGTACGCGCGCGCTCGGCGTTCGTGCTATGTTTCGAAGGGACATGACGCGCCGCGAGCTCCTCGCGCTTGGATGGTGCTGGGCGTCCTCCCGTGCGGTCGGGAACGGTCAACATGCGGAGACCAGATCGCCTGGCGTCGCCGGCTCCGGTCCTGCGTTGTCGCCCCCCGGAGAAGCCGACATCACACTCCGGATCGGCGAGTTGACGCACGAGCTCGCCCCTCGGCGTTCGATCAAAACGATCGCCTATAACCGCCAGATTCCCGGCCCACTGTTGCGCGTGCGAAAGGGACGCCCCCTGATCGTCGACGTCTGGAACGACACGAGAGACGAGGACATCGTGCACTGGCACGGTCTCCACATTCCGTCCAATGTGGACGGCGCATACGAGCAGGGCACACCGGGCGTGCCGCCAAACGGCGGGCGCCGGCGATACGTTTTCACCCCGGAACCGGCGGGGACACGCTGGTACCACAGTCACAATCACGCCGGCCGCAATATGAAGAAGGGCACCTACACGGGGCAATTCGGCATCTTCATCGTCGAAGCCGGCGACGAACCCGGCGCCTACGACCAGGAGGTGCCGATCCTGCTCCACGAATGGGAGCCCCGCCTGGTGCAGGATGGGCCCGTGGACATCGAGTTCCGCCACTTTTCCGTCAACGGGAAGATGCTCGGCGCCGCCGAACCGATCCGCGTCCGACAGTCGGACCGCGTGCTGTTTCGCATCGTGAATGCGAGCGCGACCCTGCCACATCGCCTGGCGTTGCCTGGGCATCGGTTCCGCGTCGTCGCTCTTGATGGAAACCCGGTTCCGAGTCCCGGCAACGTGCCGATCGTCGATCTCGGGCCGGGCGAAAGAGCGGATGCGATCGTCGACATGAACAACCCCGGCGTATGGGTGCTCGGCGAGGTCAGGGACTCGCAGCGCACGGCCGGCATGGGCATCGTGGTCGAATACGCCGGCCAGCAGGGCCCCGCGCGCTGGGCGCGCGCACAGCCGTTCGACTGGAGCTATGCCGCGTTTGCCGGCAACGACGTCGTGCCCGAGCCCGATGCGCGCCTGACGCTGGCGTTCCGCGCTGAGAACGGTGGACACCGGTGGACGATTAACGGAAAATCACACCCCCGCATCGATCCCATCAGCGTCAGGCCGAACACACGGCATCGGCTGATTCTGGACAATCAGAGCGCCGACCCCCACCCCGTCCATCTGCACCGGCACACGTTCGAGGTTGTCCGCGTGGCCGACCAACCCATGTCGGGCATCTGGAAGGACGTCGTTGTCGTTCCGCCCTGGAAGCAAGTTGAAGTGGATGTGCCGACCACCCAGCCCGGACCGTCGCTGTTTCACTGCCACCAGCAGTTCCACATGGACATGGGATTCAAGACCATGATGGAGTACTCGGGCTGAGCAATACCCGGCGTGACGCCGGAGGCCGCCGTGGCCTCCGGCTCCCTCGAGCGGCTTCCGGGCGGGACCGAAACCTGGCGGGCTACTGTTGGATCGTCCTTAGATAATCCCTGAGGTTGGCGACGCGGAGTTCCCCGACTCCGTCGCCGAGCGACCTGAACAAGCTTCCCCAGAGCGGCATGTCGCGCGTGCCGTGCGCCGCGACGACGTCGACGCCCTCGATGAAACGGCTCACGCGCACCGCCGGGAACGTGCCACCGTTCCGGGCGCTGATCTTGGTCAGGTCGGCGGGTGCCTTCGTCAGAGCCGCGGCGACCGGGCCATTTCCTTTGCCCTCTTTACCGTGGCAGGGGCTGCAGTAGGACTGAAACATCTGCAAGGCGTCCACGGCCGGGGTTTGCTGGATCGAGGTCGTCTTGACACCGCTTCGGTCCTGAGCCGATGCGAGACTCGCGGAGACTGCCAGACCGCCAAGCATGACGAGAATCTGCCTGACCATACCGCCACCTCCTGATGCCTGTCAGACGTGTGCGTCGCACGCGCTAGCCCCACGTCTCTCTGCTGGACATCATGTTCAACGACGCGTCGGCCCGCTATGACCAGCGTCATACGGGTCGCACGGCCTTCGGGTCGGGCCCGGCTTTTCTGCGCCTTGCGCTCGGGCGTCCGGCGGCTACGACTCCAGGACGGCGGGACTTCGGCAGCTTCGCAACGACCAACTCGTAGGCGCTCGTGAGCAGCTGTTCGAGCTCGGCACGATCGAGCGCCTCGCCGAGCGCTTCTTCCTGCACCCACATGGCTCGCGCCAGGTACGGCGCCGGCCGGACGCCCGGACGCTCGATGAGCTCACCGAAGTCTTCGGGCGTGCACTTGAACCCGATCGCGTGAGGCGGGTTCAAATCCATTGCCGCGAACATCTTCCCGCCCACGCAGAAGCACAGATCGTTGCCCCACTTGACGTCTTCGGTGACGCCCGGAAGCGCGAGGCAGATCTGGCGGATGGCGTCGATCGTCATGGCGTCATGCTACGGCAAGCAGCCTTGACTTCTTCTTCCTGTCCTCGTGGCTGCTCTTGGAATCGTGGCCTATTCGTACCGAAGGGCGACAACCGGATCGAGCCGCGTCGCGCGGCGCGCCGGCCAGTAGCAGGCGGCAATGGACACCGAGATCAGCACGGCCATGATCGTGCCGAGCGTCAGCGGATCGGAAGGACTCGTTTGCACGAGCAGGCTCTGCAGCAACCGGCCCACGCCGTACGCGCAAGGCAGTCCAATGGCTAGGCCGATCGCGAGCTGGACCATCGCGCGGCGCAGGATGAGCCACCACACTTGCTCCGGCAGGGCGCCAAGCGCCATACGGATGCCGATTTCCTGCGTACGTTGCGTCACAGAATAGGCCGTGACCGCGTAGAGGCCGACGGCGGACAGCACCAGAGCGATGAACGCGAACATCGCGAACATCGATCCGAACACGCGGAACGGCCAGCGCTGTCGCGCCAGCACCTCGTCCAGCGTCTGGACCTGGAAGAGCGGAAGGTCGGGCTCGATGACGCGCAGGGCGTCACGCACGAGCGGCGTGACTGCGCCGGCATCGCCATGGGTCTTCACGATGAGCGCCAGGCCGCGCTGCGGATCGGAGCGGAACGGCACGTAGACCACGGGGTCTGGCTCTCGGTCCTGGAGCCCTCGCTGCCGGACGTTCGGCGCGATGCCGACAATCGTCAGCCACGCCGGTTCGGGGCTGACCGGCGGGTCCGTGACGAGCTTGAACCGCCGGCCGATCGGGTCTTCGCCAGGGAAGTGCAGGGTGGCGAACCGCTGGTTCACGATTGCGGTCTCGCGGCCCGGCAGGCCGTCGGCGCGCGTGAAGGTCTGTCCGCGCACGAGCCGGACGCCCAGCGTGTCGAAGTAGCTGTCGCTGACGCTCAGCGAGGTGACATCAGGTAGACGCTCACCGGGCGACGGCGGCTCGCGCCCTTCGACACTGAGCATCCGGGAGAAGCCGCCTCCGAGCGGCGTGTTGGTCGTGAGAGCGCTCGCCCGGGCCGCGGGAATGTTCTTCAGCCGCTCCTCGAATTGCTCGAGCAGCGTGACGCGCGGCCCGGGCTGCGGATACTTCGTCAGCGGCAGGTACATCCGCATCGTCAGGAGCTCCGAGGTGTCCATGCCGACGTCGAGCCGGTACAGCGTGAAGAAGCTGCGCATCATGAAGCCGGCGCCCGCCAGCAGGACGAGCGTCAGGGCCAGCTCGGCGACGATCAGCGCCTGGGTCCAGCGCCTCGCGCGGATCCCCGAAGTGCCCGAGCGTCCGCCCTCCTTCAACACTTCGTTCACGTTGGTCTTCGACACGTGCAGCGCCGGCGCGAGGCCGAAGACGATACCGGTGGCGAGCGACACGATCGCGAAGAATCCAAACACGCTCGCGTCCATCGTAAATTTGATCCAATAGGGTTTGCCCGCGTCTTGCGTGGCGAGATCGAACCATCGGACGCCGATGACCGAGAGGCCGAGACCGGCGATGCCGCTGACGACGGCCAGGAGCACACTCTCGACGAGGAGTTGTCGCACGATTCGCCAGCTGCTGGCGCCGAGCGACACGCGCACCGACACCTCGCGCGCACGATGCGCGGCGCGCGCCAGGAGCAGATTCGCGACGTTGGCGCAGGCGATGAGCAGCACGAAGGCGACCGCGCCCATCAGCGTCAGGAAGACGATCCGAATCGGCCCGCCGTTGACCTCGTCGCTGTACAACACCACGCGCGGGGAAATGTCCTTGTTCGAGTCGGGGAAGTCCTTCGCGAGATGCTCGCCGATCGACTTCATCTCGGCCTGCGTCTGCTGAATCGTCACCCCCGGGGCCAGCCGTGCGACCACGTTGAAATTCCGCACGTTGCGCTTCGCGTCGCGCGTTTCGGAGGGAAGTTGGGCCCGGGGCACCCAGAGATCCGCGTTGTTCGGGAACTTCATGTCAGGCGGCATGACGCCGACGACCGTGGCCGGGAGGCTGTTCACCCTGATCGTTCGGCCAATCGTCGCCGGATCGCCCCCATACCGGTTCTGCCAGACGCCGTGGCCGAGCATCACGACCGGCGCGGCGCCGAGGCGATCGTCCTCGGCGGTGAAGTCGCGTCCAAGAGCCGGCCGCTGGCCGATCAGCTTGAAGAGGTTGCCCGACGCGTACGAGCCCTGGAATTGTTCGGGGGTCCGTCCCTCATCGCTCACATTGATCGTCGAGCCGAGGTAGGCGGAAAAGCCCGCGATCGTGCGCGAGGCGGCGCGCCAGTCTTCCAAATCCAGGTACGCCACACCCATCGAACGCCCGCGCGTGTCCCGCGTGCCGACGAACATCACGGTGTCGGGATTGTCGAACGGAAGGCCTCGGATGAGCACGGCGTTCACGAACGTGAAGACCGCGGTATTCACCGCGATGCCGAGCGCCAGGGCAGTACCAGCGGCCAGGGTGAACCAGCGATCCTTCAGGAGGAGCCGCGCGGCGAAGCGGATGTCCTGCCAGAGGGTCATCAGGCCCTTAGACGCGCTCGATGTCAGAAAGTTCGGCCGACCTCGATCATTTGAATGCCTCGCTGATCAGCCGGAGACTTCTCGCGGCGTTGTCCTCGTCGAGGCGAGCGCACGTCTCGAAGCAGCCCTCGTGTCGGGGAATCTCATCACGTCGAGCAGAAAATCCGGGACGGAGGTAGACTCGGGGTCGAGGTTCGAAAGGCGCCAAATGAGCGACGAAAAAGCCGACATCCCTGCCACCGACCAAGAGTGGCGCCAAGCCCTGACGCCTGAACAGTTTCAGGTCCTCCGCGAGCACGGAACCGAGCCTCGCGACAGCAGCCCGTTCCTGCACGAAAAGCGGGACGGTACCTTCTCGTGCGCCGGCTGCGGGCAGGCGCTCTTTTCCGCCGAGACCAAGTTCGAGAGCGGCACGGGCTGGCCGAGCTTCTATCGGCCGATCGAGCACGCCGTCGGAACGACCGTGGACAGAAGCCACGGGATGACCCGTGTCGAGATCCACTGCAGCCGGTGCGGCGGCCACCTCGGCCACGTATTTCCCGATGGACCCGAACCAACCGGCATGCGGTACTGCATGAATGGAGTCGCGTTGAAATTTGAAGGGACCAAGGACTAGATATGGCTTACACCTATCACGACTTGAGAACGAAAACCGTCCAGGATTTGCGCGCGATTGCGAAAGATCTGCAGCACGAGGCGGTGCAGGGCGCCCTGCAAATGAATAAAGAGCACCTGCTGCCGGCCTTGTGCAAGGCGCTCGGCATCGACCCGCACGAGCACCACACGGTCGTCGGCATCGACAAAGTGGCCATCAAAGCGAAGATGAAGGAATTGAAGAAGAAGAAGGACGAGGCGCTCGCGGCCCACGATGGTGCAGCGATCAAAGGCCTGCGCCGACAGATTCACGGCCTCAACCGGCAGATCCGGGCGCATCTGCAATGAAACTTGTCGCCGAGAGTCGACAGTTCACAGTTGACAGTTCACAGTTGACGGTTCAGTCGCGTCGACTGTTGGCGGTTCTCGACAGTCGGTCGCCTGTCGACTGTTGACTGTGAACTTCGGGTCCCTTCAGGAGCCACTCATGATGGGCAAGTCCCTTCGCGTGCCTTCGCCGTCCGAGGCCCTGCCGGGGCGCGCGGCACGAATGTCCGTGCCCGACGCGCATTTCGTCAACGGCCGCCGTCTCGAGGCGCCGTTTCCCGACGGCCTCGAGCGGGCCATGTTCGGTCTCGGCTGCTTCTGGGGTGCCGAGCGGAAGTTCTGGCAGCTCGCTGGCGTCTACTCGACCGCCGTCGGCTACGCCGCGGGCTTGACGCCGAACCCGACCTATCGCGAGGTCTGCACGGGAATGACGGGGCACAATGAAGCGGTACTCGTCGTGTTCGACCCGACGACGATTGGCTACGATGAGCTGCTGCGCGTGTTCTGGGAGAGCCACGACCCGACGCAGGGCATGCAACAGGGCAACGACGTGGGCACGCAGTACCGGTCGGGCATCTATTTCTCCAACGAGGCTCAGCGCGCGGCCGCCCAAGCCTCGCGCGACGCGTTCCAGCGCGAATTGGACAAGGCCGGCTACGGTCGGATTACCACTGAGATTCTTCCGGCGCCCGACTTCTACTACGCCGAGGACTATCATCAACAGTATCTCGCGAAGAATCCCGGAGGCTACTGCGGCCTCGGAGGCACAGGGGTGACCTGTCCGGCGGGAGCCTCGAGAGTCGTTAGTCGCTAGTCGATAGTCGTTAGTCTGGGCCGTTGAGAGTTGACAGTCACAGTGGTGTTGCCGTCCGAACCGCCGACTGTCAGCTGGTGCCCTGTTGACTAACGACTAACGACTATCGACTATCGACTATGTGATCTCCCTTCCGATCGATCCGTTTGTTCCCGCTATCGTCGACGCCGCGCGGCAGTCGCGCGCCGTCGTCGTGACGGCCGAGCCCGGCGCCGGCAAGACGACCCGCGTGCCGCCGGCGCTCGTCGGCGCCGGCGCCGTGATCCTGCTTCAGCCCCGGCGAGTCGCCGCGCGCGCGATTGCGCAACGGATTGCGGAAGAGCGAGGCTGGTCTGTCGGCCACGAAATCGGCTGGCAGATTCGCTTCGAGCGACGCTTTGGGCCGGACACGCGGCTCCTCGTGGCAACCGAGGGGATTCTGACCGCGCGATTCCAGCAGGATCCGCTGCTGTCTTCCTTCAGCACCATCGTTCTGGACGAGTTCCACGAGCGCAGCATTCACGCCGACCTCGGCCTCGCCCTGGCCAAACAAGCATGGCGCGCCCGCACCGACCTGTGCATCGTCGTGATGTCCGCGACGCTCGATCGGGAAGCGGTGTCGACGTATCTCGACGATTGTCCGATCGTGAGCGTCCCCGGTCGCACGCATTCCCTGGCGATCGACTACGCACCTGGACAGACCGTCGCCAGAGCCGCAGCCGATCTGCTTGAAGGGACGCGAGGCGACGTGCTCTGTTTTCTGCCAGGGGCGTTCGAGATCCGTCGCGCGATCGGTGAGGTGCGATCGATCGTGGGGTCTGACGTGGATCTCGTGCCCTTGTATGGAGCCCTGGACTCAGCCGAGCAGGATCGCGCGCTTCGCGAGTCGCCGCCGGGCCGTCGCCGTGTTGTCGTGGCCACCAACATTGCCGAGACGTCGGTCACGGTTCCCGGCGTGACGGCGGTCGTCGATTCCGGGCTTCACAACGTCGCGCGCTACGACGCGGCCCGGAGCATCGACAGCCTCGCGAGCGAGCGGATTACCCAGGATTCTGCGGATCAGCGTGCGGGCCGCGCGGGACGCCTGGCGCCAGGCGTCGTCCGCCGTCTCTGGGATGCGCGCGACCGCCTGCGACCGCACCGAGAAGCCGAGATCCATCGGGTGGATCTCTCGAGCCTCGCGCTTGATGTGATCGTCTGGGGCGGAGATCCCCGGGCGCTCGAGTGGTTCGATCGACCACGTCCCGAGGCTGTTGAGGCCGCGTTGACGCTGCTCCAGCGGCTCGGCGCGATCCGGGCCGGAACGCTGACCGATGTTGGGCGGCAGATGCAGAGGCTGCCGCTTCATCCCAGACTGGCCCGGATGCTCATTGCCGCGAACGGGGCGCGGTCGATCGCCCAGGCCTGTGCCCTCGTTTCGGAACGGCAGTTCTTCGCGCCGCGAGCGGCATCCACGACATCGGACCTGCTGTCAGTCGTGGATGAGTGGTCCATCGCCCCGCCCCACGTTCAACGCGTCGCGCGCGAGATTGAGGAGATGGCTTCGGCGTTTTCAGACTG
>MEKT01000035.1:0-1518 GCA_001767435.1 Acidobacteria bacterium RIFCSPLOWO2_02_FULL_65_29 | reverse complement strand
AACAGGACCCGCCCGACACGTCGGAGGAATCGGCTGTGGGCCGGGTCTTATCAGAGGAGTCAGCTGTTGGTCGGGTCCTTCGGACCCGGCAACGCGTGTTGTCCGAAGAAGATTTCCGCCGGGCCGTATTGGTCGGCTATCCCGATCGCGTGGGGCAGCGTCGCGAGGCCAGATCACCGCGTGTGAAGCTCGCATCGGGCGCAGGGGCGGTGATCGGCCCTCAGAGTGGTGTCCGCGAAGGAGAGTTCTTGGTAGCCATCGATCTCCTCACCGCGCAGGGCCCCACCCGCGCGCCAGACGCCTTCGCGCCGCTGCGCTCGGGCGTCTCAAGAACAGGACGTCGGCGGGCTGACTCGGATGGCAAAAATCTCATCAGAATTGCCAGTTGTGTTGAGCGCGAGTGGCTGAGTCCAAACAACGTTGAGGTCGTTCACCGTTTCGACGAAGAGGCTGGCGTCGTGCGTGCGGCAGAAGTTGAACGCTACGACGCGTTAACGCTCGTCGAACGGCCAGTCGTGCCGGATCCTGCGATCGCGAGCGAACTACTTGCGGATCGATGGCTTGCGCGAGGACCGCGGGCCGCCGATGCTCGCCTGATCAACCGTCTCAAATGTGCCGGCCGGTCCATAGATCTGTCGCATGCCGTTCGCGAGGCCGCTTATGGCGTTCGCTCGCTCGACGATGTGCGGCTCGAGCGGGCGCTGTCTCCAGACATTCTTCGAACATTGGAGCGCGACGCGCCGGACACGTTGAGCGTTCCGAGCGGACGCGTCGTGCGGCTCGAGTACGGCGATGACGGTACTGTGACGGCCGCGGTGAAATTGCAGGAACTGTTCGGGCTCGCCGAAACGCCTCGCATCGGCCCGCGGCACGAGCCGGTGCTGTTTGCGCTGCTCGCGCCCAACGGACGCCCGGTTCAGGTCACGCGCGACCTGCGCAGTTTCTGGGAGCGGACATACCCGGGAGTACGGAGGGAGTTGCGCGGCCGTTATCCCAAACACCCCTGGCCCGAAGACCCCTGGAGCGTCCCGCCGACCGCGCGGACGAAGCAACGGACCTGATGCGCCGCGAGAACCCCTTTCTTCAGATTCTCAAGTCCTCAAATCCTCAAATCCTCCAATTCGCGAGTCAGTTCACTTTCCGTAGATCACAAACCACTTGTCGTCGAACAGCTTGATCTCCTCGACCGGCTTGAGGCCCGCGTCCGCCATCCACTGCGTCGCGACTTCCTGATTGGTCTGGAGCTCCGGCTGGTTGCGGTGCCCGCCCATGTTGGGCCGGAAGTCGATCACGGCGATGCGGCCGCCTGGCTTCACATAGGCGGCGAGGTTCTTCAGATACAACTGGCGGTGCTCGATGTGGTGCAGCACGTCGTTGATGAACGCGAGGTCGATATCACCCGGCAGGTTGGGGTCGTCGAACCCGCCGAGGACCCCGTGCACGTAGTTGGTCAGCCCCATTTCGCCCACTCTGTCGTCGATGTGGTCGATGAGCCCCTGGTCGATGTCCACCGCATAG
>MEKT01000034.1:15158-16227 GCA_001767435.1 Acidobacteria bacterium RIFCSPLOWO2_02_FULL_65_29 | reverse complement strand
CTCCCTGGTTCTTGATGTCTTCTCGATGATTTCACGCGATCAACTGGACATCCGCCAGCATGCCGCGCAGCGGATGTTGGAGCGGAACATTTCGGTGGCCGACGTACTGGAGGTTCTGAACAGCGGCGCGACTATTGAGGACTATCCTGAAGACACGCCGTTTCCAAGCCGATTAACGCTTGGCTGGGCCGGGCAACGGCCGGTGCACGTGGTATGGGCCACCGCGGCCAGCACAGACCGGATTGTGATCATCACGGTCTATGAGCCGAACCCCGAGGAGTGGGACAATACCTTTCGCCGGAGGCGAACATGACGTGTGTGATTTGTAAGCACGGGACGACCGCGCCGGGCACGACGCGGATGGCGGTTGAACGCGGCTCGACGGTCCTGGTCGTACGCGGTGTACCGGCGCAGGTCTGCGACAACTGCGGCGAGGCATATCTGAGCGCGGACGCGGTCGATCGCTTGCAGGAGATGTTGGCCGTTGCGGCCGAGGGCGGAGTACAGGTCGAGGTTCGCGAATACATCGCGGCGTGACGAGACCGCTTTCCGGTCAGCGGTAGTCTTGTTGCCCACCTCCCGGTTCGCGAATTGACCTGACGGTTCGGCGCCTTCACGAGGCCGAGAGTGCCTTGGGGTGTTCACGCCGGATCACCCACCGCTTGGATCGTGTCCTCGACGCGTGCGTCGAGTGTGAATCCCTCGAACGTCATCAGCATGGCAGCGATCGCCCTCTCCAACGACCGTGATCGCCTCGAACGACCCGAGGGCCTTACCGCACGCGCCGCATTTGCTGGCCTGGCTCATGTCTGCTTCCTCACCGAAAGCCGCGCAACGTCATTCGATGAGCGGCGCCTCGCGCTATCATGATGCATGCGCCAGCGCACCTTCAAAGGGACGTGCGAACTATGCGGGACCAGCGTCGACAAACGTCGCAGCGTCGCTCATCACAGCGCCTGCGCAGCCGCTCATGACGTCGACACCTCTCGCGGGGCCGACCTCGTGACACTCCGTATCACCGCAGTGGGCGCTCACGAGTACTGGCTGGACGCGGAAGCGGACGCTGGCG
>MEKT01000034.1:0-15137 GCA_001767435.1 Acidobacteria bacterium RIFCSPLOWO2_02_FULL_65_29 | reverse complement strand
GACGCGGAAGCGGACGCTGGCGCGGCCTTGTCGAAGCTGGACACCTTTCTCCGCGACATCTGGGTGGAATGCTGTGGGCACCTGAGCATGTTTTCGGTGCCTCCGTTTCGTTACTCATCCCTGCCGAGCGGCATCTCGGGTCTGCTCGGGCGTACCAATCCTGAGCGCACCATGCGCGCGAGGATCGGCGAGGTGTTCAACTGCACCGGCCAGAAAGGGACCTACGACTACGATTTTGGATCGACGACCCGCTTGGCCATTGAGCGCACCGGCGGCCGGGCCGGCCGTATCGGCAGACCGTCCGTGCGCCTTCTGGTCCGCAATGATCCCCTCCCGTGGACGTGCGGCACCTGCGACAAGCCGGCGACACTCGTCTGCTGCGCGCACGAAACCGAAAGCAGTCCGTTCGTGTGCGCGGCGCACAAGAAGGCTCATCCCTGCTCGGACGCGATGTTCCTGCCAGTGATCAACTCCCCGAGGATGGGGATCTGTGGGTACGCCGGGTAGTCGCCGTTGGTGATGGACCCGCTGTCCTTTCCCCAGTCGCACGCGCCGCCGGATGGCGCGGCGGCGGCGGAGATCTGCCTGCGCGCGGAAAAGTCACCCCGAAATGTCACTTCGGTCAAGTTGGGCTGAGCAAGACGCCCCAGACGTGATGACGGGGCCGCATCACGGAAAGGGGGGAGGAGCGAGGCGCTCGATCAGATCGCGATCGTCGCCCGAGCAGACAGTCGCCACGACCTCTCTTCGGTGGCGAAGGACTCGTGCTGAGGCCGTCGGACTCTTCCGATCTCGGTGACCGCGCGAACACCGCCTTCATCGAGCAACGTTACTGAATCACTCTGAACTGCTGGGACGTTTCAACAAGAACGGTCGGCGCCCTGCCTGGCGGTGAGGCGGAGAGCACTGAAATCAGCAGCGACATGCCCACTCCCGATGTGACGCCAACGAGCGCGAAGCCGTAGGCCCACGCCACTCGTGTCCATGGCCAGGTGCGCGGCTTGCGCCAGTCCCGCGCGAACGAGTCTTCGAGCAGCTTCAGGAAGTCGTCGGTGATAGGCCTGGGCGCCGCCGCGCTCCACAAGTCCCACACGAGCCACACCGCGACGGCCATCAGCAGCAGACCACACCACGCGTTGAGCGTCGCGTTCAGGGCGCCCGCTCGGTACGCGACGCGTTCGCATGGCAGCGCGACGGGCGGAGCGGCATAGCAGTTCGTGAAGTCGAACACGGTGACGATGCTGTGAGGCGCCGAGACGATCAGTTGCGTGCCGAAGCCAAAGACCACGTACAAGAACACGCCCATGCCGAATTCCCATGTGCCCAGCCTGACCCACGCGCGAAACGAGTCCGGTGGAATCTTCAGCCCGCGGCGCCGCCACGGGCTGATCTCGAGCGGTGGTGCCCAGTTAGCCACGTCTGTCTTCGATCGAAATCACCGTATTGCCGCGGCGATTTCCCCAGGGCGGCGGTGCGCCGTCGCCGACGCGGATGGTGATCACGGGAAACGGAGGCACATCGTTCGACCATGTCGTGTGGCAGTCGCTCACAATCACCAGCAGGTCGATCGGATCGTGCGTCCTTTCGATGAACGCGCGCAGCCCGACATCCAGGTCCGTGCCGCCGCCGCCGTACAATTCGACCTGCCCGGCTCCAAAGACCTTCCGCACGTCGCGGACCGCGGCATCGCAGCACGCGACGACGACGTCGGCGCCGTGCCCGAGTTGGCGGGTCAGGCCCGCCAGTTCCGCCAGGGCCCGCGCCAACTGTGAGTCTTCCATCGAGCTGGAAGTATCGATCAGAAATCCTGGCCGCGGCCGCGGCTGCTGGAAGCTGGGCATGAGGAACTCGCCGTAGCACGCCTGCCGTCGATGCGGGCGTCTGTAGGTGCGGTCGTACCGGCCCAGCGTGCTCTCGCGCAAGGCTCTGCGGACCACATGACGGATCGTGGCCAGGTAGTCGACCTTCGGTGCGAGGGTGGCGCGGGCCCACAGGCGCCACGCCGGTGAGACCTCGCCAGCGTAAGGCGAGATCTCGTCGATGCGCCGGGCCACCTCGCGCCGCACGAGCTCGGCCTTCAAGCGGTCGACACCAGGTGTCCCTCCGTCGCGCTCATCGTTGGCCGGCAACTCCCAGAATCGCCGTTCGCCGTGTGCGCCCGACCCGCAGTCCTGCCCGTCGTGCCCGCTTTCATCAGCGCCCTGTCGTCGATCTGCACGCGGTGGCGCCGGCAGCTGCTTGTAGTAAATCTCGGCAGTGTCCCCGCTCGCCAGTCCGTACTTGGAGGGTAACGGCGGATCGCCTGGCAGCGGCAGGCCCTCGGCGTGGAGATCGTCATTGATCTCGCAGTCGCCGGCCGTGTTCCAGCGCCGATGATCCGTGATGCCGGCGGATTTCTTTCGCGCCTCGTGGTCGCGCACCAGGTGCCCCACCTCGTGAATGAGCAGCGTCGCGTTCTCTTCGACCGTGTGCCGCGCCACCCACACTTCGTTGTAGTACAGGCGCCACTGGGCGTCGACGGCCATGCTGTCGATCAGGTCGGTGGCGACTGGAATCAGGCTGAAGAGCGCCGGCGCGAAATAACTGCGTTGATAGGCCGCCCGCACGCGAGCCGCCTGCAGCGCACGGGAATACCCCTCGGCTTTTTGATCCGAGTGGCGAATCAGATCGCGGAATGTGAACTTCACGTCAGTCCCGCGGCACGAGCTTCGCCACCTGCATCAGCTCGTAGAACGGACGGCACTCCTCGGGCAGCTTCATCAGGCCCGCGGGACGGTTCCGTTGGTCGCACAACGTGCGCGCCGCGGATGCCGGGATGTCTGCGTTCTTCCGGCACGCGACGCCGAGCGCGATCATCGCCGCTTCCCACCGCGGCGGCGTGTTGTTGTTGATGACCGCACCGGCGAGCGCGTAGCACACGGCATAGGCGCGATCGACGCGATCGGGCAGCACGAAGCGGCGGGGATCCTTCAGGATGTCCTCCGGATCCGGCAGGTTCAGGGCCTCGCGGTACTCCATGAACGGCAGCGCCTGGTCGCCCACCAGACCGGCGAGCGCCGCGCCTTGCAGCACGCGATTGCCCGGCGACACGGCGTCGATCGCCGCGAGAAACCGGGACGCCAGATACCAGGTACGGCCCGACGGCCATGGACCGCTCCGCCGGGCCGGATCGGTGGGAGGCGCCAGCCAGGCGTCACGACCGGCGGCCCTCACATACGCGGCAATCGTCGCCCGTTGGCCGTGATGGTATCGGCCCAGATAGTCGGCCGGCAGCACGGGCATGCTGCCCGGCGCCGGAAAATCGCTCACCATCAAATCGCACCACGTCTCGTGATCCATCGGGAACTCGCCGTGCCACAACCGGTTCGCCATCGGCGCCTGGATTTCCTGTCCGCCGGCCGCCCATTCCACCGCATTACTGGCGCACAGATACACGACGCCGCCCTTCCCTGGCTCGTAGTCCGGCAGCCGCAGCTCACCGCAGACGTTCTCGGTCAGCAAGCGCAGCATCGCCGCCTGCGTCGTCGGCGGAACGGTGGTGAGCTCGTCCAGGAAGACCACCACCAAGTAGCCGTCCTCGGCGAGGCGTTGCGCGTCGCGCGCCCAGGCCATGGGCAGCAGCCGCACGCCGTCCGGCGTCGACACCGGAAAGCCGCCGAAGTCCTGTGGTTCCCGAATCGACCCGATCAGGACCACCACCTTGCATTTGATCCCGACGCGATCGAATCCCGCCTCGAGGCTCTTGGTGAACTCCGTTTTGCCGACGCCGGGAAAGCCGGTCATGTGCATCGGGATACGGGCCTGTAACCCGATGGCGATGAGTTGCACGAAATGTCGGAATTCCACAGCCGGACTCCCCCGAGACCATAGACACCCTCTTTCACGCGACGGCCCAAGCGCCCCATGATAGTGTCTCCTGCTGCACATGAAAGGTAGATTCTTGTGCCTTGCTGGGCGCCGCGGGAAAGCGTCGTCTGGCTGTCCGTGGCGTCGGCGCAGACGATGTCAGCGGACGCGTCATTCGGTGAGCACGCGAGCCTTCGTCTGACCAAGGCGACGCTGCGCGCACAAGAGGCATCGCGGCGCTCGTCGAAAAGGTTGGTTCGAGCGCGTATCGCTATTCCGGCCGCTGGCGCGACAGTTCGCCGCGAGGACGTGCTACGAGTTCCGCGATCTGCGATGGCAGCTGCCCGTCGCCGTGCACGGCGACGGGCACATCGAGCAGTTCGTGGTGACCAACGCTTCCCCTCTCGGACAGCGGATTAGATTAGTAACGAGCCGCCAAGGGTTTACCGATCCGGCCGTATCCTACGTGACTCATTCAGCCATCGAGCCGGCGGCGCGCGTCTTTTGGATCCGACGACTCAGAATGTCGCCCGGAAATGTCCCTTGGGCTCTGCCCGACCAGGAACTTGTTCTTGGCCGCCAACGCCGGACAGCTGCGCAGTCTGCCTCGTATTGCTGTCCGAAGCGACGCTTCAGGCTTGGCTCCTCGTACCACACAACGAATGCGTGAAAGCTAGCAGGGGCCAGGGGAGATCTCATGTTCGGGACGGATCGGCTCTCTATGCGAAAGGAGCGATCACGCCTATCGCTTTCATGTCCGCCGAACGTGAGGCCTCACCCGCCGGCGGCATAATCACGGAAGTCCTGGGTTGGCCGGCGCACGCCAATTGCCGGTGTGGTACGGTTCGCGTCAACCGCCGCAGGATTACTCCTGTATCAGTTGCGAAATGTCGATCCGGCGTCACCAGGGCCAAGGTCGACGGATCGCCGGCAGGACCAATCCGAGGCGGCTGAGCCACTTCTGCGACCGTCCGCGCGGGCGATCGCCCGGAACGACTGGAAGGGGCCTACGGCGGCCAGCCGTATAATCGAGCCATGACCTTCGATGACTACAAGGTCGTTCTCTACCGGCAGGACGATGGCTCCTGGGTGGCCGAGATCCCGGCCCTCGGAGGCTGCTACGCATTGATGGACACGCGCCAGGCAGCGCTGGCCGAACTCGAGCAGGTCTTCGCCTTGATTGCCCAGGAGCATCAGGACCGCGGGCAGGTGCTTCCGAAGGACACGACTGAAATCGTGCATGCCTAGCGCGACGGCGCGCGAGTTTCAGCGGGCAGCGGTGGCCCTCGGCTTCGTGAGGCGTCGCCAGACGGGCAGCCACGAACGCTGGACGCATGCCGACGGAAGGTCAGTGACGATCCCGCTTCATGGCGGGCGTGAGATTGGTCCGCCGCTCGTCTTCAAGATTCTTCGTCAGCTGAAGGTGTCGATGGAGGAGTTCGACCGCCTCCGCTGACTGACGCGCCAGCTTCTTCTGCAGCTGTCGCCGCGGATCGCGGATACCTCAATGCTGTCGGAGGCCCCGGCAGGAGCGCGTGGAGAATCTCTCGCAGCCCCTTCTGTTTTCGGAAGCGCCGAGGCGAGAGCCGGTGCTCAGGGTCACCGGCGGCAAGATGCCGCGACCTCGACTGTGCGTCAGAACTCGGATTATTCCTGATCAGTCGCGAAGTGTTTACCCATCTGGCCACGGATCCGATGTGACTCATTTCAGCCTCATCGGAAGACTTACGCTTATAAACCCGTCACCGCGCTCCGCTAAAGCTAAACCCTACGCCGTTTATCGTTCCTCATCTCATTCCGAGTTCAGCGAAGGAGTAGTAATCAACGTGTCCGACCATCACAGTTGCGACCTCGCTCCCAAGGCGTCCTGTGCTTCCTTCTGGCTCGTGATCTTTCTTGACCGTGTCATCCATGCACCCGCTCTGAACCCGCTAATTCGTGTTATCAGGACTTCCTCCATCAAGAAGAGAGTGAGGAGTTTGGTCTGACCCGCGCCGGTCCGATCGGTGCGCACAGGGCGCGGTAGCAAAACGCCCCGCCAGTTCTCTTCCACTGTGGCCGAGTCGGTTTGGTCCTCGCCTCACGTCTTGCTGATAATCGGAGCCCAATGTGCATGAACGTACTTCCAACTCTCTTCGCTGCGAAGAAGGACCTCGGTGGCATTCCATCGGGAGGTCAGCTCACCCTCGCGGGAGTACGTCTCCCAATTGAACGTGAGGATGGCGATTGTTCCATACAACTGGACCTTGACGTTCGGCATTTTGTAGCTCGGGACGTCAACCTTGTCGACGAACTGGCGCACATGGTCCCTCAAGGCCGCGATCCCGTCTATTCGTGTCTTCGTGACGTGATCGAAACCGGTCACGTCGTCAACTGCGTTCTCCACGTATCCGTAAGGATCGCCTTTGCACCAGCGATCCAGTGCGGCACGCTCTAATGCGAGAATGGTTTCCTCGACATTGTCTGGACTCATGTGCCTTTCCCTCCTGCTCCGTGGTCCTCGTCAACCCGTGCGGGTGCCGAGGAGTTCCTCACCGCCAGCGTCGCGGAACGCGGCCACCGCGTCACGATAGCGCGACTCCGCCCGTGCGAGAAGGTCGGCGAACTCGGGGTTCGGCCGCACCGGGTCAAGCCAGGGATCCGGTCGCGTCAGGATCCGATACAAGATGAAGCCGTGATCGAGAGCTTGATTGAGCGCCGCAAAAGCGCGCTCTCGCTCTCCGAAATAGGCGAATACACGTGCATGCCAGCACACGGTCTCGGGGTCCGGGAACTGGACGATGACACGCTCAGCCCCCTCGAGACTTTCCTCCCGCCGACCCTCGAACAGCGCTCGCATGGATGACGCCATCGCACGAACGTATTCCGTCAGTCTCCCCTGCTCTATCTCGCGCAGTCGCCGAATGGCCTCCTCCTTGTTGCCTTGCTCGCCCAGGATCGCAGCTTGCATTCCCTGGTTCGTGATGGACGCCTGTCCGTGGTACTGTCTTGCCGTGTACTCGAGGATGCGATCGTAATCGCGCAGTTGCCAATAAGTATGGTCGACGCTCGTCAGGATGTTGCGGTCGAGCTGGCGGGCGCGCTCGTGGGCTGCCACCGAGGCCTCGAGGAGCCCGCAGAAGCGGCAAGCTTGGACCAGTGCCGCATAGAGCTCGGGCTGGACAGTTCCAGAGCGAGCGCGCTGCACTAAACGAACCATCGCGTCTTGTGCCCGGCCTTGGTCGATCTCAAAAAGAGCATACAAATTGTGCGCGAGGGGCAGCTCCGGGTTCAGCTCCAGCGCTCGCTGAAAGCACTCTTCGGCTCGTCGAACGTTTTCGTCCCGATCTTCACCGCCTTTGCCGATCAGCCAATGGCACCTTCCCAGCCGAACCCAGGCCGGTGCGTAACGTGGGTCTTCTTCGAGACAGCGATTGTAGAGTTCTCGCGCGACCGACAGATTCTCCGCGCTCGCCACACCCCCAAGAAGGATCAACTGGTTGCCGCGCAAGAAGAACTCGTATGCTGTGGGACTCGCCGGCATGTCGGCTTTCAGCCTTCGATGCTCGCGAGCCGTCAGTGACAAAGACAACGACTCGACGATGTGCGCGACGATCTGATCCTGGAGCTGGAACACGTCGCGTAACGTGACTTGCGGAGCGTGGGACCAGAGGACCGTTCCATCCGGTACCTTCACAAGCTGGACGGTTACTCGTATTTGTTGAGCCGCGCGGAGAAGGGTTCCCGTCAAAACGATGTCGACGTCGGCTTCTTCGGCGATCCGCTCCAGGTCGAGCACATCTGTTGCGAATCTGACGGCCGCGGCGCTCGAGCGAACGACCAGCGACTCGAGACCGGTTAAAGCGTTGGTAATGGCATCGGGAACGCTCAGCGCGAGAAAGTCGATCTCGGGATCCGGTTTCAAGACGCGAAAGGGAAGCACGATGAGGCGCCCGATCGCGTGTGCGCGCGTCTCCCCGGTATCTTCGACCTGACGCGCGGCGCGGAGCGCCTCCGCCATCTGAGCCGCATTCGAGAACCGATCCCCGGATGTTTTGGCCAACGCACGTCGAACGATCCGGTCCACGACGGCCGCTGCCGGAGAGCCACCGAGGGCTGGAGGCTGCTCATACATCGTCTTGTGGTAAACCTCCATTGGTGTGTTGCCCGGAAAAGCACGCGCTCCCGTGAGCATCTCGAAAATCACGGCACCCATGGCAAACAGATCGGTGCGGGCGTCGACCGGCTCTCCTCTGAACTGCTCCGGAGCCATGTAGGGCGGGGTACCCATAATGGCCCCGGGCTGCGTCAGCCGACTCTCTGTTGTTTGGGAGAGAAGCAAATCCGAGCGGGCGGCTTGAACCAGGCCGAAGTCGAGGATTTTCGCGCCGTGCGGCGTCAAAAAGATGTTCGAGGGCTTGAGATCACGGTGAACCAGCCCTTCCCGGTGGAGAACCTCGA
Organism: Acidobacteria bacterium RIFCSPLOWO2_02_FULL_65_29; assembly: GCA_001767435.1. GTDB lineage: Bacteria > Acidobacteriota > Vicinamibacteria > Vicinamibacterales > CAVVIG01 > 2-02-FULL-65-29. Next base: position 6,851 of record MEKT01000034.1, on the reverse strand, counting down.
GAGCCGAAAGAGTCTCGATGGAGATCTCGACCGCCTTGGCGACCGGGAGTGGACCACGGACAAGACGTTGAGCAAGTGACTCTCCCTCGAGGAGCTCCATCACGATAAAGAGCTCGCTGTTGTCCTCGGCGATCTCATAAAGATGGCAGACGTTCGGGTGACGGATGCGGGCCCCGGCCCGAGCCTCGCGCCAGAGACGCTTGCGAGCCTGCGCATCGGTTGCGGTCTGTGCGAGCATCTTGATCGCTACGGGACGCTCCAGCTGATCATCGTACGCAGCATAAACCACTCCCATGCCGCCGCGACCGAGCTCACGATCGACGCGATAGCGACCAACACGCTCGACCTGGCGATCCACAAGGGACTGGCCGTGCTCCTTTCGCAACACGTTCGCCGCCATCTCAAAGGCGGCGGTTTCCAAGAAGCCTTCCGCGTCCTCCTGCCGGTCGAGCAGTGATGCTACCTCGTGACGCAGCGCTTCGTCGCCGGCGCACGCCTCATTCAGAAACGCGGCCCGCTGGCTCTCGTCGCGCGCTAGCGCCGCGTGATAAACCTGCGAGATCTGTTGCGAGCGGTCAGACCTCATTACGCCGCTCTCTCTGACGCTCGCGTCGCAGCCACAGCCTGCGCTCGGTGACGGCCCGCGACTTGAGCGCGAGCTGATGTCGGGACAAATCCACGGGATCGACCAGAGCGCGATACCCCGTCGCCCCTGCCGCCAGCGCGCCTAAGACGAAACCTCTCATCGAGCCCGAGACGAGTTCCGGTGGAAGGGGCCATGCACAGCTTCGGTTGATGCGGAGGCGCTCATTGTAGCGCTGAAAACCGGTGCCTGGACAGCGCCATCGGGCGAGTGGCTAACCTGTGATCCAACCCTTTGGTACGAGTGCAGGCGTCGCAGGATTTCTCCTGAGAAGTCGCGAAGGGTTTATCCATGGCCGCAGTTCCGACGTGACTCATTCAGCTATCGCGTTCGCAGCGTCTTCCGGACTCGGCGACTCAGAATGTCGCTCGGAAATGTCACTTGGGCTCCATTGGCTCCAGAATCTCAGAGTTTGCTCAGGGAATCGACGAGATCTGATCAAATGGGCTGCGAAGTCGAGCCTCCGGCGGAAAGCGTCGCAGTTGTTTGGTGGAAGTACCTGAAAATATTGGCGTTTCTGTCGTTTTCTGCGGGCCTGGAAAAAATGGCTGGGACTCGCGCCTCGGAGCGCCTCCGTCGTCTTCTCGGTTCGCGCTCATTGCCGCGCTCGCCACGCCGATTGCCGCCGACGCACAGGGCATCGGCAAGAAGATGATCGCCGTGTTCGGTGCCCCCGCGCATCCGATCGTCAAGAGCGTCGGTCCCGGTGGCGGATTCGGTCCCGGCATCGCGTACAAGCCAAAGCTGCGCGCCAACGAGCCGTGGTCATTTCGATACGAAGCGCTGATCACGCCGAAACGCTACTGGAGCACCGAGGCGATCTTCCAGTACACGACCGAGAGGGTGCACGCCGAAGCGTACGCCCGCGCCCGCGAGCTGACGCGGCTCGATTTCTACGGCATCGGGCGTGACACGAGCCTCGATCCCCATTCGTCGTTCCGCTACAGCGATCGAACCATCGGCGCCCTTATGTCGGTGCCGTTTCGTGTGTCGCGGACCGGCATCCGCATCGGCGGGCGCGTCGAGGGTCTTTTTCCCGACGTCCGACCGGGCAAAAACACGGATGTGCCGTCAATCGAGCAGGCGTTCACGGACGCGGACGCGCCGGGGTTGGCGTTCCAGCCGAACTTCGCCGCTTATAGCGGCTTCGTCATCCTGCAGTTCCGGGACGATCTGAACCAACTCGCACGGCTGGGCGGCGACATGCGCGCCAGCTATACGTCCTTTCAGGAGCAGGGCGGCGACGTGTTCGATTTCGGCCGTTCAACGCTCGAGGCGCAGCAGCGTGTCCCAGGGTTCCGCGATTCAGACAGGTTGACGCTTCATCAGCTGTATTCCAGCGCGCGCGCGGTATCGGGGAGCCGCGTTCCCTTCTATCTGCAGCAGACGCTCGGCGGGGTCGGCGAAGTGCGTTCGTTCAACGATCAGATCCTGGGATCGGATGCGACCAAAGCCACGCTTAGGGGATTCCGCGATCTCCGATTCCGCGGGCCGCACCTGCTGCTCCTCCAGGCGGAATACCGGTTAAAGATCGCCGGACCGGTCGATGCCACGCTGTTTGTCGACGCCGGAACCGTTTCGGCACGCCGCGCCGACCGCAAACTCTCGGACCTCGCCCACAGCTACGGCTTCAGTCTGAGCGTGATGACCATCGACGCAACGGCAGTGCGGATGGACGTCGGATTCGGCGGCAAGGAAGGTACCCACGTTTTCTTCAGCGTCGGACCGATCTTTCAGCAGTAGACGCTGCACCGGACGCAAGGACAAGAGAGCCAAGTCGGAGCCGCGACGGCCGTTAACGGACGAGTGCCCGCCGGACCAAGTGCCAGAACCCGGTCGATGAATTTCCCGAACGTAGCGCTAGATTAAGTAGCGGAACGAGATCGCGCCAGTCGACGACGTCCAGCAACAGGAGGACGCCGATCACGATCACAACCACGATACCGAGTACCAATTGGCCGGCAGATGGGCCGACCGTGACCTCTTCGAACTGTCCGTTTCTTTTTCGCAGCCGAAGCAGGGGATGTTTTTCTGTGGCCATTGCTATGCCACCCGGGGCGCCAGGCCACGTTTCAGCCGGAAGGCCTCCACGTCTGCGGCGTAAAAGCCCCAGATTTTGGGCGTGAGCCTGAAACCGGCAAGCCGGCCGGTCTCCGCCCAGTAACGAACGGTCCGCTCGGGCACGCCGAAACGGCGCGAGACGTTGTTGACGCGCAGCGCGCGGCCTTTGACGGCCGACAACGAAAAAGACATTGGAACCTCCTGGCTAAATGCCGGGAGGCGTCGGCGGATTATGCCAAGGACGCTCCCGGAAGTTGAGTCGGGCGGAAGAACAGGGAGCCCGACAGCCGGGGCGGATGATTTCCGTGGAAGATGTAGAAACGGGACTGGACGACGACGATGGCGCGCAAGAAGCTCGGCAGCCCGCGAACGCCTAGAATCGTCTGAATCCGCCGGTTCAGGATTCGCAGGCAGGCCTTGATCGAAGTGATTCGGTCATCGACGTCGCGAACGGCTCTCTCAATGTGCGACGCGCATTCAACCCAGTCGATGACCGCGGCCTGATAGAAAAACGCCCCAAAACCGAATCGCGATGCCCTGAGGGCGTAATCGCCATCCTGGAGGAGGTCAGCTTTGTGCCACTGCTGGATCTCGAGCTCGCGCTCAAGCTTGATCTGCTCGTGGATCAGCTCGCGGGCGGAATTCATGTCGTCGCCCGAGATGATCCGCACCTTGGTCAGATCCAGAGCGTTCGTCAGCCTGTCGCTAAAAGCAAGAAGGGGCGTTGCCCTCCGCCGCCAGGCTGACCATGGACGGTTGAACACGACTCCATTTTATCTCGCTTCCGACCCGTATCCAGCGCCATTGCCGGAAACCTTTTCGCCGGCCGCCACCCATCAGCGAGGCAATGAACGACGAACAACTAGGATCACGTCGGTAGAAAGGCGCTGCATTCAGCCGGCGGAGTTGTGTGAGTGGAATGACGCGGTGAGCGAGATCGCGACCTTGTGGAGAATCGCGATGTCGCCGACGCTTCCGATCTTCAGCGGATGGGAATGATGCTCGGCGGGGTTCGGTGCCCTTTTCGAGGCGCCCCGGACAATTCTCGGCTGCACCTTCTCGAAATCAAGGGCGTCGGTGAACGAGAAGACGAGTCGAAATTCGTCCTGCCAGCGATATGAATCAAGCTTCGACGACGCGATGACGTCTGGCAGAGCCCACCTGCGGTTTCCCACCTCGGTGACTTCGTAATACTCGACGTGCTGGCCGATCCTCTTGTGGCCGGGACGGCCGCCGAAGCGCGAGCAATTCGGCAGCTCCCGTTGCACCCGTCTGCAGAAGGCCTTCGCATCAAGGATCTCGATGCATGCAACGGCGCGAAAGCGCCTGCGCTTTTCTTCGTTATCTGACTTGCTTGTGCAGTAGACGAAAATCTCGCCGGCGTTCGCGGGAGACTCGAACGCTGCGTCCGGCATGAAGAAGGGCCGGCGCTGCGTGCGGTTGTAGCCCTGCAGACCGGCGGGTGGGCGCATGATGACCGTGCCCTCGTTCCTGTCGCCGCGAATCTCACCGTCCTCGTAGTCTCGGAAATAGGCGAGCGAATGAAACAGCATCGAGCCTTCCTCAAGGAAGGCCTCGGCCCACTTCACGTCGCTGAAAAACCGAAAAAGCCGCCTCCCCCGCATTTTTGGCGCCAGCATACCACTGTTTTGCTTTTTCTTCCCCCCTCGACTAGACTCCGGTTTTGCGGCTGTTTTGCTTGTTTTGCCAGTGCGGATCGGACCGCGTGGACGTGAAGTCGTGGAACGCGCGGTGTGCACAGATAGACCCGGCCGACTGCGAAGACATCGAGTGAAAGGGACTCCGACGCGTATTCCGAGGATCAGCTCAGCGAATCTACTCAGAACTCCCTGGCGCTGGCCCCAGCCAAATTCGTCAAGGGGAAATCGCGGGGTTTTCCGCCGCGAGTGTCAGCGGTGACGATCGAAATGTCACTCAGAAATGTCACGCACGCTGTTCTGGCGCAAAAACGAACGGAATTGCTAGGAAAAACGGAGAGGTTTGAGAATTGGCTGGGAGGCAGGGATTCGAACCCCGATAACGTGGTCCAGAGCCACGTGTCCTACCGTTGGACGACCTCCCAGTACCCGCGTGGGCGCGCTGGATGAACCCGAAACTCCAAGTATAGTCAATCGAATTGGAGCCCATCAAGCAGCGCCCGCGCGAGCTCTGGGCGATCGCGGCGACCGGCAGGACGCACTAACTACGTGGGGCTCCGCCCCACACCCCCCGCCTCCGCTCTTCGAGCTCCGGCGAGGCTCGCCGAAGCCTTCAGCGCAGGCGGCGGCTCGGTCGCTTGCGCCGTTCGACAGGCTCACGGCGAGCATCGTCGAGGGACGCAGGCGCGCCGTGCGCGCCTAGCCCGTGCGAACGAGAACAAGATTCTCGTTTCGACCCTCAGGATCAGAACTGCACGCGATGAGCGGCGCGCGGCACCGCCGGGATGTCCAGCATCACTGTCTCATTCACGTTCTGTTGAAGCTTCCGGCGATGGCTGGCCATCCCGCCCTTCCGCCCCGCCTCGCGCGCCTCGTCGCTCGACCACTGGTGCGCCGTTCCCTTCACATGCGCCGCCCTGCCGCCCTTGCTCGCGATCTCGCGCTGCTTGAGCCGATCCATGGACGCAAATCCGCGATCTTCCTTGCCCACAGGAAACCTCCTCACGCGCCGGTGCAGACCGGTGGCGCCTCGGCCTCAGGGGCTGCAACCGGCGTTCCCCGGCGCGATCCCGTAAGATATTGATGGGATTGGACTTCCAGAAATGTCGTCCCGGCCGGTCCGACAGAAAACGCTTCAGTGGAGGAATTTTCTACACGCTCAGCTGTAACGCCACCTCGAGCCGCGCTCGCGTCCGCTCGCGTCCAAGGAGCGAGGCGACCTCGAACAGCCCCGGACTGACCGTTCGCCCCGTCAGCGCCACGCGTACGCCGTGTATGAGCGCGGCCGCCTTCACCCCGCGCGCCTCGGCCACGTCGCGCAGCGCGGCCTCGGTCGACGCCGCGTCGAAGACCGCCAGCGACCGAAACGCTTCGCCGACGGCCTGAAGATACGCGCTCATGCCGTCGACGCGCAGGTGCTTCGCCACCGCCGCCCCGTCGTACTGGAGATCGTCGACGAAGAAGAACCGCCCCAGCTCGGGAAACTCGGCCAGCGTCTTGGCGCGCGGCTTGAGTTGCTCCAGCACGGCGAAAAACCAGGACCGCTTCTCGCCCAGATACGCCTCGTCCCACACGCCGGCCGCCTCGAAAAACGGCTTCAGCCGCCGCGCCAGGTCCTCCGGCGCGAGGCGCACGATGTACTGCTGGTTGAACCAGTCGAGCTTCTCGGGGTTGAACACGGCATTGCCGCCGCTGATGCGCTCGAGCGCGAACACGGCCACGAGCTCGTCGCGCGTGAACAGCTCCTTGTCGCCCGCGCCCGGCGACCAGCCGAGCAGCGCCAGGAAATTCATCATCGCTTCCGGCAGGTAGCCGCGCTTCTCGTACTCGGTCACCGACGTCGCGCCGTGCCGCTTGCTCAACCGCTTCTTGTCGGGCCCGAGAATGAGGGGCACGTGCGCGAACTTCGGCACCGCGGCGCCGATCGCCTCATAAAGCAGCACTTGCTTGGGCGTATTGGAAATGTGATCGTCCCCTCGCACCACGTGCGTGATCCCCATCTCCACATCGTCGGCCACCACGGAGAGATGATAGGTGGGATGGCCGTCTGATCGAAGAATGACGAAGTCTTCGATCGTCGCCGCATCGAATTCAATTGGGCCGTGCACGAGGTCGTCGAAGCGCACGGCGCGTCCGGGAACCCTGGACACATCGACGCGGACGGCGCGGGGCTTCTTTGCGGCCTCGTTCGAAGCCATCTCGTCCGGCGACAGCCGCAGACACGTGCGATCGTACCTCCACGCGCCGCCCGCTTTCTCTGCAGCCTCGCGCTTCGCCTTGATCTCGTCCGGCGCGCAGTAGCAGTAGTACGCATGGCCGCTCTCCACGAGGCGATGGGCCATCGCGCGATAGCGATCGCGGCGCTCGGATTGAAAGTAGGGCGCGAAGGGCCCGCCCACGCCAGGACCCTCGTCCCAGTCGAGCCCCAGCCAGCGCAGGCCGTCGAGAATGCCGTCGACCATGTCGGACGATGAGCGCTCGACGTCGGT
>MEKT01000033.1 GCA_001767435.1 Acidobacteria bacterium RIFCSPLOWO2_02_FULL_65_29 | reverse complement strand
CGTGTCGACGGCCACGATCTTGCCTTTGTTGATAATGCCGACGCGCTGGCAGGTCTGCGACACTTCCGGCAGGATATGCGTGCTCAGGATGATTGTGTGGTCGCCGGCGAGCGCCTTGATGAGCTCCCGCGTTTCGATGATCTGCTTGGGATCGAGACCGGCGGTGGGCTCGTCGAGGATGAGCACGTCAGGGTTGTGAATCAGCGCCTGCGCGAGGCCGACGCGCTGCTTGTACCCTTTCGACAGCTTGCCGCACTGGCGGTTCACCATGTCGACGACGCGCGTGCGCTCCATCACCGCCTTGATGCGCGATTTGCGCTCCGCCGGCGGCACGCCCTTGATCTTCGCCACGAAGCCGAGGTATTCACCGATGGTCATGTCGGGGTAGAGTGGCGGGGTTTCGGGCAGGTAGCCGATGCGGCGCTTCGCCTCGATCGGCTGTTCCTGGACGTCGAACCCCGCGACGACGGCTTTGCCGTCGCTGGGCGGCATATAGCCCGTCAAGATGCGCATCGTCGTCGTCTTGCCGGCACCGTTGGGGCCCAGAAAGCCGAAGATCTCGCCTCGCTCGACGCGGAAACTCACGTCTTCTACAGCCGTCACGGGGCCGTAGCGTTTCGTCAGATGTTGCACTTCAATCACGCGTGGCTCCTCGCGAAAGGCTTGTCTGGGCCGCGTTCGGCCGGACCAACCAAAAATGCTACCCGAACCACCGCCAAATGTGTAGGGAGGAACATTACATGTCTGTAATAGACGCGGGCGCGAAGGCGCCGGACTTTACCTTGCCGAACCAGGACCGGGAAGCCGTGACACTCGGTGGGCTGCAAGGCCGCCCGGTCGTTCTGGCATTCTTTCCAGCGGCGTTCAGCTCGGTCTGCACCAAGGAGCTCTGCACGTTTCGCGACAGCCTCGCCCGGCTGAACCAGGCTCGGGCGCAGGTGTTGGGCATCAGCGTGGATACGTTCTTCACGCTCAAGGCGTTTCAGACGGAGCAGAAACTGACGTTTCCATTGCTGAGCGATTTCAACAAGCAGGTGATCCGGGACTACGGGGTGTTCAATGAGGACATGATCGGACTCAAGGGGATCGCGAAGCGGGCCGTCTTCGTGATCGACGGGAACGGCGTGGTACGTTACCGGCAGGTGCTGGACGACGCGAGGGACGAGCCGGACTACGAGCGGGTTTTTTCAGCGCTGGCTTTGCTGTAGCGGGCTTTACAAAGTCTGCGTTTGGCCCCGAGTCCCCAATCCCGAAGCCCGAGTCCCGAGCCTCTAGCCCCCAGCCCCCGGTCCCTGTATACTCAATACATGAACATCTGCTCATATGTTCATATAGGCAAACGATGACCGCCAAGCGCACGCTCGCCCCGCCCTCCGCCACCGCCCTCGCCGACACGTTCCGCGTGCTCGGAGACGTCACGCGCGTCCGCATCCTCGACGCGCTGTCGCGCGCCGAGCTCTGCGTCTCCGACATTGCCGCCCTGGTGGGTCTCAGCGAGTCGGCCGTCTCCCACCAACTCCGCGTGCTGCGCGGCGGCCGCCTCGTCCGTCCCCGCCGCGAAGGCCGCCTCGTCTATTACGCCCTCGACGACCACCACATCGTCCGGCTCTTCGAACAGGGGCTCCAGCACGTCGAGGAGCGCAACACGCGTGCGGCACAGACTGGCCGCAGCCCGGACCAGCGCAAGGCGGCGGGAGCCCGCGCGAAGTAAGTCATGGCCTCCTCCGCGCCCGTTTGCCGCGTATGCGAGCTTCATGCCGAATCGACGTTCCGCGTCGAAGGCATGGACTGCCGCGAGGAAGTGGCGCTCATCGAACGCCGATTCAAGCACCTGCCCGGCCTGGAGGATTTTTCAGCCGACCTGATGGGCCGGCGGCTGCACGTGAAGTACGACGCGGCCAAGGTGTCGGCATCGGCGATCGCGGCGGCCGTGGCGGATGCCGGCATGCGCGCGTGGCTCGAGCACGACGAACCGGTGAGCGTGAGCGACGACGACACGAGGCGCCGGCGCCTGCTGCTCGTCGCGTCGGGAGGCCTGCTGGCGGCCGGATTCCTAGCCACGTGGTCTCCGCTCGCGGCGTGGGTGGGTCCGGCCACGTTCGTGCTCTCGGCCGCGGCCGGTGTACCGCTGACGCTTCGCCGGGCCCTGAACGCCGTGCGGGGGCGCTCGCTCGACATCAACGTGCTGATGCTCATCGCGGCGGCCGGAGCTATCGCCCTTGGGGAGTGGTCCGAAGCGGCCGCCGTCGTGTTTCTCTTCGCCGTCGCGCAGGCACTCGAGGCGCGCACGCTCGATCGCGCGCGGACGGCTGTGCGTGCGCTGATGGATCTCGCGCCGGCCCAGGCGATCGTGCGCGACCAGTCCGGTGATCGTCTCGTGGCGGTGGACCTCGTGGCGCCGGGCAGCCTGATCCTCGTCAAGCCGGGCGAAAAAGTGCCGCTCGACGGCGAGGTGCTCGCGGGCGTCAGCGCGGTCAACCAGTCTCCCGTCACGGGTGAGTCGCTGCCGGTCGACAAGGGCCCGGGCGACGAAGTCTTCGCCGGCACGATCAACGGGAGCGGGGCGCTCGATGTCCGGGTCACGCGTTTCCGCCGCGACGCCGCGCTCGCCCGTATCATCCATCTCGTCGAACAGGCACAGTCGACGCGTGCACCGGCACAAGCGTTCGTCGAGCGCTTCGCGCGCATCTACACCCCGGCCGTCATCGCCCTGGCCCTCGCTCTCGCGCTCGTCCCGCCCCTTCTCGCGGGCGGGTCCTGGCAGACGTGGGTATACCGCTCCCTGGTGCTGCTCGTCGTCTCCTGTCCTTGCGCCCTCGTCATCTCGACGCCTGTGTCGATCGTGGCGGCGCTCGCCGGTGCCGCCCGGAAGGGCGTGCTCATCAAGGGCGGCGCGCACCTCGAGCGCGCGGCTCGGGTGCGCTGCGTGGCGTTCGACAAGACGGGCACGCTCACGCGCGGGACGCCGGAAGTGGTCGAGGTCGTGGCCCTCGACGGCGTGACGGAGGCCGGCGTGGTCGGGCTCGCTGCGGCAGTCGAGCAGCGGTCCTCGCATCCGATCGCGCAGGCAATCATGCGCTACGCGGAGACATCGCAGGTCGCGGTGCCCGTGGGCGCCGACGTGGCCGAGATCGCCGGTCGTGGCGCCGAGGGCCGCGTGGACGGCGAGCCTGTCGTGCTCGGCAACCATCGCTTGTTCGAGGAGCGGCAGCTGTGTTCGGCCCTCATCCACGAGCGGCTCGAGGGTTTCGCCGCCCGAGGGAAGACGGCCGTGCTCGTGGCGCGTTCCGGCCAAGCCATCGGCATCATCGCGGTCGCCGATCGGCCTCGTGAAGTGGGGCGGGACATGCTCGATCTGCTCAGGCGGCAGGGCATCGCCTCGCTCGTGATGCTGACCGGCGACAGCCGCGGTCCCGCGATGGCGATTGGACACGAGCTGGGCGTCGACGAAGTGCAGGCGGAGCTGTTGCCTGAAGACAAAGTGGCGGCCGTTCACGAGTTGAAGCGCCGATTCGGTCTGGTGGCCATGGTCGGAGACGGCGTGAACGACGCCCCGGCCCTGGCGTCGGCCGACGTCGGCATCGTGATGGGCGCCGCCGGATGCGACGTCGCCATCGAAACGGCCGACGTGGCGCTCATGAGCGACGATCTCTTGAAGATCCCGTACGCGCTTCGGCTCTCGCGCGCCACGCTCAGGAACATTCAGGCCAACCTGGCCATCTCGCTCGTGATGAAGGCGGCGTTCGTCGTGGCCGCCGTTGCCGGGTTCGCCACCTTGTGGATGGCGATTGTCGCCGACACCGGCGCATCGGTCATTGTCATCGCCAACGCGCTGCGGCTCTTGCGCGCCGACTAACTTCACGTGGGGCTCCGCCCCACACCCCGGCTCGGTCGCTTGCGCCGTTCGACAATGCTCAGGGCGTCCCGAGCATCGTCGAGGGACGCAGGCGCGCCGTGCGCGCCTAGCCCGTCAACCGCGGAGGACGCCGAGGACGCAGAGTTTCTAGGTATGGTCCTCTGCGTGCTTCGCGTTCTCGGCGGTCGACGTCTTTCTTGGAGTGGACAACCACACCTTCGCGACACGCAGGCCGTCGAGCGCCAGCACTTTCATCTGCCGGCCTGTCACCTCGATCGTGTCCCCGACCTTCACCCGTCTGCCGATCTTCCCGAGCACGTAGCCGCCCACCGTGGTGTACGTTTCCTCGTCGATTCGCAAGTCGAACTGCTCGTTGACATCGGTGACGAGCGCGAGGCCGTCGATGTCGGCCGTTCCGTCGGCATGGGCCACGACGCCGCCGACTTTCCCGCCCGATCCGATCGTGTCGCCGACGATGCGGTCCATCAGCCACTCGTAGGTCACGAGGCCGGCCGTGCCGCCGTACTCATCGATGACGATGGCTTCTCGCGCCCGCGCGCGTCTCAGCGCGTCGAGCAGATCGTCGGCGGCGAGTGTCTCCGGAACGGTGAGCGCCTCGCGCGCCAGCGCGCCGGCATTCTTGTCCGTGTCCCCGGATGCGAGCGCCTTGACAAGATCGGTCAGGTGCAGGATGCCGACCATGTTGTCGAGATCGTTGCGGTAGACGGGGAGCGTGGGGTACCCGGCTCGCGCGATCTCGCGGAGCAGCGTCTCACCCGACGCATCGGCAGCCACCGCCACGAGCTCGGTGCGCGGCACCATCACCTGGCCCGCCGTCAGGTCGGAGAAGCCGAACACCCGGTGGAGCATCTGCTCTTCCTGCTCTTCGATCACCCCGGCTTCCTGGCTCGCCGTGACGAGCATCTTCAGCTCTTCCTCCGAATGCACCATCGCGTGCCCGCCGCGGCTGCGAAGCCCCAGCACGTTGACGACGGCGCGCCCCATGCCGTTCAAGAGGCGGATGAAGGGCCAGAACGCGTTCATGAAGAGCTCGGTCGGTTTGACGACCCAGAGGGCCGTGGCTTCCGAACGCTCGAGCGCGATGGTTTTCGGCGCGAGCTCCCCGAGCACGATGTGCAGCGCCGTGATGACCGCGAACGCGAAGGCCACCGCCAGGCTGTGGGCGGTCGCCTGGGCCATGACCTCGGGCAGGAACGTCAACGCGGGTTCGACCAGCGAGGCGAGCGCCGGCTCGCCGATCCAGCCGAGGCCGATGCTCGCCATCGTGATGCCGAGCTGCGTGGCGGCGATGTAGCCGTCGGGATCGGACACCGCGCGGCGCACCGCGCGTGCGCCGCGGTGACCCTCGGCCACCAGCTGATCGATTCGGGTCTTGCGGACCGTGACGATCGAGAACTCGGCTGCGACGAAAAACCCATTCGCGAATACGAGAGCCAGGACGCCGGCGAGGCGCCAGAGAATGCCCGCGAGCGATAGCTCCATCAGGGACTCCAATACTGCCCCTAGGCTTTTCTGTTCGAGAAGAAGTGCGCGTCGACAAAACCGTCGATGATCGTCTGGCTGTCCGGATCGACCTTCTCGAACTGGACGCCCATCCCGACGCGCCGGTCGCTCCACGCCACCTTGCCCTCGGCGTCGATGTCGCGCCTGCCGCCCGGCATCCGAAACCGGACCCGAATCTTGGCGCCGCCGTCGAGCGGGCTGGTCGTGCGGATCGCGATGCCGCCGTGGCTCAGATTGAGCGTCAGGGCCGCCGCAATGGTATTGCCGAAGCGGTACTGGATAGGAATGCCGAGCACGACGCGCGGACTGCTGCGACGGTTGAAGTTGTCGGGGAACAGATGTGGCGCCAGCGAGGGCAGAATGTGTTGCACGGCGCTGTACTCGTTGACGTACCCAGCCACGCCGAGCGCCGCCAGCTCCCGCACCTCGTCGGCGTTCGCGATCGTCCCGCTGAAGACGAGGATCGGCAGCGTGCCGGCGTCCAGTTTTCGGATCGATCGCACCAGATCGACGCCGGGCGCATGCGGCAACCTGAGATCGAGGACGATGAGATCGATCTCGGCGAGATCGGCGCGCACGCGCGCGAGCAGCTCGGCCGCGCTCTTCACCGAAACCGCCCGATGTCCCGCGGCTTCGAGCGCCGTACGGAAACGGTCGCGAACAAAGTCCGTGTCGTCGGCGACGACGACGGTCTTTGCGGCAATCGAGGTGCTGGTCATCCCTGGACTTGTCAGACTATAATCCGAACACTTATCGTGATCGCGCCTGCCGGGCGGGATTCTGGCACGTCAACGACCTAATTGCCAAACCGAACGGCCTTCCGCGACGCGCCGAGGAGACCCGTATGGCCATGGCGATCTGCCCCGCCTGTGACGCGGAGGTTGAAGTCGATGAGCTCTCCACTGATGTCGGCGACGAGTTGAGCTGCCCCGACTGCGGCGAGAATCTGGTCGTCAACGGGACCGATCCGATCGAGCTCGACTTCGCTGACGAGGACGACGAGGACGAAGACGAAGACGACGACGCGGGCGACGAGGTCGACGAGGACGAAGACGGCGACCTGGACGAGGACGAGGAGGAACAGGAAGACGGGGACGTGGACGAATGAGCGGAAAGGAATCCGCCCTGCGCGAGGCGCTGTCGTCGTTGGGCTCCGTGATCGTCGCCTATAGCGGCGGCGTGGACAGCGCCTATCTGGCCTGCATCGCCCACGGTACGCTCGGCGACCGCGCATGCGCCATCACCGCCGACAGCCCGAGCTACCCTGAACGCCACCGGCGTATGGCGATCGACATCGCACAACGATTCGGCTTCCGTCACCAGATCATCCACACGGGCGAGCTCGAACGCGCCGACTATCGGGCGAACCCGACGAACCGCTGCTATTTCTGCAAGCACGAGCTCTATACCCATCTGTCACGCATCGCCGCCGAGTCGGGCGCCGTGGTCATCGACGGCAACCACGCCGGCGACCGGGGCGACGACAGGCCGGGCCGTCAGGCGGCGCGCGAATTCGGTGTGAGAAGCCCGCTCGACGAAGTCGATCTCGCCAAAGATGAAATCCGCGAGCTCGCTCGGTGCTGTGGGCTGCCGACGTGGAACGAACCGGCGTCGGCCTGCCTGTCCTCGCGAATTCCGTACTTTGCTGAGGTGACCGCCGACAAACTCAGGATGATCGAGCGGGCGGAACAGGTCCTGCGCGGGCTCGGCTTCCGCGTGTGCCGCGTGCGGCACCACAACGAGCTGGCGCGCATCGAAGTGGGCCGCGACGAGCTGCCGCGCGCCATGGACCCCCTGACGAGCGAGGCGATCGTTCGCGAGCTCCAGGCGATCGGGTATCGCGAGGTGGCGATCGATCCGCGCGGGTACCGCACGGGCAGTCTGAACGAAGGGCTCATCCTCCGGCCCGCTTGACACCCACGCTTCGCCTGGGCGCCGGCTTGCTCGCGGTTGCGTTCGCGGCGTTGCACGTTCCGTTCCTCCCTGCGTCCCTCGAAGACCTCGACTCCATCAACTTCGCGATGGGCATGCGCGACTTCGACGTCGCGCGTCATCAACCCCACCCGCCTGGCTACCCGGTCTTCATGCTGGCGGCGACGCTCCTGCACGCGGTGGTGCCGTCGGAGACGCACGTGCTCGCTCTTCTCGCGATCCTGGCCGGCGCGGCCGCGGCGCTCGCGCTCGTCGCGCTGTTCCGGGTGCTCGACGGCCCAGACCCGCCGGCGCCCATGCAGCCGCTCGTGGCGGCTCTGGTTGCGGTCGCCTCACCGCTGTTCTGGATCACAGCTGCCAGGCCCCTCAGCGACCTGTTCGGCCTGGCGGCAGCGCTCGCGGCGCAGGTCATGATCCTCAGCGCGCGCGACACTCGATCGCTTGTGGCGGCGAGCGCCTGCGCGGCACTCGCCGCGGGCGTTCGCTCGCAGGCGGTCTGGCTCACCGTGCCCCTGCTCGCGCTCGCGCTCGGACGTCGGGTGCTGACGAGTCGGCTGGCGCTCGTGCCCGGGTCGATTCGGCTTGCGGCCGGCGTGGGCGTCGGATATCTGGCCGGCGCCCTGGCGTGGCTGGTACCGCTCGTGATGTTGAGCGGCGGGCCTGCCGCGTACGGGCAAGCCCTGGTCCAACAGGGCGCCGATGACTTCACCGGCGTGGTCATGCTCTGGACGATGCCGACGCTCCGCCAGCTCGCCCGCGTTCTGCAAGCGGCGTTCATTTCGCCGTGGGCGTCCGCGCCAATCGCGGTCTTCGTCCTCGCGTTGGCGGCTATCGGCTTCGGACGTCTGGTGCGTGGCGCGCGTCCCGCCCTTGTGACGCTCGCCGCGGCCTTTGGCCCGTACTTGATGTTCGACTTGGTCTTCCAGGAAAGCGCCACGACGCGCTACGCGCTGCCCCTCGTCGTCCCCGTCGCGTACGCGGCGGCGCAGGGCGCGTCGGCCTTTCGCTCAACGGTCTTGGTCGCCGCGTTGGTCGCGCTGTCGGCGTTCAACGTCTTCAACAACACGGTCGAGCTCTCCGGCTACTCGTCGATGAAGGCGCCGGCATTTCGTCTGCTCGAGGACATGGCGTTCTCGGCCTCGTCGCGCGCGCCAACGTCTCTGCCTGTGCTGGCCATGCATCGCCGCCACGATCTCGACCTGCGGCGCCCGATTGCCTGGGCCGGCGATCGCATGCCGATGTTTGGCGCCCGGCTGCCATCGCCGCCCAAGCACGAGTGGCTCGAGCTCGTGAAGTACTGGAACGGCGGCGGGCGCGCGCGCGTCTGGTTCGTGGCGGATCCGCCGCGAAGCGACCTCGCGCTCGTTCGACGCCAGCGCCCGCCCGCGCGCTATCGGTGGCCGTTCAGCCTGCCGTACGCGATGGGCGGCATTCGACCGAGCGAGATGGATTGGCACGCCATCGACCCGCCCGACTGGTATCTCGGGGAAGGCTGGGCGCTCACGCCCGAGACCGCAGGCGTGGCCCGCGAGGACGGCCGTGGGCCCTCGCAGGGCGGCAGCGGCGGCTGGCTTCGACGCTGGCCCGTCAGGACGACGATGGTCGTTGGTTTCAGAAACCTGGCCGGTCCTCCCGCGCGGGCGCGCGTTGCTGTGGACGGACGGATTATCGACGAGCTGACGATCGGGCCGGGTCCGGGTCGTCTTCTGAGGCTGCGCATGCTGCCAACGGGGGACCTCTCAGGCGCCGGCGATTACGCGGAGCTGATGATCACAGTGGAGCCGCCCGGCGCCGACGTGGCCATCACACAGTTCGACGCCCAGCCGTCGAGTCGCCTCCTGTTCGGGTACGGGGAAGGCTGGCATGAACACGAATACGACCCGGAGAGGGGCCGGCTCTGGCGATGGACATCGGAGCGTGCCACGTTGCGCGTGCACGCGGCCGGGCGCGCGGTCAAGCTGCGGCTCGAAGGCGAAATCGAAGAAGCGTCGACCTCGCACGTGACGATCCGGGCCGGGGGGCGCGTCGTGTCGGAGCACGACATCGGCGAGACGTTCTCGATCGAGGCGACCGTGCCCGCCGAGCTGCTGGCCGGCGACGAGGCGTCGATCACCATCGAGACGAGCGAGTGGTACATTCCGGCCGAGCGGTGGTTGCGGCGCTCGACCGACCAGCGCCATCTCGGGCTCAAGGTGTTTTCGTGCGTGCTCGCGCCGGCTTCTTAGCGAGACACAGCAGGGAACTGCCAACCGGGCTGTCGAACATCCGCGTCCCCAGGCTTTCGAGGGCGAGCACAGCCGTCAGAAGCGCGTTCACCGGCCGCGACGGCACCGAAAGATCCTGGCTGGCCTGCGCCTCTGGACGCAGCCCGCGCCAGCGCTGCAGCGTGCGCACCACGAGCATCGGCAGAAAGAGCGACGCGTTGGTGTGGGTGATCCGCACGATCTCGAAACCCGCGTCTTCGAGCAGACGCCGGAGGGCTTGGCGGCTGTAGCGCCGCACTTCGTGGCCCAGCACGGAATGGTCGCCCTTGAGGATATCCATCGCCGCGACGTTCACGATGAGGAACCCACCGGGTCTGGCGACTCGGTACATCTCGGCGGCCGCCGCGCGCTCGACCGGCGGTTCGAGTGCGTACAGCACGTCGAAGGAGGTCACCACATCGAAGGCATCGCTCGGAAACGGGATCGCGGAGACACTCGCGCGCGCCAGCCGCGTCCGGCCCGCTTCGCGACCGAGTCGCAGCCCCAAGGCCGTGAGGTCGAAGCCGTAGGCGGGCCCGTAGCGGGAGAGGAGCTCGAGGTTGGCCCCCGTGCCGCACCCGCAGTCCAGCAGCCGAGCTGGCGATCGCCCCGCCGTCGCGAGCGCGAGCAGCGGCGTGACGAACCGGCGAAAGCCCCTGAACCAGAAATGGCGCGTTTCAGCCAAGGCCGTCGCGCGCAACAGATGTTCCACGCGCTCGATTGTATCGTTTGGCCTTCGACACATTCGGCCTTCGACACGATTGACACCATCGTTCGCGAGTCTGTAAGCTGCGCTAGCTCCCCAGGAGAGTGACCAATGATTCGTCAGGCCCTTCAGGTGGCCGCCCTGTGCGCCACCCTCACGATCTTCGCCGTGGCCGTGACTGCGTGTGCCAAGCAGGTACCTCCGCAGGCGCCCCCACCGCCACCGCCCGTCGCCGCGGCAGTCACGCCGCCGCCGCCCCCCCCGCCGCCGCCCCCGCCGCCCCCGCCGCCACCCCCGCCGGCGCCGCTCACCGAAGAACAGATCTTCGCCCGCAAGTCGCTCGATCAAGTCAACGCCGAGCGGCCCCTGGGCGACGCGTTCTTCGACTACGACCAATCGACGATTCGGGCCGACGCCCGGGCACCCCTCCAGACCGACGCCGACTGGTTGAAGCGGTGGACGAGCACCCAGATTGCCGTCGAGGGCCATTGCGACGCCCGTGGCAGTTCGGAATACAACCTCGCGCTCGGCACCCGGCGCGCCGAAGCCGTGAAGCAGTACCTGGTGGATCTGGGCGTGCCGGCTGGTCGCATCACGATTATCAGCAAGGGCAAGGAGCAGCCCTTCTGCACCGAGGAGAACGAGACCTGCTGGCAGCAGAACCGTCGGGGCCACTTCTTGGTGACGGCGAAATAGGGCGCGCCTGGAGCGCCCGCCGCCCGCTGGAGGACAGCGAGTCAGCGACCGGGGCCAGGGTTGAAGGGCGGCCGGTCAGGCCTGTCCGCCTCTTCATTTCTCGCGAGCAGCAGGCGCCGCAGCTCGTTCTCGGTCACTCGGTACTTCGCGGCTTTTCTTTCACCAATCATCAGCACCGGAATCTCGAGTCCGTAGCGCGTTTCGAGGGCCGGATCGGTCGAGATGTCGATCTCCTCGAGAACGAGGGGCAGGGTCTCGGCGATGCGCTCGATGACCGCCTTCATGTCGTGACAAAGGTGGCAGCCCGGCCGCGAGTACATCGTGAGCGTCATCCCTAGACCGGGGCTCTGCCCCGGACCCCGGCTCGGTCGCTCGCGGGGGCCCTACGCCCCGCTCCGCTCCTTCGCGGGCGCGCGATGCGCGCCGCCGTCATGCGGCAACGAGAACAGAATTCTCGTAGCGCGCCGCATAACGGTCTACGCATGGCTTCCGGCCTCGCGCGCCGCCGCGTCGAGCGTGCCGACCAGATCGCCGATAGACGAGAGACCGTGGCGCCGCATGTAGTCCGTCATGCCGTCGAGGAGCTTCGCCCAGATGAAGGGATCGACGAAATTGGCCGTGCCCACCTGTACGGCCGACGCGCCGGCAATGATGAACTCGAGCGCGTCTCTGGCCTCGGCGATGCCACCCATCCCGATGATGGGAATCTTCACCGCCTGCCGGCATTCGTGCACCATCCGCACGGCGATCGGCCGGATGGCGGGGCCGCTCAGGCCTCCGACGACGTTCGAGATGCTCGGGCGCCGGGTTTCGACGTCGATGACCATGGCGAGAAACGTGTTGACGAGCGACACCGCGTCGGCGCCGGCGTCTTCCGCGGCGCGGGCGAACGACGCGACGTCGGTCACATTGGGCGTGAGCTTGGGAAAGAGCGGTAGCGTGGTCACGTGGCGGACGGCGTTGACGACGTCGAAGGTGCCCGTCAGGCTGCATCCGAACTGGATGCCGCCCTCCTTGATGTTCGGGCACGAGATGTTGAGCTCGATCGCACCCACGCCTTCCGTGTCAGACAGGATCCGTGACACTTCCACGTACTCGTCGATCGTTGTTCCGCAGACATTGACGATCACGGTCGCTCGCCGCGCGCGCAGCTCGGGCATGTGTTCGTCGACGAACCGGCGCACGCCGATGCCCTGCAGGCCGATGGCGTTCAGCATGCCGGCTGGCGTCTCGACGATACGGGGCGCGGCGTGGCCTTCGCGCTCGGAGAGAAACAGGCCTTTGACGGCCACGCCGCCGAGCGTCGACAGGTCGATCGTGTCTGCGTACTCGACGCCGTAGCCGAAGCACCCGCTCGCGGCGATGAGGGGGTTCTTGAGTGTCAGGGATCCGATGTGAACCGAGAAGTCCATCACTGATCTGGCCACCGTCGGTGATCTCTCCGCCACGGAGGACCCAGAGGACTCCCGTGTCTTCTGTGGGGGCGATTTTCTACTCCCACGAAATGTCATCCCCGCGGAGCACTGGGCCGGCGAGGCACGATCGCACGTGGTGAACACCGCCTGAGCGGGTGCGCATCGGCACGACGCAGCTGTAGCAGCCGCCCATGCCGCAGCCCATGATGCGTTCCACGGACACTTCGCACGGCCGGTCGTAAGTCCTCGCCGCTCGCGCGGTGGCGGCGAGCATGCCTTCGGGCCCGCATGCGTAGACCATGACCTCGTCGTCGGGATCGCGGGCGGCGAGGCGGCGTTCGAGCGGCCGAACGATGCGCCCCTGCTCGCCAGCGCTGCCGTCCTCGGTCGTGATCTCGAGCGCGACGCCGAGGTTGCGGAAGAAATCGAGATAGAACAACTCCTCGGATCGGCGTGCGCCGTAGAAGAGCGTCGTCCGCACCTCGCGGGCGCGCAGCGCCTCGGCGAGGGCCGCAAACGGCGCGAGCCCGACGCCGCCCGCCACCATCCATGCGTCGGCGGGCGGTTCGACCACTGTGAAGGGGCGTCCGAGCGGACCGAGACAAGCGATCGTCTCACCGGCCTTCGCGCTGTAGACGCGGCTGGTCGACGGTCCGACGCGTTTGTTCAACAGCGAGATACCGAGGGGAAGGCCGCGCCGATCGCGCAGCACTTCGAAGACCGAGAACGGGCGACGGAGAAGCGGGTCGTGTCCGCGGCTGGCTTTCACCATCACGAACTGTCCCGGGGCGGCGGCTGCGGCAATCGCCGGCGCCGCAAGCGCCAACACGTTGTAGTGACCCGACAACGGCGTGTTCGCGATCACCTCGGCCGAGACGTCGACCGGCATCCACGGCAGTATACTGCCGTTCGACGTTCGACGTGCGTCGTGCGACGTTCTCTCGTGGGACGTGCGACGTGCTTCGTTCGGTTGCCGCGCGTCGCGCTCAGAAGGAATCACGCGCCGCACGAATCACGCGTCGCACGTCGAACCTAGAACGTAGAGCGTCCTGCCGTGAGCTATCTTCGGATGTTGAGCAACTCGGTCATCGCCGCCGTGCTGGCGACGTGTTACCTGCTCGCGCTGGTGCTGCAACTGAACCCGCGCGTGCCGCTGGCTTTCGAGGACCTCTTGCCGCTGGCAGGCACCATCGGCCTCTATTACGCCGTGCACCTGACGGCGATTTTCTACGTCGTGCTGGTGCTGCGCCAACTGCTCGCGCGCGAGCTCTTCTCGCCCGCGTGGGCGAGTGTGGCCGTGCTGTCGTGGCTCGGCGCCGCCGCCGCGGCAGCGGGCGCCCTCCTCATGTGGGCCAACCTTCGTGCCTTTGCGCTCGTGCTCGAGCCGGAGGCGCGTCGCGCAATTGTCGCGGGCACGGCGGCGCTGGCCGCTGCCGCCGGACTGTTTGCGCTGATCGGCCTGATGGGCCGGCGCGTGGGCTCGCGCGCGGCGTGGGCGGCGTGTCTGGTGACCGTCGCGGCCGGCTCGGTGACGGCGCCCGTCGCGTTCCGCGGGCGAGGCCTCCTCCCCCCGCTCGACGCCCGGCCGTTCGATGCCGCGCTCGAGACCACGGCCGCGATCGTTGTACCGCGCGTCACGATGATCGCCATCGACGCCGGGTCGCTGGAGCTCGTGACCATGGCCGCCGCCGAGGGCCGTCTGCCGCACTTCGGGCGCATGCTGGACGCGGGGGCCGTGATGCATCTCGCCACGCTCCACCCGACGTCGGCTGAAACCGTGTGGGCGGCCGTCGCCACGGGCAAGCTGCCGCAGAAGAATGGCGTGCGATCGGCTCGCGTCTATCTGCCCGAGGGCGGGGGCAGTCCGATCCGTCTGTTGCCGGACTTCTGTTTTGCCAACGGCGTCTTGCGTTTCGGACTCCTGACCGAACAGGCGCATTCCTCCGCGACGCTGCGGACCCGCACGCTCTGGGGCATTCTGAGCGGCGCGGGCGTCACGGTCGGGGTCGTCAACTGGCCGCTGACGTACCCGGCCTCGCCGGTACGCGGCCATGTGATCAGCGATCGGTACGCTCAACTGGCGCTCACGCTCTCGGGTCTGGACGATTCGCAGCTCGCGTATCCTCCCGAGCTGGTGTCGGAGCTTCTCCCGTTGGTTCAGGCCGCGAGGGCTGAATCGACGCCGGCCGTCGGCGTCCAGCCCGAGCTCCCCGAACGTCACCGGGAAGCGGGGCGGGTCGATCGCGTGTATGACGCGATCGCGCAGGCGCACGCCATCGGTCGGCCCACGCAGGTGGCCATCACTCGGTACCAGAGCCTCGATCCGATCGGTCATTACTTTCTGCGGTACGCCGTGCCGTCCAGATTCGGCAACGTCACGGAGGAAGAGCGGGTCCGCTTCGGTTCGGTGCTCGAGAGCCACTACCGTCTGATGGATGACGCCATTGGACGAGCCCTTGCGGCACTCGGGCCCGAGGATCTGGTGCTCGTGGTGTCGGCCTACGGCATGGAGCCGCTCGGCTTCGGCAAGCGGCTGCTCGAACAAGTCATCGGCGACCCCGATCTGAGCGGCACCCACGAAGCCGCGCCGGACGGGTTCCTGATGGCCTACGGCACGTCGGTGTCGAAGGCGCGGTCGCTCACGCGAGCGTCGGTCATCGACGTGGCGCCGACGATCCTCTACTTCCTGGGTCTGCCGATCGGGCGCGACATGGACGGCTACGTGCGAACGGAGCTCTTCCAGCCGTCATTTTTCGCCAAGCGTCCGATCACGTTCATTCCGACATATGACCGATGAAATTTCAGAGTTCAGAGTTCAGATTTGAGAACTTCTGCAATGCAAACTGATCTCTGAACTCTGAAATTCCGGTTTCGGGTATACTGTTTCTACTGTCCCGTTTCCACTCTTTAACGCGCTCCAGCGAGAGCGCAAAGAGGTGTCCCGTGAAGGTTCGCGTCCGCCCGCCACATCCTCACATCCTCAGATCGTCAGATCCTCAAATCTTCAGATCCTCAAATCCTCACATTCCAGCGCAGGTCTCGCCATGCCTGTGGTGATGGATGCTGTCCGCGTGGCGCGTTCCCTGGCGCGCATCGCGCACGAGATTCTCGAGCGCAACCGCGGCCTCGAGGAGATCGCGCTCGTCGGCATTCGCTCGCGGGGAGTGCCGCTCGCCCGGCGCCTGGCGGCGATCGTCAAGGAGATCAGCGGGCACGAGGTCCCGGCCGGTGCGCTGGACATCACGCTCTACCGCGACGACCTGATGCGCCACGCCATCGGCGCGCAGCCGCTCGTGCGCAGCACGGACATTCCCTTTTCGATCGACGACAAGCGCATCCTCCTCGTGGACGACGTGCTCTACACCGGGCGGACGATTCGCGCTGCGCTCGACGCGCTCATCGAGTTCGGCCGGCCGAAGTCGATTCAGCTCGTCGTGCTTGTCGACAGGGGACACCGCGAGCTGCCGATCAAAGCCGACTACATCGGCAAGAACCTGCCGACGTCGCCGAGCGAGAGCGTGCAGGTGCATCTGACCGAGCTCGACGGCCGCGACGAAGTGGAGATCGAGGGATGAAGAAAGACCTGCTCGGGATCGCCGACCTGTCCGGCGAGGAGATCTACCGCATCCTCGATACGGCCGACGCCATGCGTGAGATCGGCGAGCGGCCCATCAAGAAGGTTCCGACGCTGCGCGGCAAGACCATCGTCAACCTGTTCTACGAGCCGAGCACGCGTACGCGCACGTCATTCGAGATCGCCGAGAAACGGCTGAGCGCGGACACGCTGAACATTGCCGTGGCCAGCTCGAGCGTGCAGAAGGGCGAGACGTTGGCCGACACGGCCATGAACCTCGAGGCGATGGCGCCCGACATGATCGTGCTCAGGCACGCGTGCTCGGGCGCGTGCCACCTACTGGCGCGCATCTGCCGCTCGCGCATCATCAACGCCGGCGACGGCATGCACGAGCACCCGACGCAGGCGCTTCTCGACGCGTTCACGATCCGGCAGCACAAGCAGCGCCTCGCCGGCCTCAAGATCGCCATCGTCGGCGACCTGCTGCACAGCCGCGTGCTCCGATCGAACGTGCTGCTGCTGACCAAGCTCGGCGCCGAGGTGTGCGTGTGTGGGCCGCCGACGCTCGTGCCTCCGGGCATCGAGCGGCTCGGCGTGCGCGTCTCGATCGCGGTCGACGAGGCGGTGGCCGGCGCCGACGTCATCATGATGCTCCGCATTCAGCAGGAGCGCATGCGGGGCGCCTTCGTTCCGTCGCTGCGCGAGTACTTTCACGTATTCGGGATGACGGCCGAGCGCGTGAAGCGCGCCAAGCCGGACGTGATCATCATGCATCCAGGGCCGATGAACCGCGGCGTCGAGATTGCGTCCGACGTGGCCGACGGACCCTACTCGGTCATTCTCGAGCAGGTCGCCAACGGCGTCGCCGTGCGCATGGCGGTGCTGTACCTCCTGGCGGGCGGCGTCGAAGAGGGGAGTCATGCCGAAGCGGCTGCTTAAGGGCGGGCGCGTCGTCGATCCGGTGAACGGCCGCGATGGCGTGTTCGACGTGTTGATCGAAGACGGCCGCATCGCGCGTGTGGGGAGGGACCTGGCGGCCGACGGCGCGCTCGTCGTCGAGATTCCCGCCGGATGTGTCGTCTGCCCCGGGCTGATCGACATGCACGTGCACCTGCGCGAGCCGGGACAGGAGCACAAGGAAACCGTGGCCACGGGCACGGCGGCGGCCGTGGCAGGCGGATTCACCGCCGTCGCCTGCATGCCCAATACGTCGCCGGTGAACGATAACGCGGGTGTGACCGGCTACATCCTGCAAAAGGCCGCCGAGGCACATCTGGCGCGGGTGTATCCCATCGGCGCCGTGTCTCGGGGGCAGATGGGCGAACAACTCGCCGACATCGCCGAGCTCAAGCAGGCCGGCTGCGTGGCGGTGACCGACGATGGGCGGCCCGTCGCGACAGCCCTGCTGATGCGGCGCGTGCTCGAGTACGCGGGCATGTTTGGCATGCCCGTGATCGAGCACTGCGAGGAGCAGACGCTCAAGGGAGACGGCGTGGCGCACGAAGGATTTCACGCGTCGACGCTCGGCCTGCGCGGCATTCCCGGCGAGGCCGAATCCATCATGGCGCTGCGCGACATCTCGCTCGCCCGACTGACCGGCGGCGCGGTGCACATCGCCCACATGAGTGCGCGGCAGACGCTCGAAGCGGTGCGCGACGGCAAGGCCCGCGGGGCCCGCGTCACCTGCGAGGTGACGCCTCATCATTTCGTGCTCACCGACGAGATGCTCGGCGCGCCCGTGCCGTATGACACCAACGTGAAGATGAATCCGCCGCTCCGCGAAGCCGCGGACCGCGACGCGATGCGGCAGGGTCTGGCCGACGGCTCGATCGACGCGATCGCGACCGACCACGCGCCGCATCACTACGACGAGAAGCATGTGGAGTTCGACCACGCGCCCTTCGGCATTACGGGGCTCGAAACAGCCGTCTCGCTGTCGTTCGACCGCCTCGTCCACCCGGGCGTCATCACGTTGGCGCGGCTCGTCGAGCTCCTGTCGGTGAACCCCGCGCGCATCCTGCGCGTGCCCGGCGGATCGCTGGCCGACCATACGCCAGCCGACATCACGATCCTCGCGCCCGATCGTGCCGTCACCGTGTCGGCCAGAACGATGCGATCGAAGGCCAGGAACACCCCGTTCGATGGGTGGAAGCTTCGAGGCGCCGTTGCCGCGACGATTGTCGGAGGACGGACGGTGTACGTGAACCCCGAGATGGCGAATTTGAGGATCTGAGGAATTGAGGATTTGAGAATTTGGCGATACGGGCTGAGAGCTGAGAGCTATTGAACCGAAAGACTGAAATTCGCGAACAGGCGCTGAAGGACCTGCAGCAGTCGGGCGTTCTGATGCTCGACGGCCATTTCGACTACGGCAACGGGTATCACGGCAAGGTGTATCTGAACCCGCACCAGCTGTTCCGTCATCCATCGACGATCTGGCGCTTCGCGCAGGACCTGCTCGACCTCCTATCGGCCGAGCTCGCTCAACGAGTCGAGGTGGTGGCGGGACCGGTCACGGGCGGCGCGCTGCTCGCCCACACGATGGCGGGCCTGCTCGACAGCCGGCGCAGCCTCGCGCATCCGCCGTCGCTCTTCGCGCCGTTCAACTATGAGCCCAACAGGGGGTTCACGCTGCGCAACTTCTACAAGCGCGAGCTCGCAGGCAAACGCGTGCTTCTGGCCGACGACGTACGGAACACGGGGGAGACGTTCGCGCGCTGCGCGGCGCTGGCGATGGCCGCGGGCGCAACGGTGGTGGCGACCATCGAGATCTACGACCGCATGGAAGCGGTGACCGAGCTCGGCGTGCCCAATTTCGCGCTGGCCGAATACAAGGCGCCCGACAACTTCAAGGCGTCCGACTGTCTGCTCTGCAGGGCTGGTGTACCAATTACGCGATTCTGAACGTGAGCCGTGCTCACCTCGTAGCCATAAGGTGCTGCTTACTTACCGGGATCGACGAGGGCCTTGTAGGTCAGCGCCCGTGACACGTCCTCGTGATTGGCAGCGCCGGGCACACCGCCGCGACGCTGAATCATGCCGATGAACACCACGTCGTTCGTCGGATCGATCCAGAACCACGTTCCGGCGATGCCCCACCACCAGTACGAGCCCTTGCCGAGCGGGCTCTTGAGCCCCGCCGGATCGCGCATCACGGCGAAGTCGTAGCCGAACCCCAACCCCGGCTGCAGGCGCACCGGACCGATCCCCGACTTGGAATTGAGTGTCTGATCGTTGAGCACGTTGGTGCGCATCGCCGCGACCGATCCGGGCTCGAGGATTCGCACGCCGTCGAGCTCGCCGCCATTGAGCATCATCTGCGAGAAGCGCAGGTAGTCCGCCGCGGTGGAGTACAGTCCGCCGCCGCCGGACGGCAGGCCCGGCATCCGGCTGATCTGCGGATCGCGGGGTTGGGCCGCGAGCGCACCCTTGGCCGCGTCCCACGCGTAAATCGTCGCCACACGCGGCAGCTTGGGCTCTGGCACGAGAAACGCCGTGTCCTTCATGCCGAGCGGCTCGAAGATGCGCTCGCGTAGGAAATCCGGGAACGTCTTTCCGGAGAGCCTTTCGACCAGGTACCCTTGAATGTCCACCGACACGCTGTACACCCACTTCTCGCCCGGCTGATACAGCAGCGGCAGTGTCGCCATTTTGCCGATGAACGCCTTGAGCGACGGAGCGCCCAGCGGATTGTCGGCCTGGTACATCTTGTCGACGGGCGTGTTGCCGAACACGCCGTAGGTGAAGCCGGCGTTGTGCGACATCAGCTCGCCCATCGTGGGAGCGTGCGCCGGCGCGTCAAGGGTCGGCTGGCCCCCAGCGTCCGTCCCCGTGAACACTTTCAGGTTCGAGAACTCCGGAATGTGCTTCGCAATGGGATCGCTCGGCTGCCATTTGCCTTGTTCGTGAAGCATCATCATCGCGACGCCGGTCATCGGCTTGGTCATCGAGTAGATGCGCATGATGGTGTCGAGCTGCATCGGCGTCCGGCTGTCGACGTCCTGCAGTCCGTACGCCTGGTGTCGCACGACCTTTCCGTGTCGCGCGATCAGGGTCACGACGCCCGCCAAATGCTTCTGATCGACGATGCCGTGCAGGGCGGCATCCAGCTCTTTGAGCCCGTCGGTGGAGAAGCCAACGCGTTCCGGTTGGGTGAGGACAATCCGGTCGGCCGTCGCGACGGCCTGTTGTCCGATGGGCGCCGTTGCCGCGTACGCGCCACCGCCAACGATGACCAACGCCAGCAAGACGGACTGAATCGAGCGCTGAATTCGCATCGGGCTGCTCCTGATGTGTGTCCAAAGAGGATGAGCCACGGCGTGCTCCGATAAACCTTCGCTTCAGGATACCACCCGACCGCGAGAGGTGAAGCTCAGCGAGGCGCGTCGACCGCCAACCCGACGAGGCCGGCCGCCGCGGTCATTCGCTCGTCGTAGGTCACGACGGCGGTGAGCTCGTCGGCCAGCGTCAGGGCCGCGGCGAGGTGGATCGCATCGAGACTGCGCAGAACGCCGCCATCGAGCGCGGCGGCGCCGTCGAGAAGCTCGTCGTCCAGTTGGACCAGATCCAAACGACGAAGGAGTCGCCGGGCCCTCGTGATGGCGGCCACGCCATGAGGCCGGACGGCGCGGACGACTTCGACCCTCGCCAGGGCGCACGAGGCCCGACGAGGTTCCGCACGCAGGTAGCGACGCAAACCCGCCGACTCGCGTTCGGCCACGACGAGCTTCACGAGCGCGGAGGAGTCGAGGTACACCACGGCACTATCGCTCGCCCGTCCGGGCCCGGACGAGCAGGTCGCTTGGAAGGGGGACATCGCGCGCGGGGGGCAGCGGCGGCCCGAGATCGAGCAGGTCGCCGGCGCCCGCCACCATGCGCCCACGGGCCAGGAGCCGTTGCCGGTGCCCGGTGTGGCGCACGGGAACCAGCAGCGCCACCAGGCGGCCGCGCGTGGTCACCTCCAGTGTCCGGCCGGCTTCGACCTGTCTGAGACATTCGCTGGCCCGTTGGCGCAGCTCGCGCACGCCGATCGACTTCATATGCTACATTGTAGCACATGTGATCGAAGGCGCTTCCATTGCGCTCGAAACCCCAATCAGTGCGGCACGAGCGTGAGATGACCGACGGCGTCCGCTTCGATCGCCAGGCGATCCATGCGCATCGGCCGGTGCCGGACGGCCCGCCAGTCGTCGAGAAAATCATCATAGTGGGGCGACAGGAAGTGTCCCGACTCGCCGACGGCGTCGAGAAACCGGCTGTCGTTGGCCGGCGACAGGTCGACGATCTGGCGATAACCGGGCACCTCGGTCTGATCGAACGGTCGATCGACGGCCGTCGCGCCCACGTTCACCGTGC
The DNA here is from genome assembly GCA_001767435.1 of Acidobacteria bacterium RIFCSPLOWO2_02_FULL_65_29. Classification (GTDB taxonomy): domain Bacteria; phylum Acidobacteriota; class Vicinamibacteria; order Vicinamibacterales; family CAVVIG01; genus 2-02-FULL-65-29. The sequence goes on along the minus strand of MEKT01000033.1, from coordinate 36,545 downwards.
TCCAGTCGCCACCGCTTGGCACGGACAGACTGAGCAGCGGCCGCAGCAGGCCCACCGCGTCGAGCCCCTGATGCGGAAACACGGCGCGATGGACGTCCTGCCATCGCCACTGCCGCACATCGTCGCCCAACCGCCGCCTCAAGTCGCCGACGGCGTCGCCGAGTGCCGCCGTCACCGCTTCGTCGCACGTCTCCGGCTCGGGCGTTCCCACGTTGTCGCACCACGAGCTCTCGCCGCCGCCGATCGCATTCACGACAAAGCGATGCACGAACGTGAACCGGCGTTCCCAGCTTCTGGTCGCCGCCGTCCCGAGCTCGTCTTCGACGAGTGACCGACCGAGCCGAGAGAACCAGGCGCCGAAAATCGCCGGCTCTGCACGGTCGCCGCGCGCGTCGAAGTTCCAATGCGTCAGCAGGTCAACAGCCTGCCGATCGGCGGTACCGGTCGGGCGCACCCGGCGCAGGAGGAGCGGCAGGAGCGACTGCGCATGCAGCGACAAGGTGTCGGCCTGGATGTCGCGAAATGCATCAGGCGTCAACGGTCGATTCTGCGCCAGCAGATCCGTGATGCGCTGCGCTCGAAACGGCTGGTGAAATTCGAGCGAGAGAAAGCGCGGGTAGTCGGCCGGCATTGGCCGGTGGTTGGCGGTGACAATGGCGTGCGACGGCGGATCGTAGGCGTGAGGCAGTTCTTCGAACGGGATCCATCCTGTCCACTCCATCTCGCCGGTCCAGCCTTCGGCGGGCACCGATCCGTCGCCGCGTGCGCGAATCGGCACGCGGCCCGGCGCGTAGTAGCCGATGTGCCCTTCGGTATCCGCATACACGAAGTTCTGCGAGGGAACGACAAAGTCTTCGATCGCCGCCGTGAACTCGGTCCAGTTCTTCGCCGCGTTGAGCCGCAGAAACGCCGTCACCGTCTGGTCCTCCTCGTCGAGCGCCGTCCAGCGGAACGCCAGCGGCTCGAGCGGCGCCGCCCTGGGGCCGCCGCCGGCTTCGGCGTTGTTCGCGTTGATGGCGTCGGACACGAGCGGGCCGTGCCTCGTGATCCGGACGGTCACCTCGACGGGCGGCCGGCCACTGACGCCGATCGTCTCGGTGACGAAGCGCATCGGCTCGAATGCGCCTCTGAATTCGGCGCTGGTCCCCGACGGATCGAGGCGCTCGCGGTACAGATCCTGGACGTCGGCAAACAGGTTGGTCTCGCCCCAGGCGATGTAGCGATTCCGGCCGATGGCCACGGCCGGCGTGCCCGGCAGCGTGCCGCCGATGATGTCGAAATCGCCGGCCGACAGGTGCGCGAGATACCAGAGCGATGGCACTTGGGTGCCGAGGTGTGGATCGTTGGCGAGCAGGGGTTTGCCGCTGGCTGTCAGGGTGCCGTCGACGACCCAGTTGTTGGAGCCGAGACCTTCGGCGGCCGCGCCACCGCGAAGCAGATCGTGGACCAGCGGGTTCCCGGCCCCTGGCAGCCCGTGGTGAATGTCTGGCGTCGCACCGAGACGGGCGAGGCGCCTCGTTGGCACGGCGCGACGACCGAGAATATCGGGAATATTCGAGGGAGGAGCAACGCAACCAGCGAGGATGCATCGCCCGTCGAATGCAGCCAGACGTTCACCACGGGCTGCAAGGCCGGCGGCGAAACTGGCGGCCCAAGAGCTGTCGCGCGGGGCCTCGGCCCCGCCCGCGGCCCATTTGTAGGGCGGGTCTTTGGACCCGCCTTTGTTGGCGGGACTAAAGTCCCGCACTACAGACTCTGTGTTGGCGGGACTAAAATCCCGCACTACAGACTCTGTGTTGGCGGGACTAAAGTCCCGCCCTACATCGGTCGGCGCCATACCGCCGAGAATGCTCAAACCATTCGGCGGATACGGCGGAAGCAGCTCTTCCATCCGTGCCGGTCCGACGAGCGCGACCAGATCGTGGCGCACGAGCTCCATCGCGTAGTTCGCGCTGAGGTCCCACGCCATCATCTTCGACCAGACCAGCACGTCGGGCCCGGTCCACGGTCCGGGCTCGAACCGTAGCAGCGAGAATTCCGGAGGCAGCGCGCTGCCGCGGTGCGACGTCAGGAACACGTTCACACCGGCGACATAGGCGTCGATGGCCTCGCGCGCATCGGCCGGCAGGCGCTCCCACGCCGAGCGCGCCGCGCGGCCGAAGCCGACGGTCCGCAGAAACCGGTCTTGCGGGATCGTGGCCGCGCCGAAAATCTCGGACAACCGGCCGAAGCCAATCCGGCGCTGAAACTCCATCTGCCACAGACGGTCCTGGGCGTGAACGTAGCCAAGGCCGTAGAAGGCGTCGAGCCGAGAGGCGGCGAAAATATGGGGAACGGCGTCGGCGTCGCGGATGATCTCGACCGGCGCGCCGATACCGGCGACGCCGATCGTCCCGTTCGTCACCGGGAGGGATCGGCGCGCGTAGCGATACACGCCGAAGGCCAGCGCTGATACGATGACGACGAGAACGGCGACCACTGTGACGAGTCTTCTCAAGCCCACCCTCGATCGGCTGTACGGGGAGTTCAATTACCCAGATTCTGCCATCGATCCGATTCAGATCGTCAGGCGATTCGAGCGCGGCGACGACCGCGAGGTCGTCGGCTTCTGCGCGTCGGCGCTGGCGTTCGGCCGCGTCGCCAGCGTGTTGCAGTCGGTCGAGCGCGTCGTCGGCATGATGGGCGGCCGACCGGCGGCGTACGTACGGTCGTTCGATCCTCGCAGGGACGGAGCGGCGTTCGGCGATTTCGTGCACCGTTGGACCCGCGGCCGGGATGTCGTGGCGCTCATCTGGCTCATGAAGCAGATGCTGGACCGTTCCGGGTCGATCGAAGGGTTCTTCGCGGACGGCTACCGCGCCGCGGCCGCGGACGTCGGGCCCGCGATCGACAGTTTCTCCTCGCGCGCGCTCGCGCTGGATCTTCGCGCGGTCTACGGGCGGGCCGGGCTCGCCAGGGGGCGAACACGCGGCGTCGGCTTCTTCTTTCCGCGGTCGTCGTCCGGGAGCGCGTGCAAGCGGCTCAACCTGTTTCTGCGGTGGATGGTTCGCCGCGACGCGCTGGATCTCGGTGTCTGGTCACGCGTGTCCACCGCTTCGCTGGTCGTGCCGCTCGACACGCACGTGATTCGTGTTGGACGGTGCCTGCGGCTCACGCGCTACGCGAGCCCTGGCTGGGCAATGGCCCGCGACATCACCGAGTCGCTTCGCCGACTCGACCCGGTGGACCCCGTGAAGTACGACTTCGCGCTCTGCCACCTGGGCATGATGAGCGCGTGCGGCTTCAATCGCGCGCAGAAAGACTCGCAGTGTCCGCTGCGTGGGGTCTGCCGGCCACGCGCGCGTACACGGCGGCGGTCTCGGCGACCATCCGCTCGACGGTGAAGCGTTCGCGAACGCGCGCCAGCCCGGCCGCGCCCATCCGCGCGCGAAGCGCCGCGTCGTTCAACAGCCGCACGATGGCCCCCGCCATCGCCGCGTGGTCGCGAGGCGGCACGAGCAGGCCGGTTTCGCCGTCGGCGACCACCTCGGGAATGCCGCCGGCGGTCGTGGCCACGATCGGCCGCGAGCAGGCCATGGCGTCGAGGAGCGACGTGCCGAGTCCCTCGGTGACGGAGCTCATCGCGAAGACGTCGAACCCCTTCAGGCAGCCCATCACGTCGGTGCGAAAGCCGGGCAGCAGCACGTGCTTCTCGAGGTGGTAATCGCGAACCTGGCGTTCGAGCTGCTCCCTGAGCTCGCCTTCGCCCAGGATCACGAAGCGCGCGTCGGGGATCTCCCGCACGACCAGGTGCGCGGCTTCAATTAGGTGGCGCTGCCCTTTGTGCGGCACGAGCGCGGCCACGTTGCCGACAACGGGCGCGTGGTGCGGCAGCCAGAACGCCTCGTGCACGCTGACCGGCGCCACGGAGGCGACGCGTTCGACGTCGATGCCTTCGTGAACCGTGATCGCGCGCTCGCCGGGCACGCCGTCGACGAGGAGGATGCGCCGGATGGCCTCGGACGCGGCGATGAAGCAGTCGACCTGCCGGTGTTTCCAGCGCGACAGCGAATTGCCTTTCAGGTGGAAGTCCACACGCCGCGACGCCACGAGCGCCGGAGCGCGTCCGCGCCCGATCGACGAGGCGCCGAGCGAGAGGGCCAGCGAGGCCATCGCCAGGCCGTGCGGATCGTGCGCGTGCACGACGTCGAGATCGAGGCGCTTCAAGACGCGCGAGAGACGCCAGGCAGCCGACAGGTCCATCTCGTTGCGCGGGGCAAGAGGGATGAGATCCAGCCCTTCTTCCGCGCGCCTGCGCAGCTCGCCGTCGGGGTGCGCGACGAGCGCCGCGCGCTGCCCGATCTCGCGCAGGCCCAACACGGTGAGCAGCACCTGGTTCTGCCCGCCGCGCCACGTTTGGGCGGTGTCGATGTGCAGCGAAAACATCTACGTTCTACGTGCGTCGTTCGATGTGCGACGTGCGTCGTGCGACGTTCCGGGTGCTCTGCTCCGGCATCTGCCGCAGCTCCCAGAGTTTGGCGAACTTCAGGAACACGTAATACGCGTTGAGACTGGACACGATGAATCCGGGCACGCCGTCCTTGAAGCCGCCGTGCACGATGTAGTTGCGCACGAACGCCAGGGGCGGATGGCCGGCCAGCTGCAGAAGTCCGGCGCGCCGTCCCTGCTCGTGCATCTGGCGCGCCGCGTACGTCGTGTACCGATCGATCGTCTCGAGATGATCCGAGACGTCGCGGTACGGAAAGTGCCGCAGTTCGCCGGCCAGGTCGCCGATCGCGCCGTGTACGGCGACCGATTCGTGGACGTACTGGCCCGCCCACTGTGCCGATCGTCGATCGTAGAGCCGCGTGTGACGGTCGGGATACCAGTCGGTCGTCCGAATCCACCGGCCGAGGTAGAAGGTCGCGCGCGGCATCCGGAACGCCGGGAGGGCGGGTGGGCCCGCCAGCGTCGATTGGATCTCGTCGGCCAGTTCCGGTGTGACGCGCTCGTCGGCATCGAGCGACAGAATCCAATCGTGACTCGCCAGCGTGGCCGCACGGTTTTTCTGCGCGACGTACCCCGGCCAAGTCTGCGTGTAGACGCGCTCGGTGAACCGCCGAGCGATCGCGACCGTCTCGTCCGTACTCTCCGAATCGACAACGACGATCTCGTCGGCCCACCGGACCGATTGAAGCGCGGCCTCGAGGTTCGAGGCTTCGTTCTTGGTGATGACGGTGACCGTCAGGCGCGGCACACGGGGAGTGTACTTGAATCGGGTAATCGGGTAATTGGGAACGGGTCATTGAGTAGTGGGGAACGAGCAAGTGGGGAAATCGGGCAATCGAATGGGGAATTGGCTGGGTCGATCGGGCAATCGGGAATGGCGACGACCCGATGACGCGATGATCCAACTCACGAGGGGCTCCGCCCCACACCCCGGCTCGGTCGCTTGCGGGGGCCCCTGCGCCCCGCGCCGCTCCCTCGCAGGCGCGCTGTACGCGCCTCATCGATTCAGCGGAGCGGAGCTTCCTGTACCGCCTCGAGGTCGACGAGCGACTTGTTGAAGTCGGCGACGGCGCGGACGTAGTTCGACAGCGCCTGCGAGAGGTCGCGCTGCGCCTGGAACACGAAGAAACTGGACTCGATGCCGGCGGCGAACTTCTTCTCCGCGGCCTCCAGGCGGCGGACGGCCAGCTCGCGCGCCACGCGCGTGGTGTCGACGCGCTTCTGGTTGGTCTGCACCTGCCTCGCGACGTCGCGCACCTGGGTCGCGATCTGGAGCTCGAGGTTTCTCAGCTGCGTCTGGGCCTGCTCGTACTGGAGTCGTGCGCGCGCGAGGCTGGTTTCGGCCGTGCTGGCGCCAATCGGATACGACACCGTGACGCCGAGCGTCCACACCGGAAACGTGCTGGTCAAGACGTCGCCGAGCACCGACCCGTAGCTTCGGTTCGCGATGACCGAGCGCTGAATGCTCCCAACGTTGAGCGAGGTCACCGGGCTCAACTGGAGCCCACCGACGGCAGACGAGCTGTACGTGAAGCTCGCGTTCACGTCGGGCATCGTCTGGTTCCTGAAGTACTCGATGCTGATGTCTTCGCGCTCGAGATTGCTCCGCGCCGTCCTGACGTCCAGGCGGTTGTCGACGGCGCGTCTCACGGCGGCTTGCACATCGACCGCCTGCGCCTGGAACGCGGGCTCCTCGCTCGGCTCCAGCCGGATGCTCCAGTAATCGGGGGAGTCGGGCGCCATGATGAGGGCACGCAGGCTGTCTTCCGCGCGCTCGATTGACGCCTGGGCGACGATCACCGCTTCCTCGTTTCTCGCCACCTCCGACTGCGCTTCGATGATATCGATGGGCGCCATCGTGCCGATCTGCACGCGCTTCTCGTTGTCGCCCAGCACGCGCCTGGACAAATCGAGCGATTGCTGCGCAGCGTTCAGGCTCGCAATCTGATATGCCAGCTCCCAGTACGCGTTCTTCACGTTGCGCGTCGTGGCCGCGATCGCCGACTGCAGCTGCAGATCCGCCGTGTCGCGATCTTTTCGGCTGGTCGCGAACTGCTGGCGCGCGTTGTCGATCTTGAAGTTGCGCAGGAGCGGCTGCGTGATGTTCAGCGAGAGCGTCGAGGCGAGCTGCGGATCGTAGTTGTTGAACAGGTTGGTCGACGAGGCGCGGAAGCTGTTCCAGCCCAACGTGTAGTTCGCTCCGGTGGGGAGCACCTGGCTGACGCCGAACTGCGTCGAGAAGCGCGAGTCGGTGACCCGCGTCAGGCCGCCGGAAAACGCGTTGTTCGGCTGGTTGGTCGTCGAGTTGTTGCTGAGGGTCGAAGACACCGTCGGCGCCCAGAGGCTGCGCGCCTGGGCGACGGCCAGGTCCTGGATGCGCGGGTTCATCCGCTCGATCTGGATCCCGAGGTTCTGTTCGAGTGCCAGCTTCACGGCCTCGTCCATCGAGATCCGGCGCACAACGGCCGCCGGCTGTGCCGCCGCGGCCGAGGCTGCGGCTCGGGCGAGCGGTGCCCCTGATTGCGCAAGAACGGACCCTGACGGCCAGGCGACGAGCGCGGCGGTCAGAATCAGGAACGCTCGGTGTAAGGCGTGACGCATCGCAGACTACTCCGTAGGATGAAGAGGCTCAGGGCTTTAGACGGGACGCGGCGGGCTTCGGTTCGATCTTCCTCAAATTGTATACTACGGTGACCAACCCGCATTCGCCGGGACTTTCACCACGGTCTAGGCTATGACCCGCGACCAACTCCTCGATCTGTTCCGGCGCTCGGGCGCGCTGCTCGACGGGCACTTCCGGCTCTCGTCCGGCCTGCACAGCACCGGCTACTTGCAATGCGCGCTCGTGCTGTCGCGCCCGGAGGATGCCGAAGTGATTGGCCGGGCCCTCGGCTCACGCGTCCGCGCGCTCGGCGCCACCGTGGTGCTGTCTCCCGCGCTCGGCGGCGTCGTCATTGGCCACGAAGTGGGCCGTGCGCTCGGCGTCCGCGCCCTGTTCGCCGAGCGGCAGGACGGCGCGCTGACGCTCCGCCGCGGGTTCACGCTGGCGCCTGGCGATCGCGTGCTCGTGGTCGAGGACGTGCTCACGACCGGCGGCTCCACGCGCGAGACCATGCAGGTGGCGCGGGCATCCGGCGCGCGTGTGGTTGGTGTCGCGTCAATCGTCGATCGGGGCGGCGGCGTCGTGCGCTTCGACGTCCCGTTCGAATCGCTCGTCGCCGTGGATCTGCCCACCTATCAGCCCGACGAGTGCCCGCTCTGCGCGAAGGGACTTCCGGCGGTGAAGCCGGGCTCCCGGGCGGCCACGGAATGAGATCTAACTGGCTTCCTTCCTTTCTGCACTTCTGCAATTCCGCAATTCTGCAATTCCGTCAATGCCAGCTTTCAAGCTGACCATCGCGTACGACGGCGCCGGCTTCGTCGGCTGGCAGCGCCAGGCGAGCGGTGATTCCATTCAGGGACTGCTCGAAGATGCCCTGGCGCTGCTCGACGGCCGCGAGGTCGCGGTCGTCGGCGCCGGCCGCACCGACGCCGGCGTGCACGCCATCGGACAAGTGGCCAGTGTCACGCTCGAACGAGACATCGACGCGCCGACGGTCGTGCGCGCCGTCAACGCGCGTCTCCCTCCGACTATTCGCGTTACTGACGCCGAGGCGGTGCCAGCGGCGTTTCACGCACGTTTCGACCCGACGTCGAAAACGTACCGCTATCGCATCTGGAACGCCGAAGTGATGAGCCCGTTCGAGCGCGCGTACGCGTGGCACGTGCCGGCGCCGACGCTGGACGAGCGCGCCATGGACGAAGCCGCGCGTGTGCTGGAGGGGCGCCACGACTTTGCGGCATTTCAAGCCGCCGGCGCCGACACCACTGGAACCGAGCGCACCATACGCAGCTCGCGCATCACACGGATCGCCAGCCTGATCACCTACGAGATCGGAGGCGATGGTTTTCTGCGACACATGGTGCGGACCATCGTCGGCACGCTCGTCGACGTCGGGCGGGGCCGCGTGGCGCCTTCCGTGATGGCGGACGTGCTCGCGTCGAGGGACCGTGCGCTCGCGGGTCGGACCGCGCCGCCCGAAGGGTTGTTCCTGGTCCGCGTCGATTACGATTACAATTGACGTTTGGCGCGCAGAAACCCGCATGTCGCTTGAGCAGCTGCTGACGTCGATTCCGCAGGGGTCGCCCGACGAAGCGCTGGCCCGCCAGGTGAACTTCGAGCAGCTGCCCGCGCACGTCGCCATCATCATGGACGGCAACGGGCGATGGGCGGCGCAGCGGCACCTGCCGCGCGTCGAAGGCCACCGCGCCGGCATCGATTCCGTGCGCGACGTCGTCGAGACATCAGCCCGGCTGGGCATCGACGTCCTCACCTTGTACGCGTTCTCGATCGAGAACTGGAAACGCCCGCCGGCCGAGGTCAACACGCTGATGTTGCTCCTCAAGCGGTACATCAGGCTCGAGCTCGACGCGATCCACGGAAACAACATCAAGTTCAGGGTCATCGGGCGTTCCGAGGAGCTCGCGCCCGACGTGCAGGACGAGCTCGAGGTCGGGATCCGCCACACGGCCGAGAACACCGGCATGCTCTTCAACATCGCGCTCAACTACGGCGGGCGGGCCGAAATCGTGGACGCCGCGCGGCGCGCCATCGCGTCGGGCATCGCGCCCGAGGCCCTCGACGAGCGCCGGTTCAGCGACCTGCTCTACACGGCCGGACAGCCCGATCCCGACTTGCTCATCCGCACGAGCGGGGAGATGCGGGTCAGCAACTTCCTGTTGTGGCAGATTGCGTATTCGGAAATCTGGGTCACCGAACGGCTGTGGCCCGATTTTCGACGGCGGGACCTGCTCGAAGCCGTCCTGGCCTATCAGAAGCGTGACCGGCGGTACGGCGGGATCAAGCCGTCGCGCGTCGTGGCCGGCGCGAAGTGACCCGCGTACTGAGCGGCGCCGTTCTGATCGCGCTGGTCGTCGGCAGCGTCTGGTTCGCCCCAGCCGTGGTGGTGCTGGCGCTCGCCGTCGTCGCGCTGTCGATCGGCGCCTGGGAGATCGTGAACCTCGCGCGCGCCAGCGGTCTCAACGTGCCGCTGTGGCTGCCGTTGACCGGCGCGCTGACGACGCTCGCCGCCTTCGCGTGGTCCCCCTTACCCCTCGGCGGCCTGGCTCAGGCCGCACCTCTGGGCACCGTCCTGATGGCGCAGATGGTGGCGACGCTCGGCGCGAGCATGGCTGCGTGGGCGCCTGGCGGCCGCGACGCGCTCGCCACAGCCGCGGCCTCGCTCCTTCCGTCGTGGTACCTCGCGCTTCCGTTGGGCGCGCTGGTGTCGATTCGGACTATGGAGGGCCCCGCCGCGCTGCTCTTACTGCTGCTCACCGTCATGATCAGCGACACCGCGCAGTACTACACAGGGCGGCTGGCGGGCCGCCGGCCGCTCGCGCCGGCGATCAGCCCGAAGAAGACCATGGAAGGCGCCGCCGGCGGTGTCGTCTTCGGAACGCTCGCCTTCGCGCTGGTCGGCGCCTGGTGGCTCCCGCGCCTGCCCGTGGCATTTCGCGTGCTCGTCGGGCTGACGATTGTGCTGGCGGGCATTGTCGGCGATCTGTTCGAATCGATGTTGAAGCGCAGCGCTGGCGTGAAAGACAGCTCGACGATCATTCCCGGACACGGCGGGATGCTCGATCGCATGGATGCGCTGCTGTTCGCCGGCCCGGTGTATTACGTCGTGCTGCAATACTGGTAGCTCTCAGCTCTCAGAGCCACACGCTCTCAGCTTTCGGCTTTCAGCTCACGGTCGGCCCGAACGCGCGGCTGAGAACCGACTGCGAATGCGGAAGGCTGATAGCTGATGGCTGAGAGCTGACGGCGGATAGCTGATCGAATGAAACGAATCGCGATCCTCGGCTCCACCGGCTCGATCGGGCAGAGCGCGCTTGCCGTCGTCGACGCGCACCCGAATCGGCTCGAGATCGTGGGCCTCGCGGCCGGCGAAAACGCCGAGCGGCTCGCCGAACAGATTGCGCGGTATCGTCCCCGCCTTGCGGCCATGGCCACCGGCGCGGCGATCGATCGATTGAAGGGTCTCGCTCCGATCGCGGGCGTCGAGGTCGCGGGGGCCGGCACCGAAGGGCTCGTCAGGGTGGCGTCGCATCCCGACGTCGACCTCGTGCTGTGCGCTTCGTCCGGTACCGACGGCCTCGAAGCGGTGCTGGCGGCAATCGATTGCGGCAAGACCGTGGCCCTTGCCAACAAGGAAGTGCTGGTCATGGCGGGCGGGATTGTCACCGAGGCCGCGCGGCGCCGCGGCGTGGCCATCCTGCCCGTGGACAGCGAGCACAACGCGATTCACCAGTGCCTGCACGGGCGCGACCCGTCGGAGCTCAAGCGCATCGTGCTGACGGCCTCGGGCGGACCGTTTCGCGGACGGCCGGCGTCCGCATTATCAGACGTGTCCGCGGCCGACGCGCTCCAACATCCGACTTGGCGGATGGGCCGCAAGATCACGATCGACTCGGCGACCCTCATGAACAAGGGTCTCGAGGTGATCGAAGCCCACTGGCTGTTTGGCGTCGGCGCCGCCCAGATCGACGTGGTGATTCATCCCCAGTCGGTCGTGCACTCGATGGTCGAGCTGATCGATGGCTCGATCATCGCCCAACTGGGCGTGACCGACATGCGGCTGCCGATCCAGTACGCGTTCTCGTATCCCGAGCGCTGGCAGGCGACGCTGCCGTCGCTGGATCTTGCGCACGCGGGCCGGCTCGAATTCGACGTGCCCGACACCGAGGCGTTTCCGTGTCTCCGGCTCGCGTACCGCGCCCTCGAAGTCGAGCGCAGCCTGCCGGTGGTCCTGAACGCCGCCAACGAAGTGGCGGTCGCCCGTTTCCTCGAGGGTCGTCTCGGGTTCCCGGCGATCGCGCAGGTGATCGAGCAGACCCTGGACGCGCACCAGGTGGTGGACGTCTCCACGTTGTCCTCGGTCCGGGCCGTGGACCGCTGGGCCCGCGAGCATGCGCTGGAAATGGCCCGCGGGGTAGAATTGAAGGTCTGAGGTTGCTTCGGTGATCACGATCCTGTCGTTCATCTTCGTGCTCGGTGTGCTGGTGTTCGTGCACGAGCTCGGGCACTTTCTCGCCGCCAAACGCGTCGGCATTCGCGTGTTGAAATTCCAGCTGGGGTTCAATCCGACGATCGCCAGGTACAAGTGGGGCGAAACCGAGTACAGCATCGGGGCGCTGCCGCTCGGCGGCTACGTGAAGATGGCCGGCGAGAACGCCGAGGAGGCCGCGGCGGATCGCGCCACACCAGACGTCAAGCCGCCGTCGTGGGATCCGGGCGAGTTCATGTCGAAGACGAAGTGGCAGCGCTTCCAGGTGCTCATCGCGGGGCCTGCCATGAACCTTCTCCTGGCCGTCGTCGTCCTGGCGGTGGTTTTGTACCGTGGCGCCGAGATTCCGGCTTACGAAGACCAGCCGCCCGTTGTCGGCGCCGTCGCGGCCGGATCCCCCGCGGCAAACGCGGGCATCGCGCCCGGCGACCGCCTCGTGTCGGTGGCGGGCCGCCCCGTCGATACCTGGAAGGATTTTCTGATTGCCGTCGGCACGCGCCCAAATCGCGAGATCGCGATCGAGTTCGTCCACGAGGGTGCGCAGACGGTCCGCCAGATCACGCCGTTGGCCGCGCCGGACAGCCGTTTCGAGATCGGGGAAATCGGCGTCTATCCCGACGTGCACCCGCGCGTGCCCAGCGTCAACCCGGACGCGCCAGGGGGCCGCGCCGGCATCAGGCCGGGGGACGTGGTCCTCGCCGCCAACGGCGATCCGATCACGTTTCGTTGGCAGCTGATGGAGGCGATCGCCAAGTATCCCGAGACCGCGTTTACGATGACCGTCCTGCGCGACGGACAGACGGTCGATCTTCATCCGATGCCGGAGCGATGCGCCGGCAAGCCGGGATGCCCGCCATCAGGGGTGTGGCTCGGGATTCAGATCGCCGAAGCCACCAGGAGCGTGAAGCCGGGGGCCTTCGAGGCGATCGGCATGAGCGTGCAGCAGAACGTCGAAACCGCTGGCCTGATCTTTCAGACGCTTTGGGGCCTGATGACGCGCGAGACCTCGCCCAAGCAGCTGCTGGGTCCCGTCGGGATCGCGCAGCTCTCGGGAGAATACGCCTCGATCGGCTTGATCGCGCTGCTCGGGTTGATGGCCAACCTGAGCCTCAACCTCGGCCTCGTCAACCTGCTGCCGATTCCCGTGCTCGACGGGGGCCACATCTTCATCATGGCGCTCGAGGGCGTGGCGCGCCGCGACTTCAGCATCCGCGTGAAGGAGAAGATGCTGCTCGCCGGCTTCGTCGTGCTGATGATGCTGATGGTCACGGTGATCTACAACGATCTCACCCGCATCGCCTGGATAGAACGATTGATGCCGTGGCGATAGCTCTAACTTCTGACTTCTAACTTCTGATTTCCCGCATTGCCTCCCTCGCGGCGGCGATTGTGCTGTCCACATCCTTCACCGTGTGCGCCGCCGACAGGAACCACGCCTCGAATTGCGAAGGGGGCGGGTAGACGCCGCGCGCCAGCATTGCCCGAAAGAACCGCGCGTACTGCTCCGTGTTCGCGCTGGTGGCCGACAGGTAGTCGCGCACCGGCCGATCAGTGAAGAAGGGCGTCAGGATCGATCCAAGCGCGTTGACCTGCAGCGCCACGCGGGCCTCGCGCGCGGCGCCCGCTAGACCAGCGGCCAACCGGGAGCCGAGCGCCGCCAACGTGCCGTAGAGCTTCGGCGTCAGGTGGTCGAGACACCAGATGCCGGCCGTCATCGCGAGCGGATTCCCCGACAACGTGCCTGCCTGGTACACCGGACCCGCCGGAGACACGAGATCCATCAAGTCGGCACGGCCGCCATACGCCCCGACTGGCAGGCCGCCCCCGATGATCTTGCCGAGACACGTCATATCGGGCTTCACGCCGGCCAGCGCCTGAGCGCCTCCAGGCGACGCACGGAAGCCCGAGATCACTTCGTCGAAGATCAACAGGGCGCCGTTCGCGTCGCACACCTGGCGTAGCGCGCGCAGAAAACCGTCGGCCGGCGGCACGACGCCCATGTTCCCCGCAATCGGCTCGACGATGAGGGCGGCAACCTCGCGGCGGTTCGCGTCAAACGCCCGGTGAACCGAGGCGATGTCGTTGTAGCTGGCGAGCAGCGTGTCCTGCGCCGCGCCGCTCGTGACGCCCGGGCTGGTGGGCACTCCGAGCGTGAGCGCGCCGGAGCCCGCTTGGACGAGAAACGCGTCCGCGTGTCCGTGATAACAGCCGGCGAACTTGATGATCTTCTCGCGCGTGGTCGCGGCCCGCGCCACGCGCACGGCGCTCATCGTCGCTTCCGTGCCCGAACTGACGAACCGCACGCGCTCGATGGAGGGCACGCGCCGCCGGACGCGCTCGCCGAGCTCGACTTCGAGCGGACTCGGCGCTCCGTAGCTGGTGCCGAGGCGCGCTGCAGCCGCGAGCGCCTTCACCAGGCCGCGCGGGGCATGCCCGTGGATGAGCGGTCCCCACGACATCACGTAGTCGATGTAGCGGTTGCCGTCGACGTCTTCGAGTCGAGCGCCCTCGGCGCGGCGGATGAAGAGCGGCGTGGCGCCGACCGCCTTGAAGGCCCGAACAGGGCTGTCGACGCCGCCGGGCAGGATCTGTTGAGCCCGGGCGAACCAACGCCGGGAACGGGATGTCGTCATCGCGGCACAAACCCTGGAGGAGAAGTCATCTCATACATGCGATTGGCCACGAAAACACGAAAACACCACCCCCCCCAAGCATTCTTTTCGTGCTTTTGTGCTTTCGTGGCGCCAGGCGTTTGTGGGATAACTTCGAGTCTTCTTCGTGTCTTCGTGCCTTCGTGGCCTTGTAATTTGAACAGGCGCGGCTTTATGCCAGAGCTCGCGCGGCCTCGCGCGCGTAGTAGGTGATGATGATGTCGGCGCCGGCGCGTCGAATGCCCGTCAGCGTTTCGAGCATCGCCCGCCGCTCGTCGATCCAGCCGTTCCGCGCCGCCGCCTTCAGCATCGCGTACTCGCCGCTCACGTGATAGGCGGCCGTCGGATAGCCGAACGTGTCCTTCACCCGCGCAATCACATCCAGGTAGGGCACCGCCGGCTTGATCATCACGATATCGGCGCCTTCCTCGATGTCCTGTTCGACCTCGCGGAGCGCCTCGCGTGCGTTGGCCGGGTCCATCTGATGCGACCGCCGATCCCCGAACTTCGGCGCCGACGCCGCCGCGTCGCGAAACGGCCCGTAGAACGCGGAGCAGTACTTCGCCGCATACGACATGATGGCCGCGTTTTCGAAGCCGCGCTCGTCGAGCGCGTGCCGAATGGCCCCCACTCGGCCGTCCATCATGTCGGACGGCGCCACGATGTCGGCGCCCGCCGCGGCGTGCGACACGGCGGCCCGCACGAGCTCGTCGACCGTCGCGTCGTTGAGGATCTCCTCGCCGGCCACGATCCCGCAATGGCCGTGGTCGGTGTACTCGCACAGACACACATCGGTGACGACCAGCGTGCTCGGCGATGCTCGTTTGATGGCACGGACCGCCGACTGCACCGGGGCGTCGGCGTCGTGCGCCGCCGACCCCGACGCGTCCTTGCGATCCGGCAGGCCGAAGAGCAGCACGCTGTTCACGCCGTCGGCCCGGGCGCCCGCAACTTCGTTCACCGCCTCGTCCACTGACAAGTTGAACACACCCGGCATCGACGGCACCTCGCGGCGGACGCCCTCGCCTTCACAGACGAACAGCGGCAGCACCAGCATGTCCGGCGACAGCCTCGTCTCGCGCACGAGCGCCCGCATGGTGGCGGACGTACGGAGCCGCCGAAGGCGGCGCGTCAGCTTCAGCGTGGTTGCCGCGCGGGTCGGTGTCATGAGTAGTACTCCACGATGGCATCAACGAGCGCCGGAATCGTGAACTTCGACGGGACGATCGCGCTCGTGATGTTGTACTGCGCGGCGGCTTCGGCTGTGACCGGCCCTATCGACGCGACGACAACGGTCCCCAGGAGGTCGGCTGCGGGCTCGGCGCCGAGCAGCTTGACGAAGCTGCGCACGGCCGACGCGCTGGTGAACGTGACCACGTCGATTCGACGCTCGAGCAGCATGCGATAGATGTCCGGCTCGCCCTCGCGGTCGCCGTCGGCCTCTATCGTACGGTAGGCGACCGCCTCGATCACCTCCGCACCGAGTTTCCGGAGCTCGTTGGCGACCACGTCGCGACCGATGTCGGCGTGCGGCAAGAATATCTTCAGGCCGCGGACGTCGCCCGACTGGGCGAGCGCGTGCGCCAGCGCGTCGGCGCGGTACTCATGGGGCACGAGGTCGACCTTCAGGCCATGCCGCGCGAGATGCTCTCCAGTGGCCGGGCCCACGGCGCACAGCTTGACCGAGCCGAGCGCCCGAACATCGCGCGACGAGGCGAGCAACCGCCCCATCAAGGCATCCACCGCGTTGCCGCTCGTAAACACGATCCAATTGAACCGCTCGATGGTCGCGCATGCCTGGTCGAGCGGCCCGTAGTCGTCGGGCGGCTCGATCCGGACGAGCGGTGCTTCGATGGCCTGGGCGCCCAGCGATTCGAGCAGGTCCACGAACTCGGCCGCGTACTCGCGTGGCCGCGTGACGAGAATGCGCTTGCCGAACAGCGGGCGCACGTCGAACCATCGCAGATGTTCGCGCAGCGCCGCGACGCGGCCGACAACGAGAATGGCGGCGCGCCGGTCGCTCGATAGCCGAACGCGACCCGCGATGTCGCCGAGCGATCCCATCGTCGTCTCTTGCGTGGCCAGCGTTCCGTTGTAGATGAGCGCGGCCGAATCTTCTTCCGGCCGGCCGTGCGACAGGAGCGCGTCCAGCATGTGCGGCAGCTGCTCAGGGCCCGCATAGCAGACGATCGTGCCGTCCAGCCGTGCCAGGCTCGTCCAGTCAATTGCCGCGCGCGTCCGTCTCTCGTCTTCATGCCCCCGAATGAAGGTCAGCGTGTCGCCGCCTCCCGGGTACGTCAGGGGCACCCCGGCGTAGCTGGCGGCGCCGAGACCGGCCGGAATGCCAGGGATGACTTCGAACCGCACGCCCTGCTCGTGCAGGAACAACGCCTCGGACCCGCCGCGGTCGAACACGAACGGATCGCCCCACTTGAGGCGCGCCACGATCTTGCCCTCGCGCGCCTTCTCCGCCAGCAGGTAACAAATCGCTTCCTGTTCGAGCGCCTGCGGCGCGGCGACGCCCACATCGATCTGCTCGGCGTCCGGCCGCGCGTGGCGGAGCAGGCGAGGGTTGACGAGATGGTCGTACAGCACGACGTCGGCGGCGGCCAGACACTTCAAGCCCCGCACGGTGATGAGGCCCGGGTCGCCCGGGCCGGCGCCGATCAGATAGACGATGCTACGCATCTGATAGTCGTTAGTCGTTAGTCGCCCATCGCGCACTCCGCCAGAATCCTATCCGCGCCCTGCGCGATGAGCTCGCGCGCGACGCGGCCGCCGAGCGCTTCGGCCTCTCGCACCGCGGCGCGGCCCGACGCACGGATCGACGCGCTGCCGTCGGGTGCCGCCACGACCGCCATGAGCTCGATCGTCTCACGATCCAGCGGCGATGCGAACGCACCGATCGGCGTCTGGCAGCCGCCGCCGAGCGCACTCACGAGGGCGCGCTCCGCGGTCAGGGCGGCCCCGGCCATCGTATCGGTGATCCCGCCCACCGCCTTCCGCACCGGCTCGTCGTCGGCCCGGATCTCGATCGCTACGATACCCTGTCCGGGCGCGGGTACACAGATCGACGGAGGAATCGCCAAGGAGACACGCCGTTCAAAGCCCAGCCGGCGTAAGCCGGCCGCCGCGAGCACGAGCGCGTGGTACTGTCCCTCGTCGAGCTTGCGTAGCCGCGTCTCCACATTGCCGCGCACGGGCGCGAACGTCGCGCCGGCAAAGACCTGCGCCAGCTGAGCGACCCGCCGCACGCTGCCAGTGCCGATTGAAGGCGCCGCTCCGAGCGCCGCCAACACGTCTTCGATGCGCTCGAACTGAGCCTTCTGCCCTTCGCCCTCTGCCCTGTGCCCTTCGCCCCCTGCCCTCTGCCCTTGGCCCTTTGCCCTCTGCGCTTCGCCCTCTGCCCCTATTGGCAACACCACCGCATCCCGGGGGTCATCCCGCAGCAGGACCCCGCCGACCAGAAGCCCTTCGGCCAGCGCCGCCGGCATGTCCTTGCTGCTGTGGACGGCGAGATCGATCTCGCCCCGTTGCAGCGCGTCCTCGATTTCCTTCACGAAGAGGCGTTTGCCCCCCACTTCCGAAAGCGGGGCGTCCTGGAGGCGGTCGCCGGATGTCTTGATGACAACGATGCGGCAGGGCAGCGCGCCCCCCGCGGCAAGGCGGGCGGCCACCTCGTTGGCTTGCCAGAGCGCCAGTTGGCTGCCGCGGGTGCCCAGGCGAAGCTCGCGGTCGCGATGCACGGGATCAGCGCCGGGTCGTCCGGTTGAACGATCCGTCGACAACTTTGGGACGCTCGGGCTCTACGTCCGCGGGGCCGGCCGGCCGCGGGTGGGCGCCGAGGCCGAACAGGTGGGTGAGGGCCTCGTGATAGGCGCCGACGATTTCCTGGTCGCCGACCGACTTGAGCTGCTCGGTGGGCGTCAGCAGCAGTTTCTCCACGATGAGGCGCGTGATGTCGTCGACGCGCTCACGGGCCTCCGCGGGAAGCGACGAGAGCTTGAGCAGCCGCTCGAGCTCCGCGTGCCTGACGGACTCGAAATGCTGGCGGAGGGCGACAATCGTCGGCACGGCGCCGCGCGAGCGCACCCACAGAGCGAATTTTTCGACTTCTTCGCCGACGATCGATTCGGCGTGCGCGACTTCGCCTGCGCGTCGTGCCAGATTTTCGCGCACCGTGGCTTGCAGGTCATCGATGTTGTAGAGGAACACTTGCTCGATCTCACCGGCGGCGGCCTCGACGTCACGCGGAACGGCGATGTCGATGATGAACAGCGGGCGGTTGCGCCGCGAACGCATCGTCGCCTCGATGCGGGCCTTGGTGAGAATCGGCGCCGCGGCGCCGGTGGCCGTGATCACGATGTCGCCCCCGCCGAGCGCGGCGTCCAGGTCGTCCCATGGCGCCGCCGACGCGCCGCCGATCGCCTCGGCCGTCCGTGCCGCGTGTGCCATCGAGCGGCTGACGATGGTCACGTGATGCGCGCCTTGCGCTTTCATGTGCCGGGCCGTCAGCTTGCCCATTTCGCCCGCGCCGACGACCACCACCGAGCGATCGGTCAGGTCGCCGAAGATCTTGCGTGCCAGAGAGACCGCCGCGAAACTAATCGACACGGCGCCCGACCCGAGTCCCGTCTCCGATCGAACGCGCTTACCGGCGCCAAACGACGCGTGAAACAGACGGTTCAACAGGGGACCTGATGTCTCGGCGGCCGCCGCGGCGCTGTGCGCGGCCTTGACCTGTCCGAGAATCTGCGGCTCGCCGACCACGAGCGAGTCGAGGCCTGCCGCCACGCGAAACAGATGCCGCGCCGCGTCGAGGTCGGCCAGCTCGTACAGGTGAGGCGCCACGAGGTCGACGCCCACGCCGTGGTACTCGGCCAGGAACCGCACGAGGTCCTGGCGCCCCGCGTCGCGTTCGTCGCACGCCGCGTACAGCTCGGCCCGGTTGCACGTGGACAGGACGACCGCTTCGCGGGCGGCATCTCGCGCGGCAAGCGCGCGGAGCGCGCCCTCAACGCCGCGCGTCTGAAAATCGAAGCGCTCGCGCAACTCTATGGGCGCGGTCCGATGGCTGACGCCAATCAGCAATAGGTGCATCGGTGAATACTGGATTTGAGGATTTGAGGAATTGAGGATTTGAGGAATTGAGGATTTGAGGAATTGAGGATTTGAGGGATTTCGCGAGATTCGAGGATTTGACCTGCATCCTCAGATTCTCAAATCCTCAAGTCCTCAAATCTCCCGACAAATCCTCAGATTCTCAAATCCTCAGATTCTCAAATCCTCAAATCCTCAAATCCTCAAATCCTCAAATTCCACTATCAGAAGTTGTGGCTCCTGGTGAGGAAGTAGCTGATGGGCACGAAGTTCAACAGGACGATCGCAAAACCGACGGCCGAAAGATACGCCGTCCGCCGTCCGCCCCACCCGATGCGCCGTGCCGCAAACACCTCGAAGGAGTACACGGCCCAGCACACGAGGGCGACAAAGATCTTGGGATCCTGCACTTGCATCGCCTGGACCCGCGGATCGGTCGTTGGCGCTTGGCTCGCCCACACCGCGCCCACCACGAGGCCGATCGTCAGGAAGACCCAGCCGACCACGATCGCGCGCTGATTCATCGAGTCGAGCACCTGCAGCGACGGCAGCCGTGCGTAGAAGAAGCCCAGATGCTTCGCTTTGATCTCCTTGAACAGCAGCACGTAGGTAATGCCGATCACGCACGCCAGCGCGAAGCTCGCGTACGCGAAGAGTAGCGACGAGACGTGGACCCCGAACAGGGGGCTCTCGAGCACCGCGGCGCGCTCCTCCACCCCTGGCTGGAGTGTCGGAATCGACTGCAACGCCACGATGAGCAGAAGGATCAACGCACCCATCGCGCGCTCATCGGTGGTCATCTCGGTGTACAAGTAGGCGAGGGCGAGCAGCCACACAAAGGTCGAGATGGCCGAGGTTGGGCTCGCAAACGGCACGTGCCCAAACTCCATCGTCTGCATGCCGATGAGGAAGGTGTGCGCGAACGCGCCAGCCACCAGCAGCGTCGTCGCCGCACGGCCCACGGCCGCATGCCGGACGGCAAAATGCCAGACGTAGGCGGCGAGCGCGGCAGCGTAGAGCGCGAGCGGCACGAAACGCATCATTACCGGCCCGTGGGGGTGGGGGCGAAATAGCCCTGTTTGGTGCGCGCCGTGAGACTGGGACGGGCGACGCGAACGACCAGGCGGCGCCACGCGCCGTCGCGCCTCGCGTTCTTCGAGGTGTAGCCGACCGTGTACTGGCTCGACAGCTCTTCGGAGATCTGGCCGTAGATGGCCGGAAGCTCTGCCATCTGCGACGGAAAGAACGCGCGCCCGCCCGTCTCTTGCGAGAGCTGCCGGAGCACGAACTCGGCTTCCTTGAACCCCCGGTTCGCCGCCCCCGAGTCGGGGTCGCGCAGTCCGATCGCGTACACGGCCGTCTCGGACCGCTTCGCCAGATCGAGCACTTCTTCGAACGGCAGCAGGCTCGATGTGTCCTCGCCGTCGGAGAGCACGACGATCGCCTGGCGCCGGATCTCGTCGGCCCGCGTGGCGACGACCTTCTTCAGATCCTTCAGCGCGATGTACACCGCGTTGTAGATCGACGTCGATCCGCCAGCCGACGTGCGCCGGATGGCCTGTCCGAGCAAATCGGCGTTGTTCGTGAAGGGCTGCAGGATGTTGACGCGGCTGTCGAAATCGACGATCTCGGCCAGGTCCTGCGGCCTCAGCCGTCTCGCGAAGCCGGCAGCGGCCTCCTGCGCCGTCTGCAGGCGCGATTCCATGCTGGCGCTCGTGTCGATGAGGAGGGCGAGCGCAATCGGCAGGTTGCTGTGGTTGAAAAACGTCACATCCTGTTTGACGCCGTCCTCGAAGACCTGGAACTCGTCCTGCTGCAGGTCCGTCGCGTAGCGCTGCTGAGCGTCGGCCACGGTGACGTTCAGAGACACCAGCTCGACGCCCGATCGAAACGATGGCGTCGAGAGCGGCGGCTGCTGGGCCGAGGCCACGAGTCCGAGCGACACCAAGAACACGAGCAGCCCCAGCGGCGCGGCCTGCATGCGGAGGCGTGGACTCACGGCCGCCGCTCTTCGCGATCCCCGCGCACGGCGGTACCGCGCGCCGTCAGCCCTGGCGTCGCCGCGGCCACGGTGATGCGCTCGGGAGGAATGAGCGTCTTGGGCCGCGCGTAGGTGACCAGGTACTGGCTGTTCAATTCGCGCGCGATCTCTTTCATCCTCGCGGTGAGCGCGGTGCCCAGCAGGATCGTGTCGTAGCGGCCGCCGCTCCCTTTCGTGCCCCGATCGAGCACGACCCCACGATCGTGATCGAGGTTGGCCGGCCGGCCGATCGACACCACGTGCAGGGCGGCCCCCGACGTCTCGAGGGGCGTCAGCACCTGCTCGAAATGGCGGTCGCTCAACTCCGGCCCTTCGCTGGTGATGGCCACGATCACCGGACGCGGTGCCGCACGCTTGATGAGGCCCTGACTCGTTTCGATGATGCCATCGAGCAGATACGTCGCGCTCCCGCTCAACGAGAACACGCGCTCGACGGCCTTCAGCAGCTCGGCGCGATCCGAGGTGTAACGCGAGAGAATCGTCGGACGCTCGGCCAGCGCCACGAGCGACACTTCGTGTCTCGGCCCGCCCGGCTCGGTCATCGCGGCGACAAAAGCCGGCAGCGCCTCGCGGTAGTCGCGGATGTAGCCCTCGGCGGCCTGGCTGTTGTCGACGAGCAGCGCAATCTGCATGGGCTCGTCGGCGGGTCCGACGCGCAGCACTTCGCGTGCCACGCGGTCCTCGCGGACGATGAAGTCGGCCGGGCCGAGACCGGCCACGGGCACGCCCGCCCGGTCGAGCACGCTCACGTACAGCGCCCGCTGAATCGCCTGCGCCGCAAGGCCGGCGGAGGCCGCGACCGCGAGTGTCGCCGCCAGAATCACCCCGCTCCAGCGAGCGCTAGTTCGCATGAGACCCAGTATAGGTCGCTTTTGTCGAGGATCAAGTGGCCCATTGCCGAAACTGCTTTGAATTCTATGAGTTGCGGAAAATCCTGTCCGGTCCAGGCCGTTTCTTGACACCCCTCAGGTCGCATGTTATAAACCAACCGCCTTCAGGCAGCGCCGCCGCGCGATCACCCTCATGCCATCAGCCTACATCCCCATCGCCATGTTTATCGCAGTGGCGACCGGTTTTGCGGTCTTCACGCTGCTCTTCACCAGCCTGATTCACCCGAGCAAGTACAACAAGGTGAAGCTGGAGCCGTACGAATGCGGCATCGAAGCGACCAGCGACGCGCGCGACCGCTATAGCGTCCGCTACTACCTGGTGGCGATGCTGTTTGTCATTTTCGACGTCGAGACCGTCTTCATGTTTCCGTGGGCGGTCATTTTCGACGAGCTGCTGCTGTTTGGCTTGATCGAGATGCTGGTCTTCATCTTCATTCTCGTTGTCGGCTACTACTACGCCTGGCAGAAGGGCGCACTGGAATGGGTCTAGATGGCTGAGGCCCCCAAGGTTCCAGAAAAGAAGGTGGCGCCGCCGAGCGGTCCGCCCGATCCACCGCCGCCGGCCGACAAGGCGCCGCCGGCGTTCGTCGCGACCCTTCAGGCCGCCCTTCCGGGCGCGGTCGTGGCGACGAGTTACTGGGTCGGCGACTGGACGATTATCGCGGAGGCCTCCCGCATTCTCGACGTCGCGACACACCTGCGCGACGGGTCCGACGCGGCGTTCGACATGTGCTCGGACGTCACGGCCACCGATTGGCCGCCCCGCGCCGAGCGCTTCGACGTCGTCTACATGCTGTATTCCACCCGCCACCGGCATCGGATCCGCGTGAAGGTCAAGGTGGGCGAGCACCAGCCGCATGCGTCGGTCAGCGGGATCTGGCCGGCGGCCAACTGGTTCGAGCGGGAGATTTACGACATGTTCGGCGTGAACTTCACGGGCCACCCCGATCGCCGGCGGATTCTGATGCCCGACGACTGGCAGGGTTTTCCGCAGCGAAAGGATTATCCGCTCGAGGGGCCCGGCGAGCTGCTCATGGAAAATCCTCTCGACTGGCTGAGGCTGAAGCAGGCGCGAGACCAGGCGGACATCGAGTAAAAGCTAAAAGTTAAAAGTCAAAAGTTAGAAGTAGAAGAGATCATGCAACCCCCGGCAGTCCACCACGGTGCCATGTTCGACACCGACGAGCTGGTGATCAACATGGGCCCGCAGCACCCGAGCACGCACGGTGTGCTCCGGGTCGTGCTGCGGCTCGACGGCGAGAAGGTGGTCAACGCCGATGTCGTGATTGGGTATCTGCATCGCGGCATCGAGAAGCTGAGCGAGAACCGCAACTGGACGCAGATTATCTTGTTGACGGATCGGATGGACTACGTGGCGGCGGCGACGAGCAACGTCGGCTACTGCGAGACCGTCGAGAAGCTGCTCTCGCTCGAAGTGCCCAGGCGGGCGCGTTACGTGCGCACGATTCTGTGCGAGCTGCAGCGCATCGCGAGCCACTGCCTCTGGATCGGCACGCACGCGATGGACATCGGCGCGATGACGGTGTTTCTCTACGCGTTCCGCGAGCGCGAGCTGATCCTGGACTTGTTCGAGGAGTACTGCGGCGCGCGCCTGACGTACAACTCGATGCGCATCGGCGGCCTGCCGCTGGAAATTCCGCCGGGCTGGGACAAGAAGGTCCTCGAGTTCTGCAAGATCATGGACTCGAAGATCGACGAGTACGAGACGCTGCTCACGCACAACCGCATCTGGCTGGAGCGGACCAAGGGCGTGGGCGTCATTGGAGGACCAGAAGCCGTGGCGCTCGGGATGTGCGGCCCCGCGCTGCGCGGCTCCGGCGTCCCGCGCGACGTGCGGAAGGACGAGCCGTACGCGGCGTACGACGAGATGGAGTTCGATGTGCCGATTGGCACCGCCGGCGACACCTACGATCGGTATCTGGTGCGCATCGAGGAGTTCCGCCAATCGCTGCGGATCATCCGGCAGGCGACCCAGGGTATTCCCGAAGGACCGATCGTCGGCAAGGTGCCGCGCCTCATCAAGCCGCCGGCCGGCGAGACGTATCATGCCATCGAGTCGCCGAAAGGCGAGCTCGGCTACTTCATCGTCAGCGACGGCAAGTCGACCAATCCGTACCGCTTCCGGGTGCGGCCGCCCTCGTTCTGCAATCTGCAGGCGCTGCCGCGGCTGGTCCGCGGGCACCTGGTCGCGGACGTGGTCGCGCTCATCGGTTCGATCGACATCGTCCTCGGGGAAGTCGACAGGTAAGCCGACGATGGTTGACACCTTCGTCATCCCGCTGTTGAAGATCGTCATCGTGCTGAACGCCACGCTCGTCGGCGTGACCTACATGGTGCTGCTCGAGCGGAAGGTCATCGCCTGGGCCCAGTCGCGGCTCGGGCCCATGCGCGTCGGACCGTACGGCATTCTGCAGCCGGTGGCCGACGCCGTGAAGCTGATGATCAAGGAAGACATCACGCCGGTCCGGGCCGACAAATGGCTGTTCACCGCGGCGCCCATCATCTCGATGGTGCCGGCGCTCATCGTCTATGCCGTGATTCCCTTCGGGTCCGAGGTGAGCCTGTTTGGCCGGCAGGTCACGCTCTACATCACCGACATCAACGTCGGGCTGCTCTACGTCGTCTCGGTGGCGTCGGTTGGCGTGTACGGCATCATCCTCGCGGGTTATGCGTCGAACAGCAAGTATCCGCTGCTGGCAAGCCTTCGGGCGTCGGCGCAGCTCATCAGCTATGAAGTCGCGGTGACGCTCACCCTCGTGAGCGTCGTCGTCATGGCCGGCTCGCTGAGCATGGTCCAGATCGTCAACGCGCAGTACAACTCGCATGTCTGGTTCGTCTTCGCGCAGCCTGTGGCGTTCGTGCTCGTGTTGATTGGCGGGCTGGCCGAGACCAACCGCGCGCCGTTCGATCTGCCCGAGGCCGAGCAGGAGCTGACGGGCGGGTTTCACACCGAGTACAGCGGCATGCGCTTCGCCCTGTTCTTCCTCGCCGAGTACGCGAACATGATCGTCGTCTCGTCGGTGGTGACGACACTGTTTCTCGGCGGATGGCTGCCGCCATTTCCCAACGTGGCGGCGTTCGGCTTCTTGTACTACGTGCCGAGCTGGGCGTGGTTCCTGCTCAAGTCGTTCGTGTTCCTCTACTTGTTCATCTGGATCCGCGCGACGCTGCCCCGTTACCGCTATGACCAGCTGATGAACCTCGGGTGGAAAGTCCTCATCCCGATCGCGATTGCCAACCTTGTGGTGACCGGCATTGTCCGGGTCTTGTTGCTCTAATGGGCGAAGCCATCGCGTTCTACATCATTGCCGGGTTCATCCTGATTTTTGCCGTGCTCGTCGTCACGGCGAAAGAGGCCGTGCACAGCGTCGTATTTCTCGTCATCGATTTTCTGTTCGTGGCGGCGCTGTACGCGTCCCTTGGCGCCGAGTTCCTGGCGATTATTCAAATCCTGGTCTACGCAGGCGGCATCGTCGTGCTGTACCTGTTCGTCGTGATGCTGGTCAATCTGAAGCGGCCGCCAGAGGCGTACGCGGATCCGCACCGCCGGACCACGCTCGGGTTCGCGTTGTCGGCCGCCATGCTGCTCGAGATCGGCGTCATTGCCAGTTACGGATACGTGAAGCCCGCGCCCGCGCTGGCCGCGGTCGCCGCGCCGGTGACGGGCAATACGGAGGAAGTCGGCTGGCTGCTGTACACCAGCTACCTGATTCCGTTCGAAATCGCGTCGATGCTGCTCCTGGTGGCCATGATTGGGGCCATAGTACTCGCCAAGAGGGAACTGTGATCACTCCAACCCATTACATGCTGCTGTCCGCGGCGCTCTTCACGATCGGCGTTGTCGGCGTGATGGTGCGACGAAACATCATCATCATCTTCATGTCGATTGAGCTGATCCTGAACGCGGTCAACATCAATCTGGTGGCGTTCTCGAACCAGCTTCAGAACGCGGTCGGGCAGGTGTTCGCGATCTTCATCATCGCGGTTGCGGCCGCCGAAGCCGCCGTCGGCCTGGGGATCATTCTGGCGTTCTTCCGGAACAAGGAAACCGTGAACATCGACGAGATGAATTTGATGCGGTGGTAGGCCGGGTCGGTCTTGACCCACCAGACCCACCGGGCCTGACATAGACATGCGGTACATCTGGCTCATCCCTCTTCTGCCCGGCATCGGCGCCGCCCTCAACGGCCTCGTCGGCATCCGTGCGTTTTCGAAGCAGGCGGCCGGCCTCGTCGCCTGCGCGACGATGACGCTCGCACTCGGTCTGTCGGTCGTCGCGTTCTGGCAGCTCCTCGGGCTGCCCGCCGAGGCTCGCTTCTACGACGTGAACGTCGCCGAGTGGATACCCGCGATCCCGCTCGGGATGCACGACGGCCTCATCGGCCGGTTCCACGTGCCCTGGGGCTTCCGGCTCGATCCGCTCTCGGGAATGATGCTGCTCGTCGTCACCGGCGTTGGCACGCTCATTCACGTCTACTCGACGGCGTACATGGCCGAGGAGCCGCGCGGCGGCGTGGCGCGCTTCTTCTGCTACCTCAACCTGTTCTGCTTCTTCATGCTCATGCTCGTCCTGGGCAACAACTTCCTGGTGATGTTCGTGGGCTGGGAAGGCGTTGGCCTCTGCTCGTACCTGCTGATCGGCTACTGGTACGAGAAGAAGAGCGCGGCCGATGCGGGCAAGAAGGCGTTCATCACCAACCGGATCGGTGACTGGGGATTCATCCTCGGTGTGTTCCTGATCTACTACACGTTCGGCACGCTCGATTTCCGGGCGGTGCAGGACGCGGCTGCCTTGATGCCCGTCGAGACGATGCAGTTCGGCGTCCTGTCGGCCATTGCCCTGCTGCTGTTCATTGGCGCGACCGGCAAGAGCGCGCAGATTCCGCTGTTCGTCTGGCTGCCCGACGCCATGGAGGGACCGACGCCCGTCTCCGCGCTGATTCATGCGGCGACGATGGTGACGGCAGGCGTGTACATGGTGGGTCGGAACGCCGTGCTCTTCTCGCACGCCCCGATGGTCATGGAAGTGGTCGCGATCGTCGGTGTGCTGACGGCGCTCATGGCCGCCTCGATTGGCCTGGTGCAGTACGACATCAAGCGGGTGCTCGCGTATTCAACCGTGTCGCAGCTCGGCTACATGTTCACCGCGATGGGCGTCGGCGCGTTCTCGGCCGGCGCCTTCCATCTGATGACGCACGCGTTCTTCAAAGCCCTCCTGTTCCTCGGCAGCGGATCGGTGATCCACGCCATGGCGGGCGAGCAGGACATGCGGCGGATGGGTGGACTCAAGAAGTACCTCCCGGTCACGTTCATGACGATGATGATCGGCACGCTGGCTATCGCCGGCATTCCGCCGCTGTCGGGCTTCTTCAGCAAGGACGAAATCCTGTACCGGGCGTTCGAGCACAACACGCTGATCTGGGCGCTGGCGGTCGTCACCGCGATGATGACGGCGTTCTACATGTTCCGGTTGATGTCGATGACCTTTCTTGGCGGCTATCGCGGGCCCGCCTGGGAGGCCGCGGGGCACGGTCACGGCGGCGATTCCGGAGCGGCGGCGGCGCACCCAGGCTCGCACGATGACCATGCCGGGCACGCCGCGACGGGACATGGCGGCCACGGTCCGTGGCACGGGCCGCACGAGTCGCCGACGCCCATGACGTTCCCGCTGATGGCACTGGCCGTCGGCGCGATGGTCGCCGGCCTGGTCGGCATTCCCGCGGCCGTCGGCGGCGGAAACGCGATCGAGCATTTTCTCGAGCCGAGCTTCACGGCGTCGACGGCCCACCAGGCCGCGGCCGAGGCCGCCGAGCCGGCAGCTGCCCAGGCGGAGGCCGCGCCAGAAGACAACGCCGAGCACGCCTCCGTCAACATCGAACGCGCGCTGATGCTGTTCTCGGTCGTCATCGCCGTCATCGGGATTCTCCTCGCTCGCAAGTTCTACATCACCAGCCCCGAGGTCTCGGAGCGTCTGGCCGAGCAGTGGGCGGGCGCGCACCGCACGCTGTCCCACAAGTACTACGTGGACGAGCTGTACAACGCGACGGTCGTGGCGGGCACGATGGCCGGCGGGCGCGGACTCTGGGGCTTCGATCGCCACGTCGTCGACGGCGGCGTCAACGGCACCGGCTGGCTCACGCTCGTCAGCTCGTGGCTGTCGGGGCTGACCGATCGATACGTCGTGGACGGCGCCGTGAACCTCGTGGGGTGGACGACGGAAGAGTCGAGCTATTGGTTCCGCCGGCTGCAGACCGGGCTCGTGCAGAACTACGCGCTGCTGATGGTCTTCGGCATCTTCGCGTTCGTGGGCGTGTATCTGATTCTGCGGTCCCTATGACTCACTATCTTTCGCTCATTCTGTTCACGCCGCTGGCCGGCGCGCTCGTACTGCTGTTCGTGAACAAGCAGAACGAGAACGCCATCAAGTGGATTGCCAACATCGTGGCGTTCGTCGGCTTCGCGATTTCGGTTCCGCTCTGGTTCTGGCTCAATCCGCAGAGCCCCGACTTCCAGTTCGTCGAGCGCGCACCCTGGATTCCCTCGATCGGCGCTGAGTATTTCCTCGGGATCGACGGTTTCGCGGCGCTGCTCATTTTGCTGACGACGATGATGGGGTCCATCGCCGTGTTGTCGTCGTGGTCCGCCATCACCGAGCGCGTGAAGGAGTACTACATCTTCCTGCTCGTGCTGCAGACCGGCATGCTCGGCGCGTTCATGGCGCTCGACTTCCTCCTGTTCTTCCTGTTCTGGGAGGTCATGCTGGTGCCGATGTACTTCCTCATCGGCATCTGGGGCAGCTCGAACCGCCTGTACTCGGCGATCAAGTTCTTCCTGTACACCCTGGTCGGCAGCGTCGTCATGCTGCTTGGCATCCTGGCGCTCTACTTCCACGGCCACACCGTCACGGGCGTGTACTCCTTCGACGTGACTCAGTACCAGGGGATGAATCTCCCGTTCGACCTGCAGTGGTGGATCTTCCTCTCGTTCTTTCTCGGCTTCGCGATCAAGGTCCCGATGTTTCCCTTCCACACGTGGCTGCCCGATGCGCACACCGATGCGCCGACGGCCGGCTCCGTGATTCTGGCCGCCGTCCTCCTGAAGATGGGCACGTACGGGTTCCTGCGGTTCAGTCTGCCCATCCTGCCCGAGGCGTCCAGGCACTTCGTGCCGATGATCGTGACTCTGTCGGCGATTGGCATCGTCTACGGCGCGCTCGTGGCGCTGGCGCAAAAGGACTGGAAGCGGCTCGTCGCCTACTCGTCGGTGAGCCACATGGCCTTGGTCATGCTCGGCATGTTCGCCCTGAACCCCGTGGGCATCACCGGCAGCATCATCCAGCAGCTGAACCACGGCATCTCGACTGGCGCGCTCTTCCTCATCGTGGGCATCGTGTACGAGCGCCGTCACACCCGTGAGATTTCCGAGTACGGCGGCTTGTCGAAGGTCATGCCGGTGTACGCGGCCGTCTTCCTGGTGATGACGATGTCCTCGATCGGGCTGCCGACGCTCAACGGCTTCATCGGTGAAATTCTGATCCTGCAGGGCGTCTTCGTGGCCAACAAGGCCTGGGCGGTGATTGCCGCGAGCGGCATCGTGCTTGGCGCCGCGTACATGCTCTACCTCTACCAGCGCACGATGTTCGGCAAAGTCGAGAATCCGAAGAACGAGACGCTGGCCGACCTGAGCGGCCGCGAGTTCGCGACCTTCGCGCCGCTGATCATCCTGGCCGTCTGGATCGGCATTTATCCCAAGCCGTTCCTCGACCGGATCAGCACCTCGGTCAACCGTGTGGTTGCGCGCGTGAGCCCGCAGTACGCGACCGCGCTGGCCGCCGACTGCGTGACGCCGCTCCCCGTCGCATCGGCCGCGGGAACGCCAGCCGCGGCAGACCCGCGGTTGATGGCTCGCAACAACGCTGACAGCGCTAACAGCGCGGCCCCGTTCCTGTCGGTGCTTCCGTGCGGTCCGGACGGCCAGCCGCTCGAACCGCAGGCAGGGACGCTAGGGGCGCCTCCGACGTCTCCGACGTCTCCGACGCCTCTGACAAGGGAGCCCCGTTGATGCCAGCCGGCATCAACGCGATCGATTTCTACTACCTCCTGCCGGAGATCGTGCTCACGGCGGGTGCGCTCGCGGTGCTCGTCGCCGACGTGCTCCTGCCACGCGGGAGCCGCGCCCTGGCGTGGATCACCGTCGCGGTTCTGGGTGCGACGCTGGCGTCGCTCCTGCCGTTCGCCGACACCGACGTCGAGGTTGCCAACGGTCTCATTGCGGTCGATCGCTTCGCGCTGTTCTTCAAGGTCGTGTTTCTCGTGTCCGCCATCATGACGGTCCTGATGTCGGTGCGATACCTCGAGATCGAAGAGGTGAGCCCGGGCGAGTACTTCTTCCTCGTGCTCTGCGCCACGCTCGGCATGATGATCATGGCCGGGGGCATCGACCTCATCACCAGCTTCATCGGTCTCGAGACGATGGCGGTGTCGTTCTACATCTTGACGGGCTTCATCAAGCCGAACCAGCGGTCCAACGAGGCGGCCGTCAAGTACTTCCTGCTGGGCGCCTTCTCGCTCGGCATCCTGCTCTACGGCATGTCCCTCCTGTACGGCCTATCGGGTTCGACCAATCTCCACGTGATGGCGTCGGTCTTTGCGGGGCAGGCCCGCGATCCGTTGCTCGTGCTGGCCGTGATCCTCGTCGTGTCCGGTATGGCATTCAAGATCGCTGCGGTGCCGTTCCACATGTGGGCGCCCGACGTGTACGAGGGCGCGCCGACGCCGATTACGGCATTTCTCTCGGTCGGATCGAAGGCGGCGGCGTTTGCGATGATCCTGCGGATTTTCGTCGAAGGCCTGCCATCGATGACGAGCGACTGGCAACTACTGTTCGAAGCGTTGGCGATCGTCACCATGACGGTCGGCAACGTGGCCGCGTTGACGCAGTCGAACTTGAAGCGCATGCTCGCGTACTCGTCGATCGCGCATGCGGGGTATCTGCTCATCGGGGTGGTGGCGGGGACGCCCCTGGGCGTGTCGGCGATGCTCATCTATCTGTTGATCTACACGTTCATGCAGCTCGGCGCGTTTACCGTGATCGTGATGATGCGCCGCGCCGACGTCGTCGGCGACGAGCTCAAGGATTTCAGCGGGCTGCATGTCCGGCATCCCGTTGCGGCGTTCGCGATGCTGTTGTTCATGCTGTCGCTCGGCGGCATTCCCCCGACCGCAGGCTTCATGGGCAAGTTCTGGTTGTTCCGGGCCGCGATCGAATCCGGCTACGTCGGGCTGGCGGTCGTGGGCGTGCTGAACAGCGCGGTCTCGTTGTATTACTACCTGCGGCTGGTGGTCTTCATGTATCTGAAGAAGGAGACAACCGGTTCGGAGCCGACGGCGAGCCCCGCGCTCGCGCTCACGCTGGCCGTTGCCGTGGCGGCGACGCTCGTCCTGGGCGTCTATCCACGGGTGCTCTTCGAGGTGGCGGAGAAGTCTGCGCAGACGCTGGGACTGGGCGGCGCGGCCGCACCATAAGCTCTGTCGTTGGGCCAATTACGTCAGTTGGTGAAGTTTTTCACAAGGTACGCTATACTGCCCGGCCAAGAGCGCGCTTGACCAAGGACGAGGACCGCGGGGGCGACCTGCAGCGTTCCCTGAACGCCTTTCAGGAGAACATTCGCCGGGCGGGGCCCGCCGCGCTCGCCGGGTACACGCTGATCGGCGCCATCCTCCTGCTCGGGGGCATCGGCTATGCGATCGACCGGTGGCGTGGCACGTCCCACTGGTTTCTGCTCGCGGGTCTGCTCGCCGGCCTGGTCGTGGGTTTCTACGAGCTCGCGAGGACCGTCTGGCGGTCCGGGGGGCCGCCGCGCGAGTGACCGATGCTGACGCCCATCTGGTGGATGGCCGGAACGAGCGTGGCGTCGTGGTTGGCGCTGGCGGCGTTCGCCGAGGCGGACATGGCGCGCGCCATGTGGTTTGGGATGGTCGGGCCGCTCATGGTGGCCGTTGGCTCCTGGCTCCTGACGGCCAGGACGCACCGGCGGAATCCTGAAGCAGTGACCTCGGTGATGATGGCGGCTTTTGCCGCGAAGCTCGTGTTCGTTGGCGTGTACCTCGCGGTGATGATCTGGGGGCTCTCGATCACACCCGTGCCGTTCGTCGCGAGCTTCGCCGGGTACTTGGTGATGATGTACGTGATCGAGGCGCTGTATCTGCGGCGTCTCTTCGCGGGCGGGTCGCGTACTCGCCCTGAGTAAACACGAGCGATGGCCTTTCAGGAACCCGCCGCGGAGCATCTGGCCGGAGCAGCGGCCGAGACGTTCAATGCGGGTCGGACCATCCTCGAGCACGTGTCGAACAGCTCGCGCGAGCACCCGCTGATTCACCTTCCGACCCTCGCCGGCATCGACTTCTCGGTGACCAAGCACGTGCTCATGCTGTGGCTGGTCGCCGGCACGGTGTTCGTGCTCGTGACGTGGGCCATCCGTCGCTATCTGCGTCAGGATCGCCTCGTGCCTTCGGGCTTCATGAACGCCCTCGAGGCCATCGTCGAATTCGTCCGCGACAGCATTGTGCTGCCCAACGTCGGCAAGAAGTGGGTGAACACCTGGACGCCGCTCGTGCTCACGCTGTTCATCTTCATCGTT
Organism: Acidobacteria bacterium RIFCSPLOWO2_02_FULL_65_29; assembly: GCA_001767435.1. Lineage (GTDB taxonomy): Bacteria > Acidobacteriota > Vicinamibacteria > Vicinamibacterales > CAVVIG01 > 2-02-FULL-65-29. The sequence continues at coordinate 3,606 of MEKT01000033.1, read as the reverse complement.
TCGGCAAATGCGATCGGCTTGATTCCCATCTTCGACGTCCTCGGTGTGTTGAACCACTGGGTGCTGCACGCCGGTGAAGAGTCGTTCATCGTGCGGGTCATGCACGGCGGCTCGACCGCCACGGCCAATTTCAACGTGACGGCGGCGCTTGCCACGATTACCTTTCTGGCCATCATCGTCGCCGGCACAAAGGCACACGGGTTCGTCAAGCACTGGGAAAACCTGGTCCCGCACGGCCTGGCGGCGCCGATTTACGTCATCCTGATTCCGATCGAGCTCATGGGGATGTTCGTGCGCCCGTTCGCCCTGACCATGCGGCTTGCGGCCAACATGACGGGCGGCCACATCGCCATCCTGGCGATTCTCTCGTTCGTCTTTCTCTTCACCGAAAGGTTCGGTACCGCAATTGCGGGGATTGGCGTCGGGTTCGTCCTGTCGGTGCCGATGGCCTTTGGCATCTCGCTCCTCGAGATCATCGTGGTGCTGGTGCAGGCGTACGTGTTCTCGCTCCTGACGGCCGTGTTCATCGGCATGGCCATTCACGTTCATCACTAGCCGTGCTTGCCTGCCCAGAATGTGTACAAATGTGTCGAATTCTGGCGACGCAAGCCCGGCTTAGGCGCGGCCGCGACGCGGCCGCGCAACTATGAACGAAGCGGCGCCACGGCCGACGCTCCGTTTTCCACTCGTCGGTTTGACGCGACGCTTCGTTAACTCACTATACGAAAGGACACGGGAATGAGGACAGCAGGCTTTCTCCGCAGAGCGATGGTGGTCGCGTTTCTCGCCGTCGTCTTTGCGTCGGTTGTTGGTACGGCCGCCTTCGCTCAAGAAGCGGCCGCCGGAGCGGCCCCGGCGAGTCGCACGCACCTGATCAGCGTGGCGCTCGGCCTTGGCATGATCGTGATTGGCGCCGGTCTCGGCATCGGCAAGCTGGCCGCCGCGGCTGCCGAGGGCATCGCCCGCCAGCCGAGCGCGGCCGCTCAGATCACGGGGGCCGTCAACCTGCCGCTCTTCCTGCTCGAAGGCGTCGCGATTCTGGCCGAAGTGTTTGCGTTCCTCGTACTGATTCTCTAGACATCTTCTAAGGCCATGATCGTGACACATGAAGCAAGTCTCTATCGGTGAGCCTTAGAAGCTGTCTTAGGCGCGGCCGCTCCGCCGGCCGCGCAACTGGTCACGAAGCTTCACCGACCCAGAGGCTTCGTTTTTCTCGTCGGTTTGAGACGGAGCTTCGTTACCGCCCTCGGGCGCGTGAAAGGACGCTCGGCAATGGATAACCCGCTGGTCCAGCCCGATCCCGGACTGTACATCTGGACCATCCTGACGTTTCTGGTCCTGCTGACCGCGCTTGCGAAGTTCGCCTGGGGTCCGCTGCTCAAGGCGCTCGAAAGCCGTCAGGCGACGATCAGAAAGTCGCTCGACGACGCCAAGCTCGCCACCGAGGAGCTGGCGCGCCTGCAGCAGGAATCCGCGCAGATCGTCCGGCAGGCGCGCGTCGAAGCGGAAGCCATCATCTCGCAAAGCCGCACGGATGCCGCCCGGCTTCGGGATGAAATGCGTCAGAAGGCGAAGGCCGAATCCGACGGCATCGTCAAGAACGCCGAGCGCCAGATTCAGCTGGAGACGACGAGGGCGCTCGAGCAGATTCGCCACGAGGCGATCGATCTGTCGGTCGCGATCGCGTCGAAGATCATCCAGCGCAATCTCTCGAAGGAAGACAACGAGAAGCTGATCGACGAAGCGCTCAGACAGGTGGAAACGAGGAAACACTAGACGGCCGGGTGGCCTGGTAGGCCAGGTACGGCAGGCAGGGCGGGTAGGGCAGGTAGGGCCGCCTCCACGCGCCGACCCTCCGGTGCGAGAGATCAGGTGCGGATGATTTCGCTGTGAACTCCCGACGCCCGGGCGAGCGGTTCGATGTCGTCCGGATCGGACGTGAGAATGTGATCGCCGTCCTGTGCGAGCAACACAAGGGCGGCGTCGATCACATCGCGCCGTCTGGCGACCGCGAGCAACTGACCCGCCGATCGTCCGAGGGTCTCGTCCAGTGGACGAACGTCGATCGCGGCGAGTGCCGTCACGAGGCGCGCCTGTCGCGGACCCTGGCCGCGCCACGCTTGACCGATCACACCTCCGTGGCTCACGGGGATCTGGCCGCCCAGATGCGCGGCCTTCAGGCGGCGCCACATGGCGCGGTCGTTTCGTTCGAGCGCGATCAGCGCGCCACTATCGAGGACGAGCGTCATGCCGCGCCGCGCCGGCGCACCCGGCGTGCCCGCGCTGCCCGTGGTCCGGCGCCTCGAACGACGTGCGCAGCGGCGCGATCGGCGCGCTCCTGGACGGCAAGCTCTTCGGCGGTGATCGGGCCGAATTCCTTCTCGTAGGCCGCCACGGCATCCGCCAGGGCGCGCAGCCGCCGATCCTTCACACACCTGACCTACCGAGACACTGCCGACACCCCTAGAGCCGTCACCCTGGCCCCCGGAATCTTCACACCCGCGCGCACCTCGCCGCCAGGGGGCGCGTCGGGCGGCGCCAAGTACTGAATCATGAGCTCGGTCGCGAGCCGATCGGCCAGCCGGTCGAGTGCGATGGCGTAGGAAGCCGGCGAATAGATGGTCGTGTACTGTCCGCGCGTCAGGGTGGCCACTTCCCGCAGCACGTCCTTGACGTCGTTGACGTTGTTGACGTTGTTGACGTTGTTTCCAGGGCCGGCCGAGGCCGATTCACGGCGGGCGATCACATGCACGGGGATTCGACTCTCGACAATCGGCGCCAGCGAGCCGGCCGATCCGATCGATTCCGCGTCGATGGCCCTTGCCGAGATGACCACGATGGCCGAAAACGGCGATTCGGTGGCCTGGATCGCACGCACGGCGCCTGCGATGGCGTCGAGCGGATCGGCGCCCGAGGGAGTGGCGGGCGCCGCCCGGATTTGCGCCAGGACGTTCCCGCGCTCGTCGTCGAAGGTCGCAAACAGTGCCGAGGATCCGGCGAGTGTGCCGGCCGCCACGGCGCGGTCACCAATACGCGCGACGAACCGTGCGGCCGCGTCACGAATCGTGTCGTACTCACCAGGCGCGGGTGGGCTGCCATCGAGCAGGATCGCCAGGGGGTAGTCGGCGACGTGGACGTCGAGCGCTTCGCCGGCGGCGCCTCCTTGCTCGATCACGAGGTCGTCGAGGTCGACGTCGACGATCGCCCGGCCTCCGGCCGACACCGTCACGAGCAGCACGCCGCCGGCGGGCGGTTGCTGCCAGAGGAGCACGGCGATGGCCAAGGCTGCCGCACGCAGGGCCGATTCTCCCTTAACGGCCAGACTATCTGTTCAAATGATCGAGGGCCGTTTTCGCCAGCGCCGCCTCCGCCGAAACAGGATCTACGGCGATGGCCCGGTCGAACAGCTTCGCGGCGCTCTGCCTGTCGCCCTTGTCGAGCGCCAGCAGGGCAAGCTTGTAGAGCGGCTTGCCCCACCAGGGGTCGGCCGCGCTCGCTTTCTCGTACCACTGCCTGGCCTGGTCGGTCTCTTGCTGGGCGTTCTTCATCTCCGCCAGGCTGTAGAACACCTCGCGCCCCGCGTTGGGAACGGCGGTGGCCTTGAGG
>MEKT01000032.1:4912-15165 GCA_001767435.1 Acidobacteria bacterium RIFCSPLOWO2_02_FULL_65_29 | reverse complement strand
GGAAGTCAGTGTCGCGCTTATGACATGCAGTGCGTCGGTATTGCTCGGTGAGGCTCCCCGGATTTGCTTTCCAAGCGTGCTCAATCGACCACTCTGACATCTCTCCATTTAGAATCAACAACTAACGAACGCGCAACGATCAGAATTTTGCCGATTGTGATAAGTCCTCCAATGTGCCGCGATCGCTTACGGGCTTTTCCAGTATAGCCGCGCCGGTACTGCTTCCTCTGTGAAATGACCGATGCGGTCAATCACGCTGAACTGAAGTGTTGGAGACCGCTTCGAAATCGGCCTGTGCAACGGTTTGCTAAAACGCAAATCCGCCCCTCGGACATCTTCGATTTTCCTGATAAATCCTTCACTCCCGTAGCTTCCCCGATCAGACGACTTGGCTGGCGTTGGCTCTGGAGGCGGTGTCTTGGCGGCTCGCGGGGACAATCGTAGGGACAGATCAGCCATCGTGTCCGTGTCCGTTCTTGTCAAATATTGACAATATCCGCTATGACGTCTAGTCTCCACAAGAGGGCTGATCGCATGAACGTCTCGCTCACGCCAGAGCTCGAACGACTCGTGAACGAAAAGGTTGAGAGCGGCCTGTACCAGACTGCCAGCGAAGTTGTCCGTGAGGCGCTCCGGCTCTTGAAGGAACGCGACCAGGCGAGGGAGCAGCTTCGCGCGGACGTGCAGGCCGGGTTCGACCAGTTCGCCCGCGGCAAGTTACGCACCTACAACAAGACCTCAGGTCGCCAGCTCGCCGATCGGATCAAGTCGCGCGGTCGTACAGCTCGCACCAAGAAGTCGTAGATGTCGTGTCGGCTGTCCATCTTGCCGAGCAGGACCTCGAGGAGATCTGGTTCTGCGTCGCCGAGGATGCCAGTCCCACCACCGCCGATCGACTCATTGACGCGATCTTCAATCGATTCGAGATGTTCGTCGAACAGCCTCGCATGGGTCGCAGCCAGAGTTCGGCGACGGCGTTCGCTCGCTCGTCGTCGAGAGCTACGTCATCTACTATCGATACGATGAGGATCTCCTGATCGCCAGAGTTCTCCATGGACGCCGTGACCAGGCTGCGGCATGGTCGGAGCCAGACTAAGCAGACGGTCGGTTTGTGGATTGGACTCGTGACAGTCCACACCCTTCACGTCGTCGGTGACATTGAAACCAGAATGTGTCCCGTGTGGCGGCGCGGGCCTTCATGCGCAGTTCTCCGGCGGACTGCTGCACGAACCCGAATGGTTCGAGCCGTACGACCAAAAGCGATTCACGGCGTCATCGGATTCAGCGGTTCTGTCGCGGCGCTTCCACTGGCGGCGACGGCCGCGTCGGGCCAGACGCGTGAGTACGCACACGACCGCGCGGTCGCCGACGCCTATCTGCTCGAATGGGATCTGCGGGGGCGCGAGAGGCACCATTTTCGCGAGCGTGTTAAAGAGGAGGGACCCAATTTCTGGACGCTGACAACATCCCGAGCAACCATTAGCGAGCGCGTGCGTTGCGTTTCCTGACGCGCGCAGACCGGCGTGCGCGATGGAGATCGGCGACCTCCGCGTTGAGCGCGAGTGCCACTGCTTCGACGGCCTCAACGAGCGCTTTGGTCCCATCGGCACCGACGATTGAGACAAACCGCTGCTGGGCGCGCTGCCAGTAGGGCCGGGCCCGCAGGAGCTGCGCTTCGCCGGCGCGGGTGATCGTGAACACACGGCTGCGCCGATCCGATCCCTGCGCCTTTTCGACCCACCCGTTTTTCAGCAGGACGCCCAGCGTCCGGGTGAGCGACGTCGTATCCATGCCGAGGCGGCGGGCGATGTAAATCTGGGAGATCCCAGGAACGTGGCGAATCGTCGCCAGAAGAGTGAACTGGCCTGTCTCCATCCCTGACGGCCGCATCTCAACATCGTAAAACCTGGTGGCCAGTCGCCCGAGCCGCCGCACGGTAGCGCAAGCGCAGGGGAGCGCCACCCACGGCTGCAACAACTCGCGGCTTGACGTTCGCGACATATTACATGTATATACACGCATCGCTCGGCGGTGGCAACTGAGCCTCCCGTCAGGAGACCATGCGTACAGGCCTTTCACGCTTGATTATGCCCGCTGTCCTGGCGATGCTGGCGATACCACTGTCTGCCGCGGGCCAGATACCGGCGGCCGCGGAAGGGCCGATCGGTCCTCCCCCGCCCGCATTGCCGCAGACCCTCAGCCGCGACGACCAGGGACGCGCGACCGTCCGCGCCGTTCGCCTGTCGGCGCCGATGCGCACCGACGGACGGCTCGACGAAGCGATCTACCAGGACGTGCATCCCGCCTCCGGATTCATCCAAATGGAACCGGACGGCGGCCAACCCGCCACTGAACGGACCGAGGTCTGGGTCTTCTACGACGACGAGAACGTGTACGTGAGCTTCCGCGCCTGGGAGAGTCAGCCCGACCGCATGATTACGAATGAGATGCGGCGCGACAGCGGCAATATCCGGCAGGGCGACTCCGTCGAGTTCGCGTTCGACACCTTCCGCGATCGCCGCAACGCCATCCTCTTCGAAGCCAACGCGCTCGGGGCCCGCACCGATATCCAGAGCACGAACGAACGGCAGATGAACGTCGACTGGAATCCTGTGTGGACGTTGTCGGCCGGCCGCTTCGAGGGCGGCTGGACCATCGAGGCCGCCCTGCCGTTCAAGTCGATCCGCTACGCGCCGGGCTCGACGCAGGACTGGGGATTCCAGGCGCGCCGCTCGAACAAGTGGAAGAACGAGATCTCGTACTTGACCAAGTTGCCGCCGGCGCTCGGGCTCGGCCGCGCCGACTTCTCGGCGTCGCTCTACGCCAATCTCGTCGGACTCGAGGCGCCGCCCCTGTCGCGCAACCTCGAGATCAAGCCCTACGTCATCGCGGACGTGACGACCGACCATGTCGCCACCCCGAGACGTTCGAACGATCCGGACGGCGACATCGGCGTCGACGCGAAGTACAGCATCACACAGAACCTGACGGCCGACCTCACCTACAACACCGACTTCGCGCAGGTTGAGGCCGACGAGCAGCAGGTGAACCTGACCCGTTTCAGTCTTTTCTTCCCCGAGAAGCGCGACTTCTTCCTGGAGAATCAGGGCCTCTTCACCTTCGGCAACAACACCTTCGCGCCGGCCGCGCAGGCCACCTCCGACGTGCCCATCCTCTTCTACAGCCGCCGCATCGGTCTCGCCGGCAATCGCGAGGTGCCCATTCTCGCCGGAGGCCGGGTGACGGGGCGGGTCGGACAGTATCAGCTTGGGCTGGTGAACATGCAGACACGCGACGAGGAGACGGCGGGGGCCGAGGCCACGAACTTCTCGATCGTCCGCGTCAAACGCGACATCCTCCGTCGAAGCAGCCTCGGGCTGCTCGTGACATCGCGATCGACATCGCAGACGCTCGGCGGATCCAACCAGGTGTACGGCGTCGACGGAACGTTCGCCTTCTTCCAGGCCCTGACGTTTGCCACCTCGCTGGCCAAGAGTCGATCCGAAGGCCTCGACGGCGACGACATCAGCTATCGAGCGCAGATGGACTACGGCGGCGATCGCTACGGCCTGCAGATCGAGCGGCTCGTCGTCGGCAGGAACTTCAATCCGGAAGTCGGGTTCCTGCGGCGCAGTGACATGTACAAGAACTTCGCGCTCGCACGCTTCAGCCCGAGGCCTGCGTCGATTCCATCGGTGCGGAAGTTCTCGGGCACGGGGCAGATCACGTACATCGAGGATGGGGCCGGCCGGGTTACGACGCGAGTGCTCGATGGCGAGTTCGGCATCGACTTCCAGAACAGCGACAGGTTCCAACTGGGGCTCAACGAGGACTACGAGCTGATCACGCGCCAGTTCAGCATCACGCCCGGCGCGCTCGTCCCGGTCGGCGGCTACCGCTTCACCACGGCGCGTATGGGCTACACGCTGGGCCAGCAGCGTCCTTTCTCCGGCACGATTCTCGTGGAACGCGGTTCCTTCTACGGCGGCGATCGCACCGCAATCACATACAACCGAGCCCGCCTCAACTTCTCTCCGCAGCTGTCGGTCGAACCCAACGTGTCGTTCAACTGGCTCGACCTGTCTGCCGGCTCGTTCACCACGAAGCTCCTGGGCTCGCGGGTGACCTACACGCTCACGCCGCGCCTGTTTGCCAGCGCGCTGCTCCAGTACAACTCGAGCACTAGGACGATCGGCACCAACGCGCGCCTGCGCTGGGAGTACGCCCCCGGAAGCGAGCTCTTCATCGTGTTGAACGAGGAACGGGACAGCGAGGCGGCGCCCGGCATGCCCGGCCTGCAGAACCGATCGGTCGTCGTGAAGGTGAACCGCTTCTTCCGGTTCTGATCATCCGCGGAAGGGTATCGTTCTGACCAACTCTCTTATGCGGCACCGTCGCCTCCGGGCTGTCATGCATCGATGCAGGTGGGTCGCCTCCCGTGCTCTTGCGACCGCTCCTCTCGCCATCAGCCTGCTCCTGCCCGCCAGTGTCTTCGGACAGGCGCTCCCGGGAGCCGACCCGCTTTCGGCCGGCCTCCCCATCCCACCGGTTCCCGGCCTCCCCGCCGCCCGTGCGATCACCAGGGACTCGGACGGCCATCCGACGGTCCGCGCTTTCCGTGTCGGCGAAGAGGTCGTCGTGGATGGCCGCCTGGACGAGCGTTTCTATGAAATGTCGCCGCCGTTTGACGACCTGATCCAGGCCGTCCCGGTATCGCGAGGCGCACCCTCGGAGCGGACGGACGTCTGGATCGGCTTCGACGCCGCGAACCTTTACGTCGCCGCCCGCGTGTGGGAAATGCGAGGCGAGGCGGGGTGGATTGCGAACGAGATGCGCCGCGATTCGACCCAACTCCGCGCCAACGACTCTTTCGGGATCTACTTCGACACCTACCACGACCGCCGTAACGCCGTCGGCTTCTTCGTGAACCCAATCGGCGGCTTCGCGGAAGTGCAGATCACCAATCAGGCGACGCCCAATTTCGACTGGAATCCCGTCTGGGATGTGGCCACGGGTCGCTTCGACGGCGGATGGACGGTTGAAATGGCTATTCCCTTCAAGTCGCTCCGTTATCGTCCGGGCGTCGAGCAGACCTGGGGTGTTCAGATCCGTCGTTCCGTGCTGCGCAGCAATGAGTGGAGCTACCTCACCGCGGTGCCGATCCAGGTGGCGGGGTCCGGACCGAATGCGGTCTTCCGCGTCTCGATGTACGGAGATCTGGTCGGGATCGAGGCGCCTCCGCCGGGGCTGAACCTCGAGGTGAAGCCGTTTGCGACTTCGCGGATCAGCACCGATCGGGTCGTCGTTCCCGCTGTCGAGAATGACTGGCTGGCGGACGCGGGCCTGGACGTCAAGTACGCCGTCACGCAGAACCTGGCGCTGGACCTCACGGTGAACACCGACTTCGCGCAAGTCGAAGTAGACGAGCAGCAGGTGAACCTCACGCGCTTCAACCTGCTGTTTCCTGAGAAGCGCGAGTTCTTCCTGGAAGGGAGGGGCGTGTATGACTTCGGGATCGGCCGGTTGGGTTCCTCGGGGCCGGGCGGTGGCGGCGGCGGCGCGGCGCCGACGCTCTTCTATTCCCGGCGGATCGGCCTCCTGGGGAGCGCCCCTGTGCAGGTGCTCGCCGGCGGACGGCTTACGGGGAAAGTCGGCGCCTTCGACGTCGGCCTGCTCAGCATCCAGACGGCGGAAGACGACACGATCGGCGCGGTCTCAACGAACTTCACCGTCGCCCGCGTGAAACGCAACGTGTTTCGCCGGAGCAATGTCGGAGCGCTGTTCGAGAACCGGTCGGCGTCGATCGCAGTGCCGGGCGAGTCGAACAGGGCGTGGGGTGCCGACGGCGACTTCGGTTTCAACGACGAAGCGAACCTCGTCACCTACTATGCGCGGTCACACACTCCGCGTCTCGCCGGGAACGACCAGAGCTATCGGGCCCGGTTGAACTACGATGCCGACCTCATCGGAGGCACGGCTGATTACGTCGTCGTCGGGAACGAGTTCAACCCGGAGCTCGGATTCGTGCGCCGCCGCGATTTCCGCAACAGCGCGCTTAGCGCCCGATTCAGCCCGCGGCCCACGTCTATCCCGTGGATCCGGCAGATAAGTTTCCAGGGAGACGTCAACTATTTCGAGAACGATCGGGCGAGGTACGTCGAGAGCCGGGATCGCAGCGGTCAGATCTCCCTTGATCTCGAGAACGGGGACGCGTTCACCGTGAACGCCACGGACACGTTCGAGTTTCTGGCGCGCCGTGAGCGAATCTCCGGGGCGCTCTTCGAGACGGGCCGCTACGCGCGGGCGGACTACCAAGCGAGCTACCGGTTCGGGCCCCAGCGGCGGTGGCAGGGGAACTTGGGCGTGCAATGGGGTGGCTTCTATACGGGTGAGCGGTTCTCCGTAAGCCTCGGGAACGGCCGTGTCGAGGTCCATCCTCAACTTTCGATCGAACCGAGCCTGGAGTTGAACTGGCTCGACCTGCCACAGCAGACACACTCCGGGCAGTACAACCAGCACGTCGCCCGGACGCGTGTGACGTACACGATGACGCCACGCGCGTATGTGAGCGGCCTCGTGCAGTACAGCACCGGGAGTCAGACCGTCAGCGGGAACTTCCGGCTTCGCTGGGAGTGGGCACCTGGAAGCGAGTTGTTCGTCGTCTACACGGAGGACCGGAACACCGGGGTGCTCGGCGAGCGCTGGTCGGAGCTGTCGACGCGCGCATTGGTTATCAAGGTGACGCGGCTGTTCCGGCCGTAGCGATAGGAAAGCCGTGCCGACTCCTTCTGCTAGCCTGCGACAGGCTCCACTTGAATCGAAGAAACGGCCTGCCCGTCCCTTGCCGCCGGCTTGATCTTGAACCAGATGGCGTACAACGCCGGCAAGAACACCAGGGTGAGGACCGTTCCGCCGAAGGTTCCTCCGATCAACGTGTACGCCAGCGTTCCCCAGAACACGGAATGGGTGAGCGGAATGAACGCCAGCATGGCGGCGAGCGCGGTCAGAACGACCGGACGGGAGCGCTGCACGGTGGCCTCGACGACAGCATCGAATGGCGCCAATCCCTCCTTCTCGTTATGGCGGATCTGCCCGATCAGGATGAGCGTGTTGCGCATCAGGATTCCGGACAGCGCGATCAGCCCGACCAGCGCGTTGATGCCGATCGGTTGCTTGAACAGGAGCAGGGTCGGGATGACCCCGATGAGGCCGAGCGGTGCGGTTGCGAACACCATCGTCATCATGGAGATCGATCGGACCTGGAAGATGATCGTGATCAGCGTGAGCGCGATCATGATCGGGAAGAGGGGCGCCAAGGCGCGATTGGCCTTGCCGGATTCCTCGATGGAACCGCCCTGCTCAATTCGATAGCCCGCCGGCAGTCGGGCGATGAGGGGCTGCAGCTCTTTCCAGATGACGGTGGAGACGTCCGACGGCTGCAAGCCGTCGGCAATGTCTCCACGCACGGTGATCGTCGGCGTGCGGTCGCGACGACGCAGGATCGGGTCTTCCATGGGGATGTCTACCGTTCCGATCTGCGACAGCGGAATCCGTTGGCCGGCCGTTCCAACCAAGGTGAAATCGGCAATCCTGCTCGGATCGAGCCGCACGTGGCCGGCAGAACGGGCCGTGACCTGCACTGAACGGATATCTTCGCGGACGTCGGTGATCGGGATGCCGCTCAGTAGGAACTGGAGCTGTTGCCCGATGTCGCTGGACGTCAAACCGATGCTCTGGAGCCTGTCCTGATCGAGCGCGAATCGAAACGACGGCACGCGCTCGCCCCAATCGCTGTTGGTCGTTCTCATCAGCGGGCTGGCGTGCATGACGGCGAGTGCCTGCGCCGCGATGTCACGCAGCGTGTCGGGGTCGGGCCCCATCACACGGAACGCCACCGGAAACGGCGAGTACGGGCCGAACACCAGCTGGGTCACCCGCACCCGGGCCTCCGGCGCCAGACCGTCGGACACTGCCTGACGCAGCCTGAATTTGAGGGCTTCGCGCGCCTCTTCGCTGTTCGTCAGTACCACGACTTTCGCGAACGACGGATCCGGTAGCTCCGGTGCCATGGCCAGATAGAATCGCGGCGAGCCCTGGCCCACGTACGCGGTCACGATCGTGGCTTCCGGCTGCTTGGCCAGCCACGCTTCCACCTTGGCGGTGGCGGCACTCGTCTGCTCGATGGACGTGCCATACGGCATCTGCACTTCGACCAGCACCTCCGGTCGATCGGACGTCGGAAAGAACTGCTGCTTGACCACGCCGACGCCCAACACCGCGACGATGAACGCACCGACCACGCTGCCCGCCACCAGCCATTTGCGGCGAATGACCAGACCCAGAACCCGCCGGAAGCGGTTGTAATGCGGCGTGTCGTAGATCGCCGCGTGCCCGCCCTCGCGCTTCGCGATGTTCGGGAGCAGCTTCACCCCCAGGTACGGCGTGAATACGACAGCAACCACCCAGGATGCGATCAGCGCGATGCCGACGATCCAGAACATGTTGCTGGTGTACTCGCCGGCGGTCGACCTGGCGAAGCCGTTCGGCATGAAGCCGATCGCGGTCACCAGGGTGCCGGCGAGCATGGGTGCGGCGGTATGACTCCACGCATAGGCCGCGGCACCGATGCGGTCGTAGCCTTCCTCCATCTTCACGACCATCATTTCGATGGCGATGATGGCCCGAACTACAGGCCGCCTGAGACTCCCCTCTCGGCTCGTTTCCTCGGTCAGGACGGTGTCGAGCGCCGGGAGGCTCAGAGCAAGGCGGACCTCCAAGCCTGGTGGGCCGCCTTCGATGACCCGGCCCTGACGCGCTTCGTCTCCCTGGCCCTCGCACAGAATCTGGACATCGCGCAAGCAGCGGCGTGTCGCCCAATCGCGTGCCTCATTGCGCCAGGTCGGTGCGGCGCTGCTTCCGTCGGGCGACGTGAGCGCGCACGGTGCGAAAGTCTATCAGTCGCTCGAGACACCGCTGGGACAGGTGCTCAACGCGACGCCCGACTTCGACCGCACGGGCAGTTCCTACGAAGCCAACCTCGGAGCGAGTTGGGAAATCGACGTGTTCGGCGGTCTGCGGCGCGGGCGCGAAGCCGCACGCGCGGAGTACGCGGCCTCCGAAGCTGGCGCGGTCGCGACACGGCTCGCCATCGCCGCGCAAACAGCGGATGTGTACGTCGCGTTCCGGGGCGTACAGGCGCGCATCGCGATCGCGACGCAGCAAGCCCGGACACGCCGGCAACTGCTCGCCCTAGTCGCGCTCCAGTACGAAAAAGGGATCGCTGCCGAACTCCAGGTGAATCAGGCCGAGGGTGCGCTCGCGCAGGTCGAGGCGCAGATCCCCGTCCTGGAAACCGGGCTCGATGCGGCGATGAACGCGCTGGACGTGCTGCTCGGCGTGCAGCCGGGAACCTACCGTGCCGAACTGAGCCCGTCGATGCCGGTCCCCGTCAGCGGCGCCAACCAGGCCCTGGGCCTCCTCGGACTGCGCTGGCGCCTGTTCGACTTCGGCCGGGTCGATGCGCAGATCGCCGCTGCGCGTGGCCAGGAGGCCGAAGCGCTGGCGGCATATCGGCTGGCCGTGTTGCGGGCGACCGAGGATGTCGAGAACGCCTTCTCCGCCCTGGTCAAACGCGAAGCGCAGGTCGGCATCCTGACGCAGGGTGAATCATCGTTCGCGCGTGCGCGGGAGAACTCGGATGCCGCCTACACCTACAGAGGGGGCGTCGTCAGCCTGATCGAGGTACTGGATGCCGATAGCAACCTGCTGCAGGTGCGCGACGCGAAGGCGCAGGCGCAAACCGAAGCGGCGCGCGCCGGCATTGCCTCTTTCCGCGCCTTGGGCGGCGGGTGGGATGCGCGACATGCCGGCGGCACCGCCCCGACCGCGACCCGCGATGAACAGGTTCACGCACATCGGCAAAGCACTCGGTGAAGCCGTACTAAGAACGCCGACCACGGACGGCAAGGCCGGTTCGTGGATGGCTAAGCGGATCAGACGCCCAGGTGTGCTTGAAAGGACAGAAATGCAACACAACGACATTCCAGATACGGCTTACACGACAACGTGGAGCAACGGCCGAGGCGAGGTCCGGTTTTTCACCCGGCCCGATGGTTCGCGGCTGCGCTACTACACCGCAGGCACTGGCCGGCCCCTGGTTCTGATGCACACTGTTCGCACCCAACTGGACTACTTCCAGCGAGTGATTCCGCGGCTGTGGGACCACTACACGATCTATGCACTGGACCTGCCTG